>JAOBAU010000104.1 GCA_025463165.1 Acidobacteriota bacterium | reverse complement strand
CACGGCTTAACTTAAATTTTTAGATGTGACCCCATAGTTAAACCTACTCCTCCGCGCCGGGGGGGGCGGCGCCGAAGACGTGGCGGTCGTGGATCACGAGGCTGAACGGCTCGATGGCCGGGTTGGGCGGGTAGGCGCGGTGTACCGCCTGGCATTCGTAGCAGACGATCACGTCCTTCACGATGCGCCAGACGATGTAGTCGAGGATCGTCACGGCGAGCAGCGACAGGCCGTACGTCCACGGCACGAAGATCGAGCCGGCGACGACCAGCGCGATGCCGGTGCGGCGGTTGAAATCCTTTTGGAAGTAGAGCTCTTCGTGGCCGCATGCGGCGCAGCGCTCGATGATCGTTTCAGCCGCGGGCGCGGTGACTTCGGTCGGCTTGCTGCAGAACTCGCAGGGGCGCGGCGCCTCGCCCGATACACGAGCGAGACGCGCTTCGCATCCCCCGCAGAGGAAGTGGACGGACGCTATTTCGCGCGCTCCATGTACCGGTTCTCGGTCGGGTCGACGATGATCTCTTCACCATCGGTGACGAACGGCGGAACCTGCACGACGACGCCGTTCTCGAGCGTGGCCGGCTTGTACGACGCCGACGCCGTAGCGCCCTTCACCATCGGCTCGGTCGTGGCGATCTTCGCCTTGATCGTCTTCGGCAACTCGATGCCGATCGGTTTCGCTTCATGGAACTGCACCTGGAGCTTGAGTCCCGCCTGCAGCCACGACGCGGCATCGCCGAGGTCGTCCTCGGAGATCTCGATCTGCTCGTAGTTCTCGGTGTTCATGAAGTGATGCGAGTGTCCGTCCGAGTACAGGTACTCCATCTCGTGCTGATTGATGTACGCCTGCTCGATCTCGTCCTGCGAACGAAAACGATGCTCGAACTGATTGCCGGTGCGCATGTTGCGCAGCTTGGCCTGCACCATGGCGCGGAGGTTTCCGGGCGTGTGGTGGTGGAACTCGAGAACTCTGCACAAGTCGCCGTTGAAGATGACGACCATGCCTCTTCGAAGATCATTCGCCTGCATGAATTGGTGAATCCTTTCGCTGATAGACTCGCCGCCGTGAAACGACTTGCGATTGTTTTGGCAGTGCTCGCGCTGGCCTGCGGTCCGCGTGCCGAACGACAAACGGCAACCTCAGCGAGCGATATTCCACTCGGAATGTACGGCGCGCTCACCGGCGGCGAAGCGTCGTTCGGCCAGGCGACGCTGCAGGGCGTGAAGCTCGCCGTCGAAGAGATCAACAACAGCGGCGGCGTCCTCGGCCGGAAGATCCGCCTGGTCGTCGAAGACGATCAGGGAAAGCCCGAAGAAGCGGCGTCGGTCGTGACGAAACTCATCACCAGTGACAACGTCATCGCGGTGATCGGCGAGAACTCGTCATCGCAGTCGCTCGCCGCCGCGCCAATCTGCCAGCGCAACAAAGTGCCGATGATCTCTCCGTCGTCGACGAATCCCGACGTCACGAAGAAGGGCGAATACATTTTCCGCGTCTGCTTCACCGATCCTTATCAGGGAAAAGCGCTGGCGTCGTTCGTCCGCGACACTCTGCACGCCACCACCGCCGCGATTCTGCGCGACAACAAGAGCGATTACTCGGTCGGCCTTGCCACCGTTTTCCGTGATGAGTTCACGAAGCGCGGCGGCTCAATTGTGGCCGAGCAGAGCTATACGGGCGGCGATGCTGATTTTCGTCCGCAGCTGACCGCGATTAAAACGAAATCGCTGCAGGTGGTTTTCGTTCCCGGCTTCTATACCGACGCCGGACAGATCGCCGTCCAGGCGCGCGACCTTGGCATTACAGTCCCGCTGGTCGGTGGCGACGGCTGGGATTCGCCGACAGTTGTCGCTATCGGCGGCAAAGCAGTCGACGGCTGCTATTTCTCCGATCATTATTTTCACGACGAGCCGCGCCCGGCCGTGCAGCGCTTCGTCGCGGAAATTCAAAAGCGCTATCACAAAGCGCCGGAAGCCAATGCCGCGCTTGGTTATGACGCCGTGCATATCTTCGCGAATGCCATAAAGAGCGCCGGCTCGCTCGATCGAAAAGCCATTCGCGATCAGATTGCGCTGACAAAGGATTACAGCGGAGTTTCCGGCGTCATTACGATGGGACCCGATCGTGATCCGATCAAACCGGTGGCAATGATCCGGATCGAAAACGGAACCACCCGCTTCGCGGGATGGGTCACTCCTCGCTAATTACGAGACCTTCGTAAACGTCTCGTGAAATCGACGTGAGCGCATAACTTTCGCTCCGTTATCAGCGTAGATTGCATGGAAGCCCGGCCGCTACCGGATCATCATTCCGCACGGGATTAATGGTATAATGACGTAGTGGTGCGTCACCGGTCATGCGACGAAGTATCTCCAGGCAAATTCTGTTTCTGATTGCGATCCCGGTGGCGGTTCAACTCCTGCTGGGCATTCTGCTCGTCGCGGTCAGCCGGCGGGCCGTTGCCGATCGGACACTCGAGATTCATTCGCAGCAGGTGATCGCTGACGCCTTCCAGCTCAGCAGCCTGCTGCTCGGCGCGGAGTCGGCGGTGCGCGCCTACATCATCACCGGCCGTGATTCCTTCGCCACTGCATTCACCACCGCGGCACGCGAAGCGCCGCGGCGCGTCGAGCTCCTGCGCGCGCTCGTCTCCGACAATCCATCGCAACTGAGCCGCGTCGAGATGATGCAGTCGCAGATGACGCGCTTCATCGAAGCGAACACGGTCAGCGCCGGCTTCGTGGCGGAATCGAAGCCGCACCTCGCGCAGGAGCGCGTCTTCCGAAGCGAAGGCGGGCGGTGGATGTCGGCGTTTCAGAACCAGCTCCACAGTTTTCTCGACGAAGAGCAGCGCCTCGCGCGTGAGCGGCAGACGCGCGCGTTGCGCTCGCGCAATCTGATGGAGGCGCTGGTCGGCTGCGCCATCGTGCTGAATCTTCTCGTCGGTGCGGTCGCCGCGACGATTTTCGTCCGAACCATCGATCGCCGTCTGTTCATCGTCGCCGACAACTCACGGCTCCTCGCCGCGGGCGCGAAACTGCACGAGCCACTCGCGGGAACTGATGAGATCGCCGACGTCGATCGCGCCTTTCACGGGATGGCGAAGTCGCTGCTTCGCACGCAGACCGATCTGACGAACGCCAATCGCGAGCTCGAAGCGTTTTCGTATTCGGTGTCGCACGATCTTCGCGCGCCGCTGCGCGCCATCGACGGCTTCTCGCGCATCCTCGCTGAAGAGTTCGGCGGCGCGCTCGAAGGTGAGGGCATGCGCCTCGTCGGCGTCATCCGCGCGAACAGCCGGAAGATGGCGAATCTCGTCGACGATCTGCTTGCCTTCTCGCGCCTCACGCGGCAACCGGTCACCAGCTCAGTCATCAACATGCGCGCGCTCTTCGAGCGTGCCGCGGACGAAGCACGCGAGGTCGTGCCCAATCGTCGCGTCGAGATTTGCATCGGCGAACTGCCGAGTGCGCCAGGCGACGCGCGGATGATGTATCAGGCCGTTTTCAATCTCGTGTCGAACGCGGTCAAGTTCACGACCGTTCGCGACGTCGCGCGGATATCCGTCACAGCATCGACCGTGGACGGAGAACACATTTACGCCGTATGCGACAACGGCGTCGGCTTCGACATGCGTTACGCCGACAAACTCTTCGGCGTGTTTCAGCGTCTCCATCATGCGAGCGAATACGAAGGAACCGGCGTCGGCCTGGCGATCGTGCAGCGCGTCGTGCAGCGCCACGGCGGGCGCGTCTGGGCGGAATCGAGTGAAGGTTCGGGAGCGACGTTTTTCTTCGCGCTGCCGCGGCCGGGAGGAAGCGATGCCGAAGGATGAATCGGTCGAGATCCTGATCGTTGAAGATAGCGAGACGGACCTCGAGCTGACGCTGCGCGCGCTGCGCCAGAAGAATTTCGCGAACCGGATCGAAGTCTGCCGCGACGGCGCGGAAGCGCTCGATTTCATTCGCGGCACCGGCACGTTCGCCGGCAGGAACGTGAACGTGCAGCCGCGTGTCGTGCTGCTCGATCTCAAGCTGCCGAAGGTCGACGGCATCGACGTCCTGCGCGCGCTGAAGAGCGATCCGGCCACGAAGTCGATTCCGATCGTCGTCCTGACGTCGTCCGCCGAGGAGCGCGATCGCGTCGAGTCGTACAACCTCGGCGCGAACAGCTACATCGTCAAGCCGGTCGAGTTCGACGACTTCGCGCGCGCCATCTCGGACGTCGGCTTTTACTGGATGGTTCTCAACAAGCCGCCGCTCGGCGAAGGGTAACGATGCCGGACCCGCTTCGCATTTTGATGCTGGAAGACTCCGACTCGGATGCGGAGCTGATCCAGCGTGCGCTCGTGCGCGGCGGAATCGTCTTCGAGCTGACGCGCGTGCAGTCGGAAAAGCCGTTTCGCGAAACGCTCGATTCGTTCGCTCCCGACATCGTCCTCGCCGACTACGCGCTGCCGTCGTTCGACGGGATCTCCGCGTTGCGAATCGTCCGCGAGCGCGACGACTGTGTGCCGTTCATTCTTCTGTCCGGCACGCTCGGCGACGAGCGCGCCGTCGAAGCGCTCAGACTCGGCGCCACCGATTACGTGTTGAAGGATCGGCTCGGCCGTCTGCCGTCCGCGGTCGAGCGCGCGCGCCAGGAAGCGATGGCCACGATCGCGAAGCGACGCGCCGATGAAGCGCTGCGCGATCGTGCCGAGCTCGAGTCGGTCATCCGCCGCTTTGCGACCGAGTTCATCAATGTCTCCGCCGCCGACGTCGATCGCTGCCTCGATGAGGCGCTGCGCCGCATCGGCGAGTTCGCGGGTGTCGATCGGAGCTCGGTCTTCCTCTTCTCGCGCGACGGCGCGACGATCGACAAAACCAATGAATGGACGAACGAAGGGATCGCACCGCAGAAGGCGCGAATCCGCAACGTGCCGCGACTCGCCTTCGGCTGGTCGATGTCGATTCTGGAGGAGGGACGTCCGCTGCACATCGGCGACGTCTCCGCGCTTCCGCCGGAGGCGCATGCGGAACGCGCACTGCTCGAGCAGCAGGGAATCGTCTCGCTCGTCTTCGTGCCGATGCGCGCGAAGTCCTCGCTGATCGGCTTCGTCGGATTCGACATGGTACGCAAGCAGCGCGCGTGGTCGCCGGATACCATCGCGCTACTCGAGATGATCGGAACGATCTTCGCGAATGCCATCGAGCGCGTGCGTGCCGAAGCCGAGTTGCGGCAGGAGCAGGAGTTCGTCAGCCGCGTCATCGACACCGCGCCGACGCTGATCGTCGTGCTCGATCGCGATGGCCGCGTGCTGCGCGTCAATCAGGCGTTCGAGCGCGCCACCGGCTATGCGGCGAATGATGTGATCGGCCGCCACATCATCGACGCCGAATTGTCCGACCGCGTCTCCGGCGCCGTCGGTGTGCTACTCCGTCAGATCACAGGCGACGGCTCGACGTCGCGCTCGGAGTCGACGCTCGTGACGCGCGACGGCAGCCGGCGCCACATCGTCTGGCACGCCACGACGATCCGCACGGCGGCAGGGGAGGCCGAGCACGTCGTCGCCATCGGCGTCGATGAGACCGGCACGCGTCTCCTCGAATCGCAGCTCGAGCAATCACGCCGCATCGAAAGCCTCGGCCGCGTCGCGGCGACCGTCGCGCACGAATTCAACAACGTGCTGATGTCGATCGGCCCGTTCGCCGAGCTCATCCGCCGCGGGAAAGCCGATCCCGATGCGGTGCGCACCGCGGCCGAGCGGATCAGCGCGTCGGTGCAGCGCGGCCAGCGCGTGACGGAAGAAGTGATGCGTTTCACGCGCCGCGCGGAGCCGACGCTGCGGCCGGTTGCCGTCGACGACTGGCTGCGCACGTTCACCGCCGACATGAGCGTCGTGCTCCAGGAACGAACGTCAGGAAAAGTCGCCATCGAGCTCGATTCTGTCGAGCCGCTGCCGCGCGTTTCCGTCGACCCCGCGCAGCTTTACCAGGTGCTGAACAATCTCGTCACGAATGCGGCGGACGCGATGCCGACCGGCGGCGTGGTGAAGATCGTCGCGCGCGGAGGCGGCCACGGCGCGGAGCCGGCACCGTTCGACGCGCGAGGTTTCGTCCATCTGTCGGTGAGCGATTGCGGCGGCGGCATCCCGCCGGAGACGCTCAGCCGCATCTTCGAGCCGTTCTTCACCACCAAGCGGAGCGGTACCGGCATCGGTCTCGCAGCGGCACATCAGATGATCACGGCGTTCGGCGGTCACATCTTCGCGGAGAGCGAAGTCGGCCGCGGGACGACGTTCCATCTGTATCTTCGCCACGCCGACTGAGGTGCCCGTGAAACGGATTGCAATCGTTGTCGCCCTGACGCTGCTCGCCTGCCGCGCGAGCGCGCTTCCGCCGTCGATCAAACATGTGATCGTGATCGTGCTCGAGAACGAGGAGCGCGCCAACGCCGAGAAACAGCCGTACTTCGCCGAACTGGTGAAGCGCGGCGCGATGCTGCGCAACTTCAGCGCGGTCGCGCATCCGTCGCGGCCGAACTACATCGCCATGATCTCCGGCAGCACGCACGGCGTGAAGAGCGATGACACGGTGACGATCGATGCGCGCCATCTCGGCGATCTGCTCGAGGCACGCGGGCTAAGCTGGAAGGTCTACGCGGAGAACTATCCGGGGAACTGCTACCTGCGCGACAGCGCGTCCGGTTCCTACGCGCGGAGACACACCGGCTTCCTCGACTTCAAAAACGTGCAGACGAATCCCGCCCGCTGCGCGAGAGTCGTCGAAGCGGCCGAGCTCGATCGCGACGCGGCCGCCGGCAAACTGCCGGAGTTCGCGCTGTACGTTCCCAACAACAAGAACAACGGACATGACACCGATGTCTCGGTTGCCGACAAGTTCCTGCGCCGCCGGCTCGAGCCGTTGCTCCGCGATCCGAAGTACGCGTCGACGCTCTTCGTCGTGACGTTCGACGAGGACGACTACCACGCGAAGAACCACATCTACACCGTGCTGCTCGGCGCGGGAGTGAAAGCGGGGAGCGGGACGGACGTTGCGTACGACCACTACAGCCTGCTGCGGACGATCGAGGAGCTGTTCCACCTCGGCGATCTTGGCGAGCACGACGCGACGGCGAAGGTGATCGGCGAAGTCTGGAAGTGAGCGAGTACTTGACACGATCATGATTTAGACTTAGTCTACATCTCGTGCATCGCCCCAATCCTCGACAGGCTCTCGCCGAACACGGCATTCGACCTTCCGCCCACCGGCTGGCGGTCGCCGAATACGTGCTCACCACGAAAGAGCATCCGTCAGCCGATCGCGTCTGGAAAACGGTCGCGGAGAGTTTCCCGGCCATTTCCCGCGCCACTGTCTACAACACGCTCAACCTGTTCGTGGAGAAGGGGCTGCTGCGCGAACTGCATCTCGATCCCGACAGCGTCGTATTCGATCCGAAGCTGGAAACACATCATCACTTCATCGATGAGGCCACCGGCGCGATCCACGACATTCCGTGGGACCGCGTGCAGGTCTGCAACCTCGAATCGATGCGTGGTTTCAAAGTTCGCGAGTACCAGGTGGTCATGCGCGGTACGAAGCGGCACTGATCTTTTTCAAATCTCAACCGTTCAAAGAGGAGAAAAGCAACATGTTGACTGTTGGCGACAAGTTTCCCGCATTCACCCTTCCGGCCTGCGTGAGCGTCGAAAAGGGCAAGGAGTTTCAGGACATCTCGAGCTCCGCGTATCCCGGCAAGTGGATCGTGTTCTACGCGTATCCGAAAGACTTCACCTTCATCTGCCCGACGGAAATCGTCGAGTTCGACAACCGCGCCAAAGACTTCGCCGACCGCGATGCCGTGGTCCTCGGCGGCAGCACCGACAACGAGTTCTCGCACCTCGCGTGGCGCCGCAGCCATGACGATCTGAAGAAGATCAACACGCCGCTGCTCTTCATCCAGCCGGCGTTCGCGCAGCAGCTCGGCATCATCCATCCGAACGCCGGCGCCGCGCTTCGCGTCACGTTCGTCATCGATCCGGACGGCATCATCCGCTCGGTCAGCGCGACCGATCTTTCGGTCGGCCGCAACGTCGACGAGCAGATCCGCATCCTCGACGCGCTGCAGACCGACGAGCTCTGCCCCTGCAACTGGAAGCCGGGCCAGGAAACGCTCGGAGCGGCATAACGATGAGCGCCGTCGACGCGGTTCGCGAGCAGCTTCCCGAGGCAGCGAAAGACATTCGTCTGAACCTGCAGACGGTGCTGCAGCCGGGCGCGCTCACGACGGCGCAGCGGTGGGGCGTGGCGGTCGCTTCGGCGATCGCCGCGCGCAACCCGCAACTGCGCGACGCGATCCTCGCCGATGCACGCGCCGCCGAGGTTGATGCGACCGTCGTCGATGACGCCGCGGCCGCCGCGGTGCTGATGGGGATGAACAACGTCTACTACCGGTTCCGCCATATGGTCGGGAAGGAGTCGTACGCGTCGCTGCCCGCGCGTCTGCGAATGAATCGCATCGCGAAACCGGCCACGAACAAGGCCGACTTCGAGCTGTTCTGTCTCGCCGTCAGCGCGATCAACGGATGCGAGATGTGCATCCGCTCGCACGAAGCGGTCGTGGTGGCCGGCGGGATCAGCGAGGAGCAGGTGAATGATGCGGTAAGGATTGCGTCAGTGATTCACGCCGCCGCGGTCGGACTGGAGAGCGGCGACATCGCAGCATTTGGAACCAGCGTCGCATGACGCACGTCTGAACTCTGTGCGCGCACGAACGTGATGCGGAACTTGTCGACGACGGCATTCCTGAACGTGCGTCGAGCAGTGGGCCTGGCGACGATCGCACCCGTCTTCGCTGCGGGAGTCGCGATGAGCTGGTACGCCGCCCTGCGTCTCTTCGCGGTTGGCGAGCCGGCGCGACACCTCGGAGGCCTCGCGTTGCGTGGCGGCTGGTGCGCGTTCGTCGTCGTTTTGTACGTCGTGCTCGTACGCGGGACGACCGGCGCGGAGCGGCGCGGCACTCTCATCGCAGGCATTTTCTTCGCGCCGCTGCTGTGGGTTCCGAGCTCCGCGCTGCTGGCCATTCTCTCGGGATTGGCGAGACTCGCCGTCGCACAACTCTTCCGAAGTTAATTGCGGTTCGGTGCGACCTCGTCTTCGCGTAGCTCGAGATCGGGCCGCGGCTCCGCGTCGCCCATCTCGCCGCGATACACCGCCTTCGCCAGCTCCGGCGTCAGATGCGAATAGACGGTGCCGTTCGGTTCCACGACCATGTTCGGGCCGTAGTCGCAAAGGTCGAGACACGAAACGCTGCAGACGCGCACGATCGGCTTGCGCCCGAGCTTTTTGTTCAGATCTTTCAGCTGCTCGCGAATGGCGAGTCCGCCCCGATCGCCGCGCGTCGCCGCATTGCAGCGCTCGCCGGTGCATACGAGGAAGAGCTTTTCGAACGGATACTTCATCAGCGCGCGAAGGATACCGTACGCTGCTCGCATGCGCAGCGTCCTCGCCGCCATCGCCGTGACCGCCGTGTTGTACGGCGCGTTCGTGATGCTGGAGTTGCGACGCGGTGATGTGTCGAGGTTCGTCGTCGCCGGCGATGAGTTCTCGCATCCCGCCGGTGTGACCGTCGAACACTCCGCCGGTTACGACGGGCAGTTCTATCTGCGGCTCGCGCTGCGGCCGATGTCGACCGCGCCGTTGGAGCAGGGAATCCGTTTCGACTATCCGGTCTATCGCGCGCAGCGGATCGTCTATCCGCTCATCGTTCACGCTCTGTCATGCGGCTCGACGCGCGCCACGCTCTGGCTGCTCGTGCTCGTGAATGTCATCGCCGTCTGCGCGGTGAGCGTGTTCGGCGCGCTGCTGCTCGAGCATTACGGCGTCGCCGGCGCGTACGGAATCGTCATCGCACTCTTTCCGTCGTTCCTGCTGACGGTGCGACGCGATCTCACCGAGGCCGTGGAGCTCGCCTTCGTGGTCGCGGCGATGCTCGCGATGGTGAAGCAACGCTGGCTGCTCTCGGCGCTGCTCCTCGCCATCGCGGCGCTGTCGAAAGAACCATCGCTGCTTGTCCCCGGCGCCGCGCTTGCGATGCTGGTCATCGATCGCAATCCGCGCCGGTTTTGGTTTCTCCTCGCACCGGCGACGTACTTCAGCTGGAAGCTCTGGCTCTTCCATTACTTCGATCTGCCGGTGACGCTCTTCAATCGCAGCGTGCTCGGCGTTCCGTTCGCGACCGTTGCGCCGCGCATCGCCGCGCTCCTGGATCCGGCATCGCGCGGAGAATCGGTCGTGCTCATCGAGCTGGTGCTGCTTGCGCTCTTCGCGTTGCTCGTCGCGATCGCATTCCGCAAATCGCGCGCGCCGCTCGAAGTGAAACTGGCGTGGCTCGGGTACGCGCTGCTCGTCACGACGCTCGGTCCGCTGTTCTGGGATGACGACTGGTCGTTCCTCCGTCCCGCGACGGAGCTCGGCGTGCTCGGTGCGCTGATCGCGCTGACGTCGACGCCGCTCATCCGTCGCACGACCGCGACCTTAATCGCCGGCTGGTGGCTCTTCCTCGCGTGCGATCTGCTCGCTTATCGATGATCGGGACCGATGCGCAGGCTGGCCGTCGCAAAGAAGACTTCGCGCAGGAAGATCATTAGCGCGCCGATCATCGCGACCATCCCGGCGATGAAGAACGCGGCGATGACTTTGGTGATCGTCATGTCGAAGAGCGCGGCGCCGAAGAGCGTGGCGATGACGATGCAGACGAGCAGCGCGCAGGTCGTGCCGAGCGCGATGGCGCGATAGACCAGTCGCGCACGGCGCTTGAGGATATCGAGCTCGTCGTGCATCAACTGCGCGTCGCTTCCGGTCGCGTGCAGCAGCCGGTCCTCGAGGAGTCGAGCGCGATCGATGATGCGGCCGAGGCGGTTGGAAAGGACGCCGAGGATCGAGGAGACGCCGGTGAGGAGAAAGACCGGCGCGATCGCCAGCTCGATCGTGTGCGCGATGTCGGCGATCCGTTCGACGGGCGGAACTTTAAGCAGCAACAAACTTCCGCCCCGCATCGATGAGGCTCTTCAGCTCCTTCGGGCTGCAGGCCTCGGCATAGAGTCGCGCCACCGGCTCCGTTCCCGACAGCCGGAACAGCAGCCACGTCGAGTCGTTGAAGATCAGCTTCACGCCGTCGACCTTGTTCACTTCGCGAACTTTCAGTCCACCGACTTCGGCCGGCGGATTGGCGAGCTTCGCGGCGAGTGAATCTTTCAGCTGCTGCGTCAGCTTCAGATCGACGCGCTTCGAATAGAAGAAGCCGAACTCGCGATAGACGTCGTCGATCAGCTCCGTGATCTTCTTCCCGGTGCTCGCCACCATCTCCGCGACGAGCAGACAGGCGAGGACGCCGTCCTTTTCGGGCACGTGCCGACGCATCGACATGCCGGCGCTCTCTTCGCCGCCGAGCGCGATCTTGTCGGCGAGAATCAGCTCTCCGATGTACTTGAAGCCGACCGGCGTTTCGTACAGCGGCACGTCGAGCTTCTTTGCGATGGCGTCGATGAGATGCGTCGTCGCGACGGAGCGCGCGAGGCCGCCCGGGATGTTGCGATAACGCTTCAGGTAGAGCGCCACGAGCGCGATGATCAGGTTCGGCGAGATGAAGCGATTGCGATCGTCGATGATGCCGAAGCGATCGGCGTCGCCATCTGTGGCGAGACCGAGATCGAACTTTTCGGTGAGGACCGTGCGGCGCAACTCGCCGAGGTTTTTCTCGCTGCATTCGGGGGAGAACCCGCCGAAGTACGGATCGCGGAAGTTGTGGATGATCTTCAGCTCGATGCCGGCGTCGAGCAGGAAGTAGTCGAGGTAATCGCGCGCCGTGCCGTAGAGCGAATCGATGGCGATACGCAGTCCGCTCCTGCGGATGGCATCGACGTCGACCTTGTTGCGCAGCTCGCTGAGATAGCGATCTTTTGGATCGATCATCTCGATCAGCTCCGGCTTTTCGTAGACGTCGACGCGCTCGTTCGTCGCCTGCAGCGCGTGGATCTCGCGCTCGATGGCCTGCGTCACTTCAGGCATCGCCGGCGCGCCGTTCGCGGTGGAGAACTTCAGGCCGTTGTATTCGGGAGGATTGTGCGACGCGGTGAAGTTGACGCCGCCCATCGCTTTGCGCCGGACGATCTCGAATGAGACGCAGGGGGTGGGGACGTCGCGATTGCAGAGAAATGCCTGGATGCCGTTGAAGGCGAAGATCTTCGCCGCTTCGAGCGCGAACTTTTCGGAGAGGAAGCGGGTGTCGTACGCGACGATGACTCCCGAGCCCTTCTGCCCCGACTTGCGAAGGTAGTTCGCGATGCCCTGGCCGGCGATGCGAACCCTGTCGAAAGTGAAGTCTTCGCCGATGACTCCCCGCCAGCCCGACGTGCCGAATCTGATCATTGATTAGGTCCCGGCCGAAACGCAGGCAGGGAGCCGGAACCTTAGCACAAGCAGCGGCCCGCTACGCGGAGCGCAGCTGAGCGTGCGGCCAGCGTGCGCGGATGAGCGGCGCGGCCGATGCGAGCGCGGAGGCGTGAGCGGGCTGAGCCGCGATGAAGAAGACGACGGAAGGCGTGGCATACGCGGAGACCGTTGCGCCGGTCCGCGACGTGAGTGATTCGGTGACTTCGGCGATGAACGCGCGGCGTTCGCGGCGAGGGAAGTGCTGATAGATGACGAGCGAATGTCCGCGGCGAAATGCTTCTTCGAGCTCGTGCCACGCGACGTATTTTGAGGAGTTGCGGCGACCGGGCGGACAGCTGCGAACCTCGATACCGTTGTCCGGATCGAAGAAGATCAGCGGACATTCCGCGAGTGTCGCGCTCGCGCTCGCGAACCATTCACGTCGCTGCGCCGCATGATCGGGAACGATCGTCGTCACGAAGCGCGCATCGCCGAGCAGCGAACTGGTCTCGATCGCTTCAACGCTGCGCACTCCGGCGATTTCCAGCAATCCGTCATAGAGCGGCGCATCGCACGCGCGCCACTTCGATGGCTGCGCGAGATACTCGCGGAACTTGCCGTCGGTGCTGCCGTCGTCCGCCGTCATAATCCAGCAGACGCCGAGCCGCAGCCGCGACGCTTCCGCCAGCGCGCGAAGCAATCCATACTTTCGATAGTCGTTGCGATCGCCAAAGTATTGATTCTTCATGAAACGAGTATGGCAGCCGATGCCGCACCGCCGGCTGGCCTGTTTTCGGCAATAATCCGTGTCAGACCATGTCAGACCGTCCGGTCCTGCTGATCGCAGACGACAACGAAGATGTAGTTGAGCTCCTGCGGGTTTATCTCAAGC
>JAOBAU010000098.1 GCA_025463165.1 Acidobacteriota bacterium | reverse complement strand
AGCTCGCCGTCAGCGATCCCTGGGACCTCGGCGAGGTCTACAGCGCGCTGCATCAGTTCGCGCGAACGTATCCGTTCGATCCTGAAGCCGAGGACTATCTCTTTCACATCACGACCGGCACGCACATCGCGCAGATCTGCATCTTTCTGCTCACCGAGTCGCGCCACTTTCCGGGAAAGCTCGTGCAGACATCACCGGGACGCGGCAGCGATTTCGTCACCGGCTCATATTCGATCGTCGATCTCGATCTCTCGCGCTACGACGCCATCGCATCGCGCTTCACCGAAGAGCAGAAGGAAGCGGCGTCATTGCTGAAGTCGGGCATCGCCACGCGCAACGCGCGATTCAATCGGCTCATCGATCGGATCGAGCAGGTGGCGATGCATTCGCGCGAGCCGCTGCTGCTGATGGGACCGACCGGCGCCGGCAAGTCGCGACTGGCGAAACGGATCTTCGAGCTGAAACATACGCGCCGCCAGGTCGAAGGCGAGTTCATCGAAGTGAACTGCGCGACGATCCGCGGCGAGGCGGCGATGTCGGCGCTGTTCGGCCACGTGAAGGGCTCGTTCACCGGCGCGCTGCGCGATCGTCCCGGACTGCTGCGCGCTGCGAATCGCGGCGTGTTGTTCCTCGATGAGATCGGCGAGCTCGGACTCGACGAGCAGGCGATGCTGCTCCGCGCGCTCGAAGAGAAAGTGTTTCTCCCGCTCGGCGGCGACCGCGAAGTGAAGAGCGATTTTCAGCTCATCGCCGGCACCAACCGCGACCTCGGCACCATGGTTCGCGAGCGCCGTTTCCGCGATGACCTTCTCGCGCGCATCAACCTTTGGACGTTCGTCCTTCCTGGACTGAAGGAGCGTCGCGAAGACATCGAGCCGAATCTCGATTTTGAGCTCGAGCAGTTCGCGCGGCGTTCCGGCACGAACGTTCGTTTCAATCGCGAGGCGCGCGAGCGTTTCCTGTCGTTCGCAACGTCGGCCGAGGCGGAGTGGCCGGGGAACTTTCGCGATCTGAATGGCGCGGTGGTGCGGATGGCGACACTCGCGCGCGGCGGCCGCATTACGACCGACATCGTCGACGAAGAGATCGCGCGCATGCGCGAGGCGTGGCATCCGCTGACCGCGTCTCCGCACTCCGAACTGTTGCAGCGCTGTCTCGGCGAAGAGCAGCTCGCCGCGCTCGATCCGTTCGATCGCGTGCAGCTCGAGCACGTCGTCGACGTGATGCGAAGAACGCGATCGCTGTCGGGAGCGGGACGGCTGCTCTTCAGCGCTTCGCGGCAGCAGAAGACGAGCGCGAACGATGCCGACCGGCTGCGCAAATACCTCGCGCGATTCGGTCTCGACTGGAAGATGTTGCGAGACGAAACGGAGGGATGAGCATGGAGCTTTTGACGATCGGCTTCACGAAGAAATCCGCGGAAGAATTTTTCACGATGTTGCGCGCCGCGGGCGTGCGGCAGGTCGTCGATGTGCGCCTGAACAACGTGTCGCAACTCGCCGGGTTCACGAAGAAAAACGACTTGGCGTTTTTCCTTCGCGAAGTGCTCGACGCAGGTTACGTCCACGAGTTGCGACTCGCGCCGGCCGCGGAACAACTGGAAGCGTATCGAAGCGGCGCGGTGTCATGGGAGGAGTACGAGGTTGCGTACTCCGCGTTGCTTCGCGAGCGGAAGGTGGAGAAGAGCGTGCCGCGCTCTTTGTTCGAAGTGCGATCGGTACTCCTCTGCAGCGAAGAGAAACCGGAGCACTGTCATCGGCGACTGGCGGCGGAGTACCTCGCGAAGAAGTGGCGGGACGTGACGATCACGCATTTGTGAAGTGACGGGGGAACCAACATCCTTCTCCCTTCGGGAGAAGGTGCCCGAAGGGCGGATGAGGGGCGTGTCATCGCGCTCTCGTGTTCGCCACGCCCCTCACCCGGCGCTACGCGCCACCCTCTCCCGGAGGGAGAGGGATTTTGCACTGGCGCGCATTGCGTACCGTGCTTGCACTCAGTCGTCCTCTTCTTCGCTTTCGTGCTCGCCGGCGATGCGGCGCAACGTCAGATATGTCAACGTGTCGGGATCGGTGCCGCGGGCGCGTATTACGTAGTCGGCACGCGGCGATGGTTTCCAGACGTAGGTGTGATTGTGGCCATCCGTGCGATGCTCCGCCGCGCTGATGTCGAGCACATCGGCGTAACGAATCTTTTCCTTCGCGACGGCGGTGACGTAGCGAACGCGCCACTCCTCGTCGTAGCCGACGATCGCCGACGCGAAGCGCACATCGCGCAGCTCCCACACTTCCTGCCGTTTGCGCTCTTCGCGCAGCATCGTGCCGTTCGCGGCGAGCCTGGCGTGCACGGCGTTGCGCGACATGCCAACGCTTATCCCGGCGACTTCGCGGCGTGGCGTCTGAATCGACGCACACGCCGCGAGAAGCAACACAACAGCGCAGAGAGATTTCACTTCGTATAAACGCGCGCCGAATCCGACCAGCCCGATGCGCCGTTCGCATTCACGGCACGTACGCGGTAGAAGTAGATCGTCTTCTTCTGCGCGGTCGTGTCGGTGTACGACGTCGCGTTCGCACCGACGCTCGTCAGCGCCGCGAAGTGCGACTCGTCATTCGTCGAGCGCTCGATGACGAACTGCTGCTCGTTCTTCGAATGGTCGAGCCACGTCAGCTTCACGTTCGGCCGCGCGTACGACGCCTGCAGATACGTCGGCGCTTCCGGCAGATCGTACTTCGCGTACAGCGTCTTGCCGCCGATCTGGCGAATGATCGTGGCGCGCTTCGTCAGGTCGTTGTCGAAGCCGTTCACTTTGCCGTCGGGAACACCCGACGTACCGCCGGTCGGACTGGTCGACGCGCCATTCCAGTCGACGCCGTTGATGCAGTTCGCGGTGATGCAGCCATCCGCGAACGCGGCATGCGGACGTCCTTTCGCATCGATCTGCAGATCGTTGAAGTCGAGCAGATTGCGTGTGCCGGATGGACATCCCGTTCCTTCGGTGCAGATGACGCCGCGCTGCACCGGATCCCCCGGCGTCGCGTTCTGCGTCACCCACGAACGGCCGCCGTCGAAGGTCGTGGCGATGTAGCCGTGCCAGACGCCTTCGAACGTGCGATCAGTTGAGAGACCATTTGCGCCGGCTGTTTTCGAGCCGAGGAAGAAGAAGGCGGCGCGATCGGAATCGCCGGCCGCGACCTGTGCGAAGACGGTGTTGTTGATGCCCTGCGCGATGCCGACGTCCTGAATGTTCTGCCACGTCAA
>JAOBAU010000084.1 GCA_025463165.1 Acidobacteriota bacterium | reverse complement strand
ATTCTTCTTCGATCGTTCCAATCGCACCGCACGCCGCCTCTTCATGACGTCGAACATCTATCTCGTCGTCGTCATGCTCCTCCTCGTCGTGGCATGAAGCGCGTCGCACTTCTGCTCGCGCTGCTCGTCGTCGCCTGCCATCACGAATCGCAGCTCCCGAAACTCTTCACGCTGCCCGACGCGCAGCTCACCAGCGAAGCCGGCAAAGCGGTGCGCGTCAGCGATCTGAAGGGCTACGTCACCGTCTACGACTTCATCTTCACCAACTGCACCGGGACGTGTCCGATGATGACGCGCTCGATGCAGCTGACGACGAAGAAGGTCGACAGCGATGCGAAAGTTCGCTTCGTCTCGATCAGCGTCGATCCGCTGCGCGACACGCCGGCGGTGCTCGCCGACTACGCGAAGAAAGCGCGCAACGATTCGCGCTGGATGTTCCTGACCGGCAATCGCGACGAGATCGTCCGGCTCTCGGTAGAAGGGTTCAAACTCGCCGCGGGAGACAAAGTCGCGAACGGCGGCGAGCCGCTGCTGCACAGCGCAAAGTTCGCGATCGTCGATCGACACGGCGTCGTCCGGCAGTACATCTCGTCGCTCGACGATGACGCGCCCGATCAGGTTGCACGCGCCGTCGACGACCTCCTGCGCGAAGACTGACGGCCTCTGCTACAGTGCGCGCCGCGTATGGACCTTCTGCACATTCTGCCCATCGTCAACGCGTCACTGAACGCGCTGAGCGGCGTCTGGCTCCTCATCGGTTACGTGCTCATCCGCCGTAAGCGGATTCAGGCGCACAAGCGCTTCATGCTCGCGGCCTGTATCACCTCGATCATCTTCCTGATCTCCTATCTCACCTATCACTACCTCGGCGGCATGACGCGTTTCGCCGGCACCGGCTGGAGCCGTCCCGTTTACTTCGCGCTGCTCACGTCGCACACGATTCTCGCGGTCACCATCGTGCCGCTGGCGATCCTCTCCGTGTTCAACGGCCTGAAGATGCGCGTGGCGCAGCACCGGCGGGTGGCGCGCTGGACCTTTCCGCTCTGGATGTATGTCTCAGTGACCGGAGTCCTCGTCTACTTCTTCCTCTATCATTGGTTTCCTTCGCGATGACCGCTCAACTGCTCGACGACGCCCTTGACCGCGACCCCTTCGCGCAATTCGGCCGATGGTTCGAAGAAGCGCAGGCCGCGCAGCCGGTGATGCCGGAAGCGATGACGCTCGCCACCGCGAGCTCCGACGGCGGAGTGACCGCGCGCATCGTGCTGCTGAAAGGCTTCGATCGCCGCGGCTTCGTCTTCTACACGAACTATCACAGCCGCAAGGCTTCGCAGATTCACGACAATCCGCGCGCCGCGATCGTTTTCTGGTGGCCGGCGCTCGAGCGTCAGGTCCGCGTCGAAGGCGCGGTCATTCGGACGACGGAGCAGGAGTCGGACGCGTACTTCGCAACGCGCGCGCGTGGCAGCCAGCTCGGCGCGTGGGCATCGGATCAGAGTCGCGTCATTCCAGATCGCGGTGATCTCGAAGGTCGCGCAGCCGAGATGTCGGCGACGTACAAAGATGTCCCGATTCCGCGCCCGCCGCACTGGGGCGGTTATCGTCTGATCCCGTTTCATTTCGAGTTCTGGCAGGGACGCGGCGATCGGCTGCACGATCGTTTCGTCTATCGCCTTCGCGACGCGAAGGACTGGATCATCGAGCGGCTCGCACCATGAAGAAGCGCGTGCTGTTTCTCTGCACCGGTAACGCCGCGCGCAGTCAGATGGCCGAAGCGATCGCGCGCGGCTTTCACGGCGATGCAATGGACGTCGTCTCCGCCGGGTCGCGTCCCGCCGGGTGGGTCCATCCGCTGGCGATCGAAGCGATGTCGCAGGTCGGCGTCGACATGCACGGTCAGTATTCGAAATCGGCCGACCAGTTCCTGACGCAGACGTTCGACGTCGTCGTCACCGTTTGCGATTCGGCAGCGCAGGATTGTCCGACGTGGCCGGGCGCGAAGCGCATCGAGCACTGGCCGATCGCCGATCCGTCGTACGGCATCGACGATCCCGCCACGCGTCTCGATCGTTTCATCGAAACGCGCAATGACCTGATGCGCCGCATCGACGAGCTCGCGGCTTCGCTCGCCAGCAGCACTTAGCGGCGTTGCTGTTGCTCCGCGAGCAGCTTGCGGAACCTCGCTTCGCCATCGTCGATATAGCGGAGATAGCCTTCGCGATCGATGAACGGATCGACCGGGTTCTTTGCCTTGTCGCGCGCGAGAAACTTCCGGTACCGGCCGAACTCCCGCGCGTGCGCGGTGACGAAGATGTCGGCCGGCAGGCTTCGCAATACGCGAAACGTATGCTCGAAGTCGGCGCGGATTCCCGGATATCTCTCCGGCTCCGCGAGTGACATTCCGGGCAGCAGCGTCAGGCTGCACGCGGTTACGACCTGCAGCTCGCGATCGCCGTCGCGCACGGGAAACGACCACGTCGTGCAGCCGCGCGTGTGGCCGCCGGTGATGTGCGCGGTGAGCGCAGTGGTGCCGAGGCGAATCGTTGCGCCGTCGCGGAAGCGATGATCGACGCGCGCGGCGGGATACCTGAGGATTCCGATCCAGACGAGAATCTTGTAGGGGAGAAAGGTGCCGCTGCTGTCATGCGCTCCACCCGACCCGATGACGTCGGCACTCGCTTCGCTCGCCCACAGCTCGGCGCCCGATGCCTTCTGCAACTCCGCC
The DNA here is from genome assembly GCA_025463165.1 of Acidobacteriota bacterium. Lineage (GTDB taxonomy): Bacteria > Acidobacteriota > Thermoanaerobaculia > Gp7-AA8 > Gp7-AA8 > JAOBAU01. The sequence continues at coordinate 5,970 of JAOBAU010000084.1, read as the reverse complement.
AGTCCGCCGGCGTGATCGAAGTGCGGCTCCGAGTTGAGGATCACCTTGACGTCGCGAATGTTGAAGCCGAGTTTGGCGATGCTCGCCAGGATCAGCGGCGGTGTGCCGGGATAGCCGCCGTCGATCAGGATGTGGCCCTGCGGAGTGGTGATCAGGAATGAAGTGACGTCGTTCGCGCCGACGTAGTAGAGATTGCCGGCGATGCGAAACGGCTCGGCCGGTTTCTGTCCGCCGTTGTTACCGGCCTCCAGCCACTTCATGAAGAGGAACACGAAGAGACCGGCGGCGAGTGCCAGCGGAATCACCAGCCATCGTCGCTTCCTGAAATGTCGCGGCATGCTTCTCCTCGGAATTTAAAGTACTCTGCGACGCAAAGTACAACAAGCAACCGTGGCTGTCTACTCTCGCCGCGGCTCCTTCGTCAGTGGCCGTAAGCCTCGGCGCCGGTCGGCGTCGTCTCGGCGGCCGGCTCGCCCGGCACCGCGCGCTGCGCGAGAATCAGCCGTCGCGCTTCCCCGCGCAAAAGCGGCAGCCGCATGCCGAAGATCAGCGAGGCGATGATGCAAATCGCACCGCCTCCGGCCAGCGTGTACGGCGCGCCGATGCGGTTCGAGATCACGCCGGCCAGCAGCGATCCGAATGGCGCGATGCCGAGGAACATCATCGAGTAGACGGCCATCACGCGGCCACGCAACTCGTCCGGCACCATCGACTGAATGAGCGTGTTCGACGACGCCATCTGCATCATCATCGACGCGCCGACCGGGACGAGCATGATCGCCGAAACGATGAACCAGCGCGACAGCGCGAATCCGATCAGCGAGATTCCGAAGAAGAGCGCGGCCAGCATCACCCAGCGTCCCAGTCCCTTCACGCTCTGACGCAGCGCCATCGCCACCGACGACAAGAGCGCGCCGATGCCGGCCGCGCCCATCAGAATGCCCATGCCGCTCGGTCCCGCGTGCAGGATGCGATCGGCGAAGATCGGCATCAGCACGGCATACGGCATGCCGGTAAAGCTGACGACGCCGATCAGGATCAGCAGTGCGCGCACCGGCGCGGTCGTGCCGACGTAGCGGAAGCCTTCGATGATGTTCTGAATCGCGGACGCTTCGCTCGCCGGCGTGGCCGGACGTTCGGCGCGCATGATTACCAGGCAGAAGACGACGGCGATGTAGCTGACGCCGTTCGCGAAGAAGCACCATCCTTCGCCGACCGCCGCCACGACGAGGCCCGCGATGGCCGGGCCGACGATGCGCGCGCCATTGAACATCGTGGAGTTGAGCGCGATGGCGTTGACGAGATCTTCGCGCTCGACGACCTGAACGATGAACGCCTGGCGCGCCGGCATGTCGAAGGCGTTGACGATGCCGAGGCAGGTGGCGAGCGCGAAGAGATGCCACTCGTGAATGAGATGCGTGAGCGTCAGCGCGGAGAGGATGAACGCGAGCACCATCGCGGCGGTCTGCGTGATGATGAGGATGCGCCGCCGGTCGTACTTGTCGGCGACGTAGCCGGCGTACGGGCCGAGCACGAGCACGGGAAAGAGTCCGGCGAAACCGATGGCGCCGAGGAGCGTGGCGGAGCCGGTCAGGCGATACATCAGCCACGACTCGCCGATCTGCTGCATCCACGTACCGATCAGCGAGATCAGCTGTCCAATGACGAAAAGCTGAAAGTTGCGATGACGAAGCGCGCGTAGCGCCGACGGCCGACTGCTCACCGGCGGATCGACGATGCGATCATCGCGCCACACTCGTCAATAGTGCTTTGTCGCATCCGGCAGCAGGATGCGCAGCGACCGCGGAACAACCCGAATGTCGAGCTCGGCAGGGAGCGTGAACGGCTCGCCATCAAGATGCGCGGGACCAGCAGTCGTTCGCCGCACGCGAATGACTTTTCCCTTCAAGGACGTGACACCCGGTGCCTGGTCGATGGTGCCGCGAAAAAGACGCAGCATCATGCCCATCGATGAGAACAGTGATTGCGGCGGGACGATGACGACGTCGAGCAGTCCATCCTGCAGCGATGCACGAGGCGCGACGCGCGCGTTGTTGCCGTAGTGCGCGGAGTTCGCGATCGCGACGACGAGCGCAGTTTCGCGCAGCGATCGGCCATCGACTTCGATCTCGTACGTTTCCGGCCGATAGCCGACGAAGCCGCTGAAGCCGACTTTCACGTAGGTCCACATTCCGCGCGTGCCGGCGTTTGCGAAACGATCGGCGATGAAGGCGTCGAAGCCGACTCCCATCACGCCGAGGAACGGGATGCCGTTCACGGTCGCGGTGTCGATCGTGACGATGCGCCGCGTGCTGCACGAGCGGAGCGACGCGCGCGGCTCCATCGGCAGTCCGATGTGTCGCGCGAAGCCGTTGCCCGAGCCGGTCGGCAGAATGCCGAGGGCGAGGTTGCGGCCGATCAGCCGCTTCGCGGTTTCGTGCACGGTGCCGTCGCCACCGACCGCGTAGACGATCTCGACGCCGTTGCGCTCCGCGTCGTCGATGATCGCGTCGAGATCTTCCTTCCGCTCCGACGCCACGATCTCGCAGTCGTCACCGCACGCTTCACGAATGAGCGCGCGAATGTCGTACCTGCGTCGCGTGCCCGATCGCGCGTTGACGACGAACAGCGACTTCAATCACGCGCCTCGCGGTGCGCGTCGAACCACCACGCCCACAGCGGCAGCAGCCACGCCGACAGCGCCAGCCCCGCCACCGCTTCCGCGTTCGGCGGCGGCGGGCCGATGATGTTCGCAACGTAGATGAGCACGAGGAAAAGCACGAAGGCGGCGAAGCCGAGCGACCCGATGCGATCGCGCGGTCTCGTCGCGCGGACGTAAAGCGCGAGCCCGCCGATGAAGAGCAGCGACTCGACGACGATCGTCGCGGCGGGAAAGTTCCAGAGTCCAAGCCCGGCTTTCGGTCCGCCCGGCCAGAGCGGCAGGTCGGGACGATGCGTGAATAAATCGAAGAGCCAGTGACTGACCACGCCGAGAAAGAGAATGAGTCCCGCACGCCGATCGCGCGTGCGTACGAAATACGAGCCGCCAAAGAGCAGCCCCCAGACGCACGCCATCAGCAAACTGTGCGACCACGGATAGTCATAAAAATCGAGCGGCGTGAATCGCGTGTTCCCCGGGTCGACGCGCATGTGCTCAACGCCGGCCAGCAGCAGAAGCGGCCAGATCAGATCAAGCAGCATCGGCGCCGCCATCAGCAGGCCGAGCGATACGCGCGGCGCGGCGCGCTTCGATGCGAATCCGACCGCGTTGTGTCCAATGAACATAGCTAGCTCGCTCTCATGATGTCGAGCGCGATCGGCTTGATCGCGTTGATGATCAGCTGAATCCCGATGGCGCCGAGCAGCAGCGCCATGATCTTCGTGAAGACCGCGCGGCCGCGGCTGCCGATCATCCGCGAGATCGGCAGCGCGGCGAGCAGCACGAGATACGAGACGACGCCGACCGCGATGATCGCGAAGATGACGGCGAGCTTCTGCGTCCAGCCGGGATAGAGGTTGACGAGCACCATCACTGACGTGATCGCGCCCGGTCCCGAAAGCATCGGAATGGCGAGCGGCACGACGGCGATCGAGCTCGGATCGAGCTCCGCCTTCTCCACGTCGTGCTCCTCGGCACGCTGATGCGCGCCGAGGTTGTATGCGCGGCGTTCGTCGGTGATGAGCGAGCGCAGCGCGTTCGTGAGGAAGAGGATTCCTCCCATGATCTGAAAGGCCGGCACCGTGATGCCGAAGAACTTGAAGAGGTAGTTGCCGGCGAGGAGGAAAACGGTGAGCACCGCGACGCACGCGACGCCGGCAACGAAGGCCACCGAGGCGCGAGTCCGCTTCGAAACGCCGTCGGTGAGCGCGATGAACGACGGAATCACCGCCAGCGGATTCACCATCGTGATCAGCGCAACGAAGGCGAGGATGGCTACTTTCGGCAGCGACGGCACGGCGCCATCATAAAACGACGGACTCGTCCGTCTCGACGTACCAAACAATCCCGCCGCACTCCCGCCCGTTCATTCGGGCGATCGCCTTGCAGTACGCGGCGACCTGCTTTTTGTCTTCTTCGATCCGTTTCGGATTGGGGACGCCGCTCTTGTAGTCGATGACGGTGTCGCGGTCGCCTTCGCGAATCAGCCGGTCGATACGGCGCTCGACGACGCTGCCGTTATCGTCGGTGAAGGTGATCGAGAGCTCGCGACCGATCGTCTCCGCACCGGCGATGCGGCGGAAGATTTCCGATTTCGTGATGCCGCCGAGGTGCGCGCGAACGCGGGAGAATGTATCTGCGTCTGAGCCTTGTTCGGTGGCGAGCATTTTCAGGAGCGGCTCCGCGGGGGCAGTTCCGTCCCAGCGCTCGAGCAGGCGATGGAGGAGGATTCCGGCGGCGCGATTACGGGCGCGAGCGCGAGCGATGGCGACGTCGCCGGCCGATGGAGTGGGCAGCGCGTCGAGCGACAGAATCGATGGCGGGACGACGTCTGCGGCAGCAAGCGTCGATTCGACGGCCGTGTCCTTCAGCCGGCGACGGCGACGTTCACCGCTGCCGATCGGTGCGACCCGCTCGAAGGCGACCGGAATCCGATCGCCTCCCAGGTCGAGCTCGACGACGTTGCGCCCCGTCGTCATCGGCCACATCGACACTTCGGGTGCAACGCCGAGCGCTTCGATGAGACAGCGCGAGAAACCTTCCGTTCGCTTCGGTCCGGTGTTGCAGACGAACGCCACTTCGACTTTCGCGCGCGTCACGCCGACGTAGAACAGTCGCCGCGTTTCCGCTTCTTCGCGCAACTTGCCGATCTCTTTCAGCGGCAGATCGGTCGGCGTCCGGCGAAAACGCGCGGAGAGCGTTTCCATCTGGCCGCGCATGACCAGCGCGCGCGGCTCTTCGACCGTGTACAGCTCCGCGCTCTTCAGCGGGAAGTCGAGGTCGGGGAGGATGACGCTCTCGAACTCCAGCCCTTTCGCCGCATGCACGGTGAGAATGCGCACCGCATTTTTCGATTCGTCGGCGAGGCTCGGCTCCATCTCGTCGGGATCGGCGCGACGTCGATCGATCTCGTCAACAAATTGACGAACGGAGCCGCCGAGCTTCTGGTCGTATTCGAAGGCGATGGCGCGCAGATGTTCGATGTGCCGCTTCGAGCGATCGCCGTCGGCCGACGCGTCAAAGAGCGCTTCGATGTTCGTCGACGCGATGACGTGCTCGATCAGTTGCGAGACGGTGAGGTGACGCGACGATTCGCGCAGTGCGTTCAGTGCGGAGAGGAACGCCGCGTACGGCTCCGCGGCGCGGACGATCTCCTCATCCGTCAGCGCAAAGTACGGCGAGCGTGCGGCCGAGACTTCCGCGCCGCGGTCGAACGGATATGCGACGGCGCGCAGCACCGCCAGCAGATCGACCGGCGCGCGGCGATCGAGAAAGAGCCGCGTTGGCGGCAGCACGTAATCGATGCCGTGACGATCGAGCGCGTCGAGGTAGTCATCGAGCTTCGTCAGCCGGCGGAAGAGGATCGCGAACCGCCGCAGATCTCCGCCCGTCCCGTCACGATGCGCGGAGATCCATCGCGCGATGGACTCCGCCTCTTCGAGATAACGGTCGCTCTTCGTGTCCGATGTCGCGTGCAGAAACGTGAACGGCGCATCGAGGGCGCGCAGCGGCGTCGCTCGCGCAGGCGTGAGTGGGTAGTACTCAGGACGGAAGACATTGGGATCGTGATGGTCCTGCTTCGGAAAGAGACAGCCGAAGATCGCGTTGACGCCGGCCACCAGCGCCGGATCGCTTCGATACTGTCCCTCGAGCCGCTCGGGACGAGCACCGTCTTCCGTCAGTTCGCGCACGGTCTGGTAATACGTCTCAGGATCGGCGCGGCGGAAACCATAGATCGATTGTTTCGGATCGCCGACCAGCGTCGTTTTTCCCGGCACCCAGTGTCCGTCGGGACCAGTGCACAACTGCCG
>JAOBAU010000043.1 GCA_025463165.1 Acidobacteriota bacterium | reverse complement strand
CCTTGAGCGGATCGGTTGCGCCCATCAGCGTGCGCAGTTTGGCGACGGCGCCTTCGCCTTCGAGCGCGGCGACGTAGACGGGACCGGACGTCATGTAGCTGACGAGATCCTTGAAAAACGGACGCTCGCGATGCACGCCATAAAATCCTTCGGCCTGCTGCTGCGAGAGGAAGACCTTTTTGAGACCAATGATGCGGAACCCTTCGGCTTCGAGACGGCTAACGATTTTGCCGAAATTTCCTTTGCGGACGGAGTCAGGTTTGATGATCGTAAATGTGCGGTTCGACATGGCGGCGCGGATGATACATCAGTGCACCACGCGCTGCTCCGCGCTGCCGAGTTGAAGCATTTGCGGCGGCATCACGCCGGCTGCTTCGTGGTAATCGACCGGCAGATACATCGTGAAGCATGAGCCTTTGCCCGGCGTCGACTGCACTTCGATGCGGCCGTGATGCAGCTCGACGAAGTTACGCGTGAGCGAGAGCCCGAGTCCCGTGCCGCCGCGACGTGAACGCCGCCCTTCCTCTGTTTGATAGAACTCGTCGAAGATTCGCTGCAGCTCGTCGGGCGCAATGCCGATCCCCTGATCGGCCACTTCGATCCGCACGGCGTTCACACCGATCGGCGATTCTTCTTTCGGGATCGCGGCGACGTTCACGTTCACCGGTCCGCCCTGCGGCGAAAACTTCACGGCGTTCGACAACAGGTTGAAGAGGATCTGCTTCAGCCGTCCTTCATCGAGGCAGACGTTCGGCACGTCGGGATCGATCTTCGCGAGGATGCGCACGTTCGCTTCCGCGGCGAAGCCCTTCATCACCCGCTCGACGGCGGCCAGCGTTTCGTGGAGATCGAAGCGATCGGCGCGCAGCTCCATTTTGCCCGCTTCGATTTTCGAGAGATCGAGGATGTCGTTGATCAGCTCGAGCAGATGGTTGCCGGCGGCGTGAATGTTCTCGAGGAACTTGTAGAGCCGCGGCTGGACGATGTTGCGCGTCGACTCCAGCAGCACGCTCGAAAATCCGATGATCGAATTCAGCGGCGTGCGGAGCTCGTGCGACATGTTGGCGAGGAACTGATTCTTCGAACGATCGGCCGCCATCAGCCGCAGGTTCGTTTCGCGCAGCTCGTTCGTCCGTTCCATGACGCGCTGTTCGAGCGCGTACGTCAGCCCTTCGAGATCTTTGTAGAGATGCGCGTTTTCGAGCGCGACCGCGGCCTGATTCGCAATCGCGGTGATCAGCAGCAGATCGTCATCGGAGAACGCGTTCTTGCGGAAGCTCTCGACGGAGATGACGCCGATGACGCGGTCGCGCGCGATCATCGGCACGCCGAGCCACGACTCGGTTGGCTTCGTGTCGGCGATCGCTTTCACACCGTAGCGGCGTTCTTCGGCGACGCTGCCGATCAGCAGCGGCTGATGATGTTTGACGACCCACGAGTTGAGTCCTTCGCCGACCGGCATCCGGTCTTTCGGCAGGAACGTGTCTTCGCGGACGTCGAGCTCGAACGACAGCTCGTCGGTCGATTCATCGAGCAGCGCGATCGTGAAGAGCGAGCAGTCGACGATCTTCTTGCACTCGGTATAGATCTTCATCAGCAGCTGATCGGTCGTGAAGCGGAGCGAGATCGTCTTGCCGATGTTGGTGAGTGATGCGAGTCGTTGCAGCTGTTGCAGACTGCGCGAGCGCGTCACCGCGAGATTGCGTGCGACGAGGTTGGCGATGACGCCGGTGAATGCGAGTGCGAGGACAGCGCCCCAGCCCATCGCGCCGAAACTGAGCGCGGTGACGACCGCGTACGGCAGTGTCAGCAGCGAGATCGAGCCATCGACGAGATCGAGTCCGAAGATTTTCTTCGCCGAATAGCCGTACGAGCGCGCCGGCATGAACATCAGCAGCAGATTGGTGGCGATCAGCGCCAGGCTGCCGATCACGACCAGCAGCGCGGCGCGGCCGGTCGCGTGAATGAGCGGGACTTCGCCGCCGAGCTTCTCGTAGATCGTGCCGGCGACGAGCACCGGGATTCCATACGTGCCGAACTGGCCGGCGAACGTCTTCACATACTCGACGGTCGGATCCTGCATGTCGGTCTTGACCGGTCCGAGTTGTTTCATCGCCAGCCACCGGGCGATGGTCGCGGAGAGGACCGCGGTCCACGCCGCGAGCGAGGCGCCGAGCAACGGAAACGACGCCATGCAGGCGGTGATGACGAGCGAGACGAAGATGAGATTGGTCAGCTCGAATTTCACGAGCGCCATCGCGAAGGCGAAGGCTAGGAAGATGCCGACGAGGATGAATGCGCTGGAGCCGAGGCCGTGAAAGATGCCGGTGATCTGATCGCGGCGGAGCCACGTCACCCAAAGCAGCGCGATGCAGGAAACGGTTCCCTGGATGAGAAAAACGGCGATGACGCGACGCCGTGCCGCCGCTTCAGAGACGGTTGCGGGAGTCATGGAATGCGAACGATCGTAGCACCGACGGCTTCCAATGACACCGACGGTGTCATCGCAGAATCGCTGGCGACGCGAAGGCTCTGCCACACACGCGGCCGGCCGTGCCGGCTTAGAACGGCGTGACTGTAAGTGTCGCGCCTTCGTTGCAGATCATGGCGTTCTCATGATGTGCGCGCGCCGAAAGGGTGACGCCGTGCGCGACGATGCAGTTCTGCAGCGTCACGCCGTCGGCGATGTTGCAGTCGTCCCAGATCGCGCTGTCGGTGACGTCGCCATCGATGATGCTGCGTGCGCCGGCGGTCGAGCGAACGAGCGCGCCGCGGATCTGCGCGCTTTCATCGACGAGCGAATCGCCGTCGACGCGTGAGCCGTTCGCGGGCGCGAGCTCGCCGGCGATGGTGAGCCGCAGCAGCGCGGCCAGCGCCGTCATGTAGCGCTGCGGCGTACCGATGTCGAACCAGATTCCGTCATCGACGATCGCCGCCAGCTCGCTCGTGTGGAGTTGATAGACGTCTTCGACGATGCCGGAGAAATCGCGATCGGGAAGATGGCGAAAGATGCGCGAGCTGATGACGTGCGAGCCGGCGAACATCAGCGCTTCGCCGCTGCCGGAGCCGAAGCCGGTGATACGTCCGGCGTCGTTGAAGACGGCGGTGAAGCGATCGCCGGCCGGCGGATGACGAAGCGTCAGCGCGGCCAGCGCATCACGCTCGCGGCGAGCGCGCGACAGCTCGTCGTAACGCGGAAACTGGATCGTATCGGCGTTGACGAGGACGAACTCTTCTTCATGTTCGAGCAGCGAACGGACCGCGCGGATTCCGCCGCCGGTCCCGAGGATTTCTCGCTCGCGCGAAAAGTGAAAGGTGGCGGTTGGGAAGGTGTCGGCGAGATAGCGCTCGAGCGGTTCCGGCAGGTGATGCAGATTGACGATCAGTTCGCGAATGTCCGCGCGCAGGAACGCTTCGACCGCCCAGGCGATGAGCGGCCGGTTGCAAATCGGCACCAGCGGTTTCGGGAGCGAGTTCGTGATCGGACGAAGCCGCGTGCCGAAGCCCGCGGCGAGGAGCATTGCTTTCATTCGCTAGAGCTGCTCCGGTGGAAAGACCATGTTCTCCGGCAGGTCGGCGCGGGTGCGGCGCGCCTGGCGGTAGAGATCGGCGTAGGTCTGGCGGATGGCGTGGTCCATGTTCATGCCGAGATCGGTGGCGACGCTGCGGATGACGTCGAGCGGTCCTTCGATCTCGAAGTAGTCGCCGATCGGTGTGCGATCGAGCACCACTTCGACTTCGCGGATGCGCCACACTTCGCGGAACTTCTGGTAGCGGAAGACCGGCTTGTAGCCGAGTGAATCGAAGAGCTGGATGGCGAGCTCGAAACTCTCGACGCCGGTCTGCACTTCCTCGCGCGACTTCACGCCGCCTTCGATCGACATCGGACCTTTGAACGTGGCGATCGAATAGCGTCCGAATTTGCGCACGCGCAGCAGCGCCCCTTTCGTCCGCAGCTCGCCGCGGCGATCGAGGACGATGTTGTCTTCGAACGTTTCGGGATAGAGGCGCTGTCCGCCGAGCTCCGTGAGCTTTCGCAGCAGCTCCACGCGCTCGCGCAGCGCGAACTTGACCTCGATCTCAGTTGCCATGCGACACGCGCAGCACCTCGACGCCCGGCAGTTCCGCGCCCGAGATGAACTCCAGCGACGCGCCGCCGCCGGTCGAGATGTGATCGATGCGATCGGCGAAGCCGGATGCGTTCGCCGCTTCCACCGATTCGCCGCCGCCGACGACCGTGATGGCGTTCGCTTTCGCGACCGCTTCCGCCATCGCCATCGTGCCGCGCGCGAACTCTTCCTTCTCGAACACGCCCATCGGTCCGTTCCAGAAAACGGTCTTTGCTTCGCCGACGCGGCGCGCGTAGTCCTCGATGGTGCGCGGGCCGATGTCGAATGCTTTCTGTTCGCCGGTCAGTCCTGTTGCGACGTCGACGGTCTCGACGCGCGTCGGATTGTCGAGCGAGTCGGCGACGATGAGATCGACGGGCAGCACGACTTCGGCGCGCGCGCCGCCGGCCAGAATGCGTTTCGCCACTTCGAGCGAATCTTTGTCGACGAGCGAGCCGCCCATGGCCACGCCTTTCGCGGCGAGGAACGTGTTGGCCATGCCGCCGCCGATCAGCACCGCATCGGCGAGCTTCACGAGCGCCTCGAGCGGTTCGATCTTGCCGGCGATCTTCGCGCCGCCGAGCAGCGCGACGAACGGACGCTCGGAGACGTTGGTGACCTTCTGCAGAAACTGCAGCTCTTTCGCGAGCAGCAGTCCGCCGGCCGCTTTCTTTTTGTCGAACAGGCGCGGCAGCGCATCGATCGATGCGTGTGCGCGATGACATGCGCCGAACGCATCATTCACGTAGAAGTCGGCGAGCCTGTGCAACTCCGCGGCGAATGGGTGATCGTTTTTCTCTTCGCCGACGTGGAAGCGCAGGTTCTCGATGAGCAGGATTTCTCCCGGCTGCAACGCCTTCGCCTGCGCTTCGGTTTCGGTACCGACGCAGTCATCGGCCCACTGCACGTCGCGCCCGAGAAGCTCGGCGAGTTTTTCGCGGACCGGCGCGAGTGAGTACTTCATGTTGCGCTCGCCCTTCGGACGGCCGAGGTGCGAAGCGATGACGATGGCCGCGCCGCGCTCGCGCAGCATGTAAAGCGTCGGCAGCGTTTCCTCAATGCGCGTCGCGTCGGAGATGCGCGTTCCTTCGAGCGGGACGTTGTAATCGACGCGATAGAAAACGCGGGCGCCTGCTTCGATGTCGAGCTGATCGACGGTGCGAATCTCGATCATGCGTTTGCGCTCGCCGCCGAAGTCAGCGCGCCCTTCTTCACCTTCGCGATGTGTGCGATGAGATCGAGGATGCGATTCGAGTAGCCCCACTCGTTGTCGTACCACGCCAGCACTTTGTGCATCGTCGGCGAAACGGAACGGGTGAAGGTCGTATCGACGATCGACGAATGCGCGTTGTTGTTGAAGTCGATCGAGACTAGCTGCTCGTCGCAGCAGGCGAGGATGCCGTTCAAATCTCCGCTCGATGCTTCGCGCAGCACGGCGTTGATTTCTTCCGACGTCGTCTCTTTCGCGGTGTGGAAGGTCAGATCGACGAGCGAGACGTTCGGCGTCGGCACGCGGACGGAGATGCCGTCGAAGCGTCCTTTCAATTCCGGCAGCACGAGTCCGACCGCGGCCGCGGCGCCGGTGGTCGTGGGGATCATCGAGAGCGCGGCGGCGCGTCCGCGGCGAATATCTTTGTGCGGCAGATCGAGGATTTCCTGATCGTTCGTGTACGAGTGGATCGTCGTCATGATCCCCATCGTGATGCCAAACTTTTCATGCAGCACTTTCGCGACCGGCGCGAGGCAGTTGGTCGTACACGAAGCGTTCGAAACGATGTGATGCTTCGCCGGGTCGTAGACGTTTTCGTTCACGCCGATGCAGAACGTCGCGTCGGCATCTTTCGACGGCGCGGAGATGATCACCGTCTCGACCGACTTCTTCAGATGCCGCGATGCTTTGTCTTTCGAAGTGAAGCGGCCCGACGATTCGACGACGATCTCGACGCCGAGGTCGCTCCATGGAATCTCGGCCGGATCGGGACTGGAGAAAACGCGCAGCGGTTTGCCGTCGATGGTCAGTCCGTCTTTCGTATGGCCGATCTCGTTCGCGATCGTGCCGTGTACGGAGTCGTATTTGAGGAGATACGCAAGCGTCGCGGCGTCGGTGAGATCGTTCACCGCGACGAATTCGATGTCGTGTTTTGCAGCAAGGGCGGCGCGGACGACGTTGCGTCCGATGCGCCCGAATCCGTTTATTCCTACTTTGACCATTGGTCCACCTTCCAGCACTGAATCCGTAGTATATCGACGGAGGTGACTGCGAATGTCGAGCCGATCCGCTGGCGCGGAGACGCGCTGGAGCTGCTCGATCAGCGGCTGCTTCCGCGCGAGGTGCACTGGGTCGTCTGCAGCGATGCGTCGGCGGTTGCGCGCGCCATTCGCGAGATGGTCGTGCGCGGCGCGCCGGCCATCGGCGTGAGCGCGGCGTATGGGATCGCGCTGGCGTCGCTTCGCGGCGATGACGTGACGGCCGCTGCCGCCGAGTTGCGTGAAGCGCGGCCGACCGCCGTCAATCTGATGTGGGCGGTCGATCGGATGCTGCGCGCGCGTGGCGGCGATCTCGTCGCCGAGGCTGATGCGATCTTTCGCGAGGACGTCGAATCGAATCGCCGGATCGGCGCATTCGGTGCCGAGCTCCTTGGCGAACAGACGACGATCCTCACGCACTGCAACGCCGGTGCGCTCGCGACGGCCGGCTACGGCACGGCGCTCGGCGTCGTTCGCGCGGCGGTCGAAGCGGGGAAGCGGATTGCGGTCTTCGCCGACGAAACGCGTCCGTATTTGCAGGGCGCGCGGTTGACCGCGTGGGAGCTGCAGCAGGACGGCATCGACGTCACGCTGATCACCGACAACATGGCCGGCCACTTCTTTCAGCAGGGACAGTTCGACGCGGTGATCGTCGGCGCCGATCGGATCGCCGCGAATGGCGACGCCGCGAACAAGATCGGCACGTACACGGTTGCGGTGCTCGCGCACGCGCACGGCGTGCCGTTCTACGTCGCCGCGCCCGTCTCCACGATCGATCCCGACTGCGCGAACGGAACGCTGATCCCGATCGAGGAACGAAGCGCGGATGAAGTGACATCGATCGGCGGAAAGTCGATCGCGCCGGAAGGGATCAACGTGCGGCATCCCGCGTTCGACGTCACGCCGGCGCGGCTGATCAGCGCGATCATCACCGACCGCGGCGTGTTGCGCGCGCCGTTCGACGAATCGATCCGGCGCGCGCTTGCATCACAGAGCTAACTCGCCGGCTTCGACCAGCAGAGGATCGATCGCCGCGTCGATGGCACGCCGCTCGCGCCGCGCGTTCCGTGCACGAGCGATGGCGTGTAGCCGTTCGGACAGATCGTCGCGTCGGTGATCGGGATCTTCTTCTCGCCGTTGTCGCTGTAGATTCCGCCGAACAGATACGCCGGCTTCGTGCCGGCCACGTGCTGCTTCCAGCAGTAGAAGAGCTTGTGCTGGTTGTTCACTTCCGCGGCCGTGAATCCGCTCGGGCAACTCGTTCCGCCGGTGATCGGATTGTTGATCCAGTACGCGCCGGTGTCGTTGTGATTGGCGCTGCCGTACATGCCGCCGAAGTCAGCCGCCGGCTCGCCGTCGCCGGTGATCCGGCCGCAGTAAAACGCCTGCCAGTCGACGTTGAACGTGCCCTTGAATTCGTACGGTGTGTATCCCGCGGGACAGCTCTGGCCCGACGTGAGCGGATTATTGAACGAGCGCTCGCCGATGCCGAACATGCCGCCGAAGTCGATGCGCGTCGCGCGAGCGGTCGTGCCGGGAGGCGAGTTCTTCAGCGCGTCAAGCGTCTGCGCCCACGTGTCGAGAATGGCATCGGTCGAGGTCCAGTTCGCATCGACCGTGGCGGCTGTTTTCTTGCGCACCGCATCGACGTACGGCTCGCGGCGGCCTTCGCAGCGAGCGAACGCTTTCGGCTCATCGTCGTCGGCCTGCGAGCCGCCTTTGAACTGCGTCGAATCGGCGGAATCGGTGAAGTAAGTTTTGTAGGTCCAGATGAGGTTCCACGGAAGTCCGTGTGAGTCCTTGCTGCCGAGAAAGCATTCAGAGATGCGGCCCAGCCGCGCGTTCATCGACTCCGTGCGGCGGCGGTTCATCGTCTTGCGCGCATGCGAGAGCGAGTCTTCCAGGTGCGTGATGAGGACGGCGCGGATCGCGGCATCGTTCGCCGGCGTCAGTTTGCGGCGCAGCTCGAGGCGATTCGCTTTTATCTGCGCCGCGGCGACGAACAGCGGCAGACCGGGATCGACGTACTCCGCTTTGCCGGCCGCGCCGGTGCGGGCGATGACGGTGTTGACGCCGTTGATCGTCGAGTCACTCGACAGACGGCTTTCGATGCTCACCGGATCGCCGCCGTTCTTCCATTCGGTCTGATAGTCCTTCAGTGAAGTCGTGGCAGCAGTCAGCGTGGTCTCATCGCCGTCGACCACGTTCTTAATGAGCTCTTTGCGAACGTTGGCGCTGATGTCGGAGAGGAGCTTGTCGATGTCGATGGTCTTCGATGGGAAGAGCAGCTCTTTCAATGCGGAGCCGGCCACTGATTTCAGCAGTCCGCCGGCCATGTCGGCGATCACGGCGTAGTCGCCGCGCAGTACCGGGCGCGGCTTCGGTTTCGTTTTCGGCGGCGGAGTTTTCGCCGCGAGCGGGAAGGCGGAAAGGCAGAAAATGGCAAGAACGCAGGCAGCGACGGGACGTCGGATTCGCATCGAAGGATCCTCTCTTTTGGTGGATTGCGGGAACGATTCAAGTATCGAGGGCGGTCCGGACGATTGCAATATGCTTCGCGCGTGAAAGCCATCCCTCGATTGATCGCCGCGCTTTGGCTCGGCGCGGGCGCGTTCATCCTCATCTCCGCGGCGGCGGTGTTCCGCGCTGCCGGATCGCCGACCGTCGCCGCCGACGTCGTCGGCGCACTCCTCGGCCGCTGGCATTACATCGCCCTCGGCGCGCCGGTGCTGCTCCTCGCGTACGAATGGAAACGCGCACGCGCGAGCATCATCGCGCTGCTGTTTGCGGGCGTGCTGTTCGCGGCGACACAGATCGTCGTCGACCTGCGTATCCGCGCGATTCGTGCTTCGTCGTCGACACCGATCAGCTCACTCGATCGCAACGATCCGGTGCGGCGCCGCTTCGGCATTTATCACGGCGTGTCATCGATGCTGCTGTTGCTGCAGGTTGTCACGGCGGCGGTGAACATCGCGCGGCGCGATACGGAAGCGTGAGCGTGCCACGGCGCGTCGCCCTCGCGGATCAGCACTGATTCGCCGTCGCGGGAGTGAACAGCTGTGCGACGACGCGGGGCTTCTCGCCGCGGAGTGCGTCGCAGATGCGTTCATGGAGTGCTGCGAAGGAAATGGCCGCGTATTCTGTGCCCGAGAGCACGAGGAGCGGATTGATGTACTCCTGTACCACTTTCTCCGTTCTCTCGCGGACGAAGACGACGGCTCGAAGCGGCGCGTCATCATCTTCATTCTCGGAAATCGCGATCGCCGGTGGAAGGAAGCTCGCGAACGGGTCGGCGTCTTCGTAGCCATAACCTCGCGTCGGCGTGCCGATGTGGCCGGGCACGCCTTGGGCCATGACGGCTTCCCATTGGCACCCGGCGTAATCGTCTCCCTCCGCCGGAAACTTGAGAATCCAAAGGGTCGCGTAGATGCTCACTTGCGACTCAACTGCACGCTCGTTGAAGGGATTCCATGGCCGAGCCTGTCTGCTGGCGGTCCCTCTATTGCACTTCCTCGTGCGGCACTTCCGGTGGTTGCCGAGGAAAACGCATGAAGAAAACTACCTTGCTGTCTTTGCTTTTGGTCGCCGTGGCGAGCTATGCCGCGGCAGACGTCAACGACGTGTTGTCGTATGTCGCGATGCCGCTCGCTGTTTCGTCCGTTTGCGATGTCCGCGGCGTACAAACCGATCGTGTCGGTGAGCTCGTTTCCTATATGGATCAGGCGAACGTCGCGCCTGCCGATTTCGTCGACGTCTTCCGTTACGTTCCCGTCGCGCTCGTGATGCGCACCGACGGGCGTCCCGATTTCGTTCAATGGGTTGGGAGCCAGGTCAACAGCGGCGTCGTCGGTACGGCGCTCGTATCGGCAATGGAGACACAACTGCGAACGTATGACGACTACGTTCCTGTCGCCACGTCGCGACCGCGTCGATCGTACCGAACGGAGGACTATGCGTATGCGTACGAGCCCGACTATGTTCCGGTCACCATTCGCCAGCATTGCGATCGGCTGATGATGGAGCCGCTCTCACTCGTCGAGATGCCGGTGGCCGCGGCGAATGTCTACGACCTCGGCATCCCTCATCCGCTCGTGAGCAGTTTCGTTTCCGAACTGAACCTCGGAGAGGTGCCGCCGCTGCAGTTCGTCGAACTGATGCGCTACGCACCGGCGGCCCTTGTTGCCGACGCCGGCGCGTATGGTCAGCCCGCGTTCGTCGACTACGTGAGATCGGAGCGCATCGGCGGCGCGACCGGATATCAGCTGGTACAGATCGTCGATCGTCGCCTGCGCACGTACGAAATCGCTCCGCTGATCGATCCGGCGCCGGTCTATGTGCGTTCGCAGTACACGAACGCTTACGCCGTTCCGCCGCCGCCGCAGAACTGGGTCGATCCGCAGTCGACCGCGTGGGTTCCACCGGTCGTTCGAACGCGCGTCGGCGCGAGGTTTGCGCCGGCACGCGGAGGATATGTTCAGGCGGCGCCTGCGATTGCTGCTGCACCTCAGGTCCAGCGTCTCCTCGAGTCGCCGAACGGCGGCGCGGTCGTGACGAATCCCGGCCAGGCGCGTCGCGAGCTTGCTCGTGCGAACAGAGCACAGCGCGAAGCTCCGATCGGCGCGGCGCCGGCATACGTGGCGCCGCCACTGAATGAACATCGAGGTCATGGCCACGAAATGGCGGCGTCGAAAGGTCGGGGAAGAGATCGAAATGTCGCTGCGGCGCCTGCGATGATTGCCGCGCCGGCAGCGTCGCCCGCACCTGTTGCTGTCCAGCGTGGAAAGGGTCGTGGCGCGGAGCGGAAGCAGAGCCGCAACACGCCACCGCCTGCGTTTGCGCCGCCTCCTGCCGTCCGCGAGCACGGCAGAGGAAATCAAAAGATCCGGCCCGCGATGGCTGCGCCGCCTCCGGCTCTCGCTCCCGCTCCGGCGCCCGCAGGCAAGACGCATGGGAATGGGAATGGACACGGACATGGCGGGCAGCAGGCCGCGGTCGCGCCGCCGATGCCGGCTCCCGCGGCGGCTGCTCCGCAGGCCGCTCCTCCCGGCCAGCAGAAGAAGAACGGAAAGGAAAAACACCAATGAGAAAGATCGTCGTCTCGCTCATCGCCGCGCTGCTCGTCATCGCGAGCGGATGTCAGAACAGGAACGCCGCAACGCCGGCCGGTACGAATCCGGCTGCTGCCTCGTCAGCATCGACAACATCACTCTCACCCGAACAACTCGGTACTCTCGGCGCGCAGATTAAGAAACAGCCCAACGATGCGCACGCGCTCCTTACGCAGCACGGGCTGACCGAGCAGTCGTTTGCCGCCGCCGTGCGGAAGGTCAGCGAAAATCCGGCCGACGCCAAACGCTACGCGACGGCCTACAGGAGCGCGAGCTAGGGAACTTCGTTCTCGTTTCGCAACATCGACACGGCTTCTACGTAAGCGTTCGTACGGAGAATGTTCGAATGCTGAAACGAGGTCTCGTCTCGCTGGCGCTCGCTATTGCGCCGTTCGCCGTTCACGCGCAAACGCCGCCGCTCGCCGTGCATCGCGCGACCGGTGCGATCTCGATCGATGGAAAGCTCGACGACGCCGGCTGGAAAGACGCGGCTGTCATCGATCACTTCTATGAAACCTCGCCCGGCGACAACACGCCGCCGAAAGTGAAGACGACCGCATGGGTGACGTACGACGAACGCTACTTCTACATCGGCGTTCGCTGCGATGATCCGGAGCCGGCGACGATTCGCGCGCCGTTCGTCGATCGCGATGCCGTCATCGGCACCGACGACAACGTCGCCGTCTTCCTCGACCCGCGCAATGACAAACGCTCCGCGATGGAGTTGCGCGTGAATCCGCGCGGCATTCAGGGCGACGGGATTTACAACGACGCGAACGGCAACGAAGACTTCTCGCCCGATTTCTTCTACGACACCGCCGCATCGATCGATGCCGGCGGCTGGAGCGCCGAGTTTCGCGTGCCCTTCTCGTCGCTTCGTTATCCGCCGAGCGATCCGCAGACGTGGAACATCCTCGTGTGGCGCAACTATCCGCGCGACTTCCGCTACGCCTTTCAAAGCGCCGCGATCTCGCGCGGCTCCAACTGCTACATCTGCCACATGCATCCGCTGACCGGTCTGACCGGACTGCCGGACGCCGGCCATCTCGTCGTCGCGCCGTACATCACCGCGCAGGGACTCGCACATCCGCGCGGCGACCTCGGCATGCCGTTCGAGACCGATCCGATTCGCACCGACGCGGGACTCGATCTCAAGTACAACCCGACCGCGAACGTCACGATCGATCTCACCGCCAATCCCGATTTCTCGCAGATCGAAGCGGACGTCGCGCAGATCACCGTCAATCAGCGCTTCGCGGTGTTCTTTCCCGAGAAGCGTCCGTTCTTTCTCGAAGGATTCGATCTCTTCGATACGCCGATTCAGGTCGCGTACACACGCACGATCACCGCGCCGCGCTGGGGCGTTCGCAGCACCGGCAAGTTCGGCTCGTCGGCGTATACGCTGCTCGTTTCGCAGGATGGCGGCGGCGGACTGGTGATCCTTCCCGGACCGCTCGGCAACGATTTCGCCGAGCAGGATTTTCGCTCGCTCGCGACGATCGGTCGCGTGCGGCACGACATCGGCGCCTCGTTCGTCGGCGCGGTGCTGACCGATCGCGAGTTGCAGCACGGCGGACACAATCGCGTCTTCGGTCCCGACTTTCAGTGGCGGCCGAACGACAGCGATGCGGTCACCGGCGAGCTGCTCTTCAGTCAGACGAAGAATCCGAATCGTCCCGACCTTT
>JAOBAU010000430.1 GCA_025463165.1 Acidobacteriota bacterium | reverse complement strand
TCCGCCTCGGGCGTCTTGTCGACGAACTGTTCGAGCTCGCGAAGCTCGACGCGCAGCTCGCGCCGATCCGCCGCGAGCCGTTCTCGATGCCCGAGCTCGTGCAGGACGTCGTGCAGAAGTTTCAGTTGCGCGCGGAAAAAGCCGAAGTGCGACTCGATGCTGAGTTGAGCGCCGACCTGCCGCTCGTCTCCGGCGATCTCGCACTGATGGAACGCGTGCTCGAGAACCTCATCGAAAACGCAATCCGCTACACGCCCGCGGGCGGAGAGGTCAGGGTCAGCCTCGTGCCGGATGACGGACGTTTGACGGTGCGCGTGACAGACACCGGCTGCGGAATCGCCGAGGAAAGTCTGCCGTACATTTTCGACCGCTTCTATCGCGGCGACGATGCGGCATCGCGCGCGGATGGCGCCGGACTTGGACTCGCCATCGCAAAGCGGATCGTCGAATTGCACGGGAGCTCGCTCAGCGCACAAAGTCGCGTGAACGCGGGAACCACGTTCACGTTTGCGATTTAGCCGGCCGGGATAGTTTTGTGATCTTTCGACGAATCCGGCGTGAGAACTCAGCCGTAGCTTGTGGTCATAGGAGGGTTCAACCCAATGAATACTCGTGATCTCGCTCGCTACCTCGTCCTCGGTGGAGTTCTTTCCGGTATGACCGCCGGCACCACACTTCTCGCTGCAAACGCTCCGAGCACCACCGACAACGGCCAGTCGTCCATCATCGAAATGTCGAAGAAGAAGACCGCCGAAGTCGACAAACACGCCTGCAAAGGCCTCAACGCCTGTAAAGGCCACGGAAACTGTAAGAGCGGCGACAACGGCTGCTCCGGCAAGAACTCGTGCAAAGGCAAAGGCGGTTGCGCGTCGAAATCCGTGCGGCACGATTGCAGCGGCAAGAACGCCTGCAAAGGCCAGGGCGCCGGCGGCAAGAACGAATGCAAAGGCAAGGGCGGCTGCGCGGTTCCGCCGAAGGCTTCGTAACGATCCGATCGCTCGCCCCTCACGCGTTTGCGCGCGTGAGGGGCACAATACAAACACACAATGAATCGATTCGGCTATCCCGACCTCGGCATCGGACTCGGTCTCCGCACGACGCATTATTCGAACATTCTCGGCAATCGTCCGCCGGTCGGCTGGTTCGAAGCGCTGAGTGAAAATTATCTCGACACCGGCGGACGGCCGGCGTTCGTGCTCGACAAAATCGCCGAGCAATATCCGGTCGTGCTGCACGGCGTGTCGATGTCGATCGGTGGAACCGATCCGCTCGATTTCGATTACCTGCGCAAATTGAAAGCGCTCGCGAAACGCGTCAATGCACGCTGGATCTCCGATCATCTCTGCTGGACCGGAGTGGCCGGCCGCAATGCGCACGATCTGCTGCCGCTGCCGTATGACGAGCCGACGCTGCGACATTGCATTGAGCGGGTTCGCATCATTTCCGACTTTCTCGAACAGCCGCTCGTCATCGAAAACCCGTCGTCGTATGTGGAGTTCGCGCAGACGACGATGAGCGAGTGGGAGTTCATCGCGCGCCTTGCGAACGAAGCTGATTGCGGGCTGCTGCTCGACGTCAACAACATCTATGTCAGCGCGTTCAATCACAGCTTCGACGCGAACGAATATATCGACGCGATGCCCGAAGATCGCATCGTGCAGATTCATCTCGCCGGACATACGAACCACGGCACGCACATCATCGACACGCATACAGGTCACGTCATCGATGAGGTGTGGTCGTTGTACGCCGATGCCTGTCGCCGATTCGGCGACGTGTCGACGATGGTTGAATGGGACGCCGACATCCCGGAGTTCGACGTCGTATTCGCCGAGGCGTTGAAAGCGGCCGCGTATCGCTCGGATGTGCGGGAGGTGGCGTGTGCGTGAGCTGCAGACATGGATGCACGACGCGATCGTCGCGCCGCTGCCGCCGCCGGCTGACGACGTGGCGCGGCGCATTCTTCCGTCGCGCACGCTCGCGCCGAACGAGCGGCTCGACATCTATCGCGACATGTATGCGATCCGGATGGAGGAGGCGCTGGAGGTCGATTATCCGGCCGTCGCCGCGCTGCTCGGTCATCACGATTTTCATCATCTTGTGCACGCGTATGTGCAGCGGCATCCGTCAACGAGCTACACGTTGAATCGCCTTGGTGATGCGTTTTCGCAATTCATCGCGGAGACGATGCCGCGGCGCCGCGCGCTGTACGACCTCGCGCGACTCGAGCTGGCGATGACGCAGGTGTTTGATGAAGAGGAATCGCCGCTCATCGACGCGAACGCGATCGCCGCGGTACCGGCGGAATCAGTCGCGTCGATGCGTCTCGTGCCGATTCGCGCGCTGCGGCTGTTGTCGTTCGATTATCCGGCCAACGATCTTTTTCAGCGTTTCCGCGACGACGAGCCGATGCGGACGCCGCGACGGAAGCCGACGTGGCTGGCAATTCATCGCCGCGATTACTCGGTGATGCGTCTTCCGCTGGAGTCGCGAGCGTTCGCAATGCTGGAGCTCATCCACGGAGGCGCAACGCTCGGCGCTGCAGTCGTCGAATTCGCGTCGCGCTTCGACGGGCCGCCGCGACAGGATGAGCTCTTTGCCTGGTTCCGCGACTGGACCGCGGCCGGACTGTTCACGGCAATCGAAATTGAAGGGACGTAAATGAAGAAACTGGAAGCGTGGTACGACCTGCTGGCCACCAAAGGATTCGACCGTCTGCGCGATCCGCTGCTGCTCGCGCTGCGGCTGTTCGTCGGCTGGCAGTTCTACGTGACCGGACGCGGAAAGCTGGAGCACATCGATCGCATCGTCGATTTCTTTACGCACCTCGGCATCCCGGCGCCGGCGCTCAACGCGCATTTCATCGCGTGGCTGGAGACGATCGGCGGCGTCCTGTTGTTCATCGGACTGGCGTCACGTCTGATCGCTCTCCCGCTCTCGGTGGCGATGATCGTCGCATTCGCGACCGCCGATCACGACGCTCTCTCAAAGATTTTCACGGAGCCGGATGGCTTCACAGCCGCCGCCCCGTTCCCGTTCCTCATCGTGTCGCTGATCGTTCTCGCGTTCGGACCGGGCAGATTTTCAATTGACTGGCTGATCCGCCGAATGCGACGCAAACCTACTTCTTAATCGTCTTCGCGAGGTACTCGCGAACGTGCGCGTGTGTCCGCGCATCGGCCCACATCGCCAGCGCCTCAGCGTCCGTATCGCCGGCGCAATCGGCAGCCACGACGAACGGTCGCCGTAACTGCATCTTCGCAAGCCGAAACGCATCGCGAGGAATCGCCGCCAGCTGCGCCGCGACCTCGAGCGCCCGCGCCTCCAGCGCGTCGGCCGCGATCACCTCATCAACAATTCCAATGCTCTTTGCTTCATCCGGCAAATACGTGCGACCGGTAAACGCCAGCTCCTGAGTCCGCGCGCCAGCCGCAAAGCGAACAATCTCCAGCGCCAATGCAGGGAAGGGAACGCCAACCAGCAACTCCGGCACCCCAACCCGCCCGCGGCCCTCCGCCATCAAACGCCGATCGCCCGCCGCGACGAAAATCGCCCCACCCGCAATCGCATGCCCGTTACAAGCAACAATTAGCGGCACCGGAAGAAGGAACAGCTTCCTGAGTACACGAACGAGCAAAGGAAAGAACGCCCGCGCGTAACCTTCCCCGCCATCAACGAGCCGGTACAAATCAACGCCCGCCGAAAAAATCGCGCCCGTCCCCGTCAACACCACCGCCCCCGCGTCGCCGACGTCGTCCAGGTCCCGCTCCAGCGCCTCGAGCAACTCGACGTCGAGCGCGGAGGCTTTGCCGTGAGCGAGACGGAGGAGGAGGGCGGGAGGGTGGGAGTGGCGGGTCAGCATCGGCGAAATCTAGCACGCGCGAGAAAACAGCGCGGTCGGTCCATCTCAAGTTGAGGAGGACCATCATGCCGCTACAGGACGTGGAGACCGGACGTACGATCGTGATGTTCGATCACGACATCGACAAGGCGACGCAGCAGCGGGTCAATACGTTCGTCGGAAGGCGCGGCGTGCCGGTTGATCTCGATCCGCGTGTGGCGGCGACGCCGTGGCCCGAGTTTCTGCCGAAATTCGGCATCGCGGTCATTCCCGCAAATCCCGACGACGTCTGCGCCCATTTCCCGGATCTGCTGTATTGCATCCCGGAAGGAACGGTCTCGGCGCCGGTCAACGAAGACGTCACTGAGGATGATGACAGCGATCTGTACAGTCACCTCAAGCCGGTTCGCGCGCTGAAGAGCACGTACACCGGTGAAGGGATCGACGTCGCGCTGCTCGATACCGGTTTCTATCCTCATCCCGATTTCTACAAGAGGATCAAGTACACGAAAAACTTCGTGGGACACGATACGAACGATGTCGAAGACCGCAACGGTCACGGGACGCATTGTGCGGGACTCATCGCCGGACCGCGCCGTGCCGCCGGCGGTTATGGGCTGGCGCCCGACGTAAATCTCCACATCGGACGCGTGCTCGATGAAGATGGAGTGGGTCTCGACAGCAATGTGCTGCACGGACTTTACTGGGCCGCGTACACCATCAGAGCGCGTGTCATCGTGCTTTGCTGCGGGATGACGATGAGCAGTAGCAAGTCGCGCGCGCTCTTCGAGGCGACCGCGGAATGCGTGAAGAGATTGGGCGGCGTCGTGATCGCCGCGGCTGGCAATCGCTTCGAAGGCGATGAAGATCGGGTCAACTATCCGGCGAATTGCCCGTCCGTCATTGCGGCCGGCGCAGTCGACCGTCGGCTGAAGACGGCCGACTTCTCCTGCGTTGCAGCCGAAGATGATCCCGTCGAGGTGACTGCACCGGGCGTCGGTGTCCGCTCAGCGTGGAATGATGGCAACCACCGGCGCGCAAACGGAACGAGTATGTCTGCCGCGATCGCCGGAGGCATTGCGGCACTCCTCGCGCAGAAAATTGGCGCGAGCGGCAACCTCTTCCAGGCGGTGATTGATGCGCAGGACAAGGACAAGAAGGTCATGCAAGCTCCGTGATCGTCACGGGTAAAGCGTGTTCGAACACTCCACGGACAGGTGAGCGTTCCGGTAGCAGGTCGGAATGTCGCGCGCATGCGCGGTCGTTTCGCAGCGATCGCGCAGTTGCATCGGACGCTTGAGAGGGATGTTCTTGTTTGCGAAGAAACTCGCGTAGGTGTCGAAGTGCTGCGACGACGGATTGGCATTTGCTTCGATATTTGAGATCCGCAGCAGAGCGTCCCTGCTCAGAGTGAAGATCGTCTCTTTGAAGCCGCCCTCGTCATCCTCGATCGACATGGTCAGCGTTACGTGCTTCTGCATCGCAAACGCCGTGAAGGTAATCGTGCGCGGCACGCAGCGCGGTTCCTGACCATCGAACTGCGCTTTGCGCGGAAACCAGTCGGCTTCGTGCATGGCGCCTTTCGCGAGGACGACGTATGCGCTGAAGTGCGGGTCGGTGTCGCGATTTCCGATCGATGCTCGAGGAGTACGAGCCGTCGTCAGATCGCTCAGACGCGGAACGTGCGCGAGGTATTGCGTCGGCAATCCTTCCGGGAGATCTGTCGTGATCTCTCCGCCGATCCGGTAGCACTTCACCCCTTCACCGGTGCCGACAGGCTCGGGCAGAGGATTCTTCTTGTCTGGGATGACGTCATCGTTGCGAAGCGTCATTAGCGGCACGTGCCGCACTCTCGGTACGTTGTACAGAACCGCGATCTGCCGCGTCTCTCCATCGACGCTGCTCGCTACACGCGCGTGTGTGATGACACCCTGGAACTGGATCTCGAACATGAGCTTCTCCTCTCGGTTGTATGACGGACCTCGAGGACGTTTTTCACCAGCCGCCGCTGCCGTTCACCACGAAACCACTCCAGCTGTGAACAGCGCGCAGCCTCGGGTTTGCCGACTCGCGCATCATCCGTTGCGCGCGTCGAAGAGCGATGGCAGCCGGCACTCCGGCCTGCAGCTCATGATGCAGGTGGAGCGAAAACGTTCGGGCGACGTCGTCATCGATCTTCCACAACGACGCGATGACGTTGCCGGCGCCTGCGCGAAGAAAGGCGAGAGCGATGCTGTCGTTCGCGCCACCGTTTTGCGACGATTCGGCCGTGCGGCAGCCGGCGAGAACGACGACCCGCAGCCGCTGCAGCGGAAGTGCGGAGATCTCGCGCGCCGAAAGCGCTCCCGACTCCGTTCCCTCCGGGGCAAGCACGAGGGACGACGTGCCGGGATCGGCGAACGACGCGACCGCATGCGACGCGAGATGCGCGGAGTCGCTCTGCGTCAATAACGCCGCGATCCGTTTCTTCGTGGCGTCACGGCCGCACAGCGCGTGCGATGAATACAGCAGCGCCACTTCGCGCGCCTCCGCTTCCGCTGCAGGCAGCGGAGAGAGATTGAACGCGGCCCGATCGATTGCCGGATTGCCGACGGCGAGGAACGCGATCGGAGCTTTCGGCGGCTGGCGTTGGCCGCTCATCGCGGTGGCGACGTCGGGAGCTTCCGCAACCGCAACGAGATCGTTTACAAGCAGCGAGAAGGGGAGCCGGAAGAGAGCACCGTCGGGGATTACGACGACGGTGTCGGCTCCCTTGAACGACGACGTGACTGGTGAGATCAGGGCGCTGGTGAGCCGGTCGACGGCCGCTCCCTGTCGCCGCGCGTCGTCAACTTCGATCGCGTCGGTTACCTCATCGACGTTGCGCGTCACTTCCTGCTCGGAGATCGCGGAACGGTCGGCCCGCGGCCCATCGCGCGTCGCGGAGAGAATGATCGTTTCGTCCCGCAGAGTCACAAACTGAACGATGACCCTGCCCACCGGCAACGTCAGCCACGGTCGATTCGCGGCGGCGTCACCGAACATCGCCGCTGCTACGTTTCCGGTCGTCACGCGAACGTCGATCAGCTCGCGCCGCGCGCTGTCGGCGGTTGCAAAATACGCGTTGCGGAAATCGTCTGCTGTCGAAGGTTGTCGCTGCGCCACCCATCTGAGTGCGTCATGTAAATCGCGCTCCGCATCCGCGTTTTGCCGCAGACGCCGGAAGGCGCGCGCGCGCTGGACGAGCGCTTCTGCAACGTAAATCGGATCGTTGCGCGTGGTCGCGTCGGTAATGTAGTGCGACAGTAGCGCGACGCTCCGCGCGGGATCGGCATCACCGGCGATGACACCCGCCGCGAACGTCACCTCGGCAGCAGCGGCCGCGCGCATGGCGGGATCCTGAATCCGGCCTGCAGCCATCGTGGCGTCCGCCAGAGTGTGCCGCGACTCGTCCGCGTAGGCGAGCCGCGCCTGGGCGAGCGCTCTCCAAACCAGGCAGCTGGACGCAACGCGAGGTGCCAGATCCTCGGGACGTTCCAGCACGACAGACAGCAGCGACTCGGCGATGTCCCAGCGTCCGCCGAGCGCTTCGGTGCGCGCGGCGATCTCGAGGCACGACGCACGTCCCGCCGGCTCGGGAGTATTTCGAAGAATGTCCGCGCGCATCCGCCATGCGTCGCCGCGGCGGCCGAGCAGTGCGTAGCTCGCTGCAACGTCGCTGCGCATAATGTTCGCGGGCCGCTGCTCGCCGAGCCGATCGAACAGCTCGACCGATGCACGTTGGTCTTTCAAGGCCTCACTGGCGGAACCGTCTCGTGCGAGTACGGACGCGCGCTCCCAAAGCAACTGAGCGCGCAGCGCGACGTACTTCGCCGGCACAGTGGCCAGCAACGAGTTGATTCGCAGCAGCGCGTCATGACTCTGATTCGTGTCGTAGAGACAGTTCGCCACGTAATATTCAGCGACCGCGGCGAAGGGACTGCCGCCCTCGCGCAATGCGGCGGCCGCCTTTTCAAACTCGACTCTCGCTTTGGCGATGTGATGGTCGCGATAGAGGCCTCGTGCGACGTCATACGCGTGGTGTCCGGCAACCAGCGCGTCGCGTACGCCGCCCTGACTCGCGCCGCTGATGACGGCGACGGTGTCGCCAAGCATTGATTCTCCGGCTCGCTGACGCAGCGCGCTGCCGATCGCGGCCGCGATTTGCAGCTGGTGCTCCGCGACCTCGGGCTTCATGCCGGACGCCCATGCCCCGAGATAAATGACCTCGCCGGTGGTGCGCGTTTCGTAAGGGTGTGCATCGACGAGCCGCAGAACGGTCTCGTCGTCCCCGGAGATCGCGGCGTGCTCGAGACCTGGTCTGTCCAGGATCCACGAGTCATAGTGGCCGCTCCGCTCGAGCAGCGACAGTCGTTGACGTGCGTCGTCGGCCCAGCGTGAAGTCGAGTCGTGAAGAAGGTAACGCTTGTAGGCGATGATCGCCTGATCGCGTGCTCCGAGTTCCTCGCGGACGACGGCGCTGTTGAACAGTGCCGGCAGGTTGGTCGCGTCGATTTGCAGGGCGCGGTTGGTCGCCGCAAGCGCTTCGGTAAGCCGTGTCGCATCGCCGGTTTTCTGGTATGAGTCGAGCCAGGCGGTCGCGAGGTCATTCCAATAAGACGCTTCATTGGGAGCGAGGTCGGTTGCACGGTGCATGAGTGAGATTGCCTGCGTGGAATCGCCGGCGATCAGCGCCGCAACGCCCGCCGCGTGTTGTTTCTTTGCGTTGTCGACCGCCGCCTTGTTCGCGGTAATCACCTTTCCGGCAATTCCCTGAACGCTCAGCAGCGGCGGGTCCGCGGTCGTCTCATCCCCGCGGGGGTGCACGCGAGGAAGCCAGTCAAAATCGGCGAGACGCCCTTCGACGGGACGGCTGGAGAGCGTGCGGCTGGCGCGTACGAGCTTGCCGAGCGGATCGCTGCTGCGAACGAGCGCGCCCGTCATGAATCCGATGCCGGCGATCGCCGCGGCGAGCAACATCCAGGGCGTCTGTCGGCGATAGCGGCTCCGTCTTATCGGCACCGGCGCCTGATCCAGCAGCCGCGACGTCTCGCCGACGATCATCAGACAGTCGTCGCATTCCTCGATGTGTTTCACCACGGCATCGCGGGTTTCTCCGGCGAGCGTTCCGTCGATGAACTCGGCGAGGGTTTCGGGTGACGTGTGCGTCATCGCGACATTCCTTCGCCGTCGTTATCGCGGCCGAGGCCGAAGTCGACGTCGGTGTGGCCGATGAGATCTTCGATGTCTTCCTGACTGATCGACGCTTCGTCGAGCGCTCGGCGGATCTTCGCGAAGTGGCGCAGGAGGCGTGGATAGAGCGGTTTTTGCTCGACGCCGAGGGCGCGTGCGATGCGTGCGACGGTCATGCCTTCGATGAAATGCATGCGGAGGATGGCACGGTCTTCTTTCGGGAGTGTGTCGATTACTTTGCGGACGATCGCCGCGACGCAATCGGCGAGCTGGCGGCGGTCGGCATCGATTACGCCTCGCTCCGCATCGGACTCACTCGCAGGCTCCGTCGGCATCTCCTCGATCGCGATATCTCGGGGACGGATGGGCCGTTTCGGGAGCCGGGCGGCGAGCTGGTGAAGCTCCTCGTCCGTCGTATCGCCGCCGGCGGATTGCATTGTCTGCAGCGCTTCATCCATCGGACGGCGATCGCGATGCAGCAGCGTTTCGAGCGCGACGGCTCTTGCGCCCAGCCGCTTCGCTTCCGCGGACGGACGCCATTTGCCGAGCAGATGATTGCGAAAGTCGAGCAAGAGCCGATGCACGACCACGGACAGAAACGTGCGCAACTCGCTCCGTCCTTCGAACTTGCGGAGGATCGCGTAGTCGTGCTCGATCAGCTTCAGGTTCACGAACTGGCCGAAATCCTCCGCGTCCGCATCGCGCAGGTGATGGCGCCGGCAGATGAACGCGATCGTGCGCTCGACCTCCGGCAGGTGCTCGACCAGCAGGCGTTCAGGGTCCATTAAAGGTGTCTGAAGAGGATAAACGGTAAAGGCGGATTGCGGGAATTCGCCCCGTGTGACATTTACGGAAATGCGCATGAAGCGGTCGCTGACCGCGGCCTGTGGTCCACTTAGTGCCATATTGAAGTCGACGGACGCGTGGGCGGAATTCGCTCTAGCGCGTGCGGCGGGCCGGCCGTGCCGCGGCGCGCAGCGACTTCGGCGTCGCTTTCCGCTTCGCGGCGACCGTGTTGAGATGCTTCACGAACTTCGTGAAGAGCCGCTCGCTCTCGTCGACCGGCTGGATCTCCTTCGACAGCACTTCGACGTAGCGGTTCGTCGTGAGCGCCAGGCGCGGATCGCGGAGGAGCATCTGCACCATCATGTCGGAGATCGCGAACTGCTTCGGCGGTTCGATGCTGCGCGATCGTGCGGCGGCGGCGATGGCGCGCCGCGTGGCCGGTTTCAGCTCCGCGACCGAGCCGACCAGCGTCGTTTCGATGTGACTTTCGCCCGGCGTGATGACGGTGACGCGGCTGCGAAGCGGGTCGAATTGCGGCGAGGCGTCGATGATGCCGCGCGTCGGCGGGAGGAACAGCTTGTCGCCCGGATTCGGATTCAGCGTCGTGTAGATCTCCGGACGCAGCAGACGGCCGCTGTTGCAGGCGCTGATGATGACGTACGAGATTCCTTCCGCTTCGAGCCGTTCCTGGAGCGCGCCGACCGCGATGTACGAACGGTCGGCGTCGGGTGCGTAGCTGCGCTGCAGTTTGAGACCGTTGCCGTTCGTGCCGTGCGTCTCGAGCACCAGCGTTCCGATGCGGCGCTCGGGATAGAGGACGTTGTAACGATGCAGCTCGTCGAGCACCTGGTGCCAGTCGCCGTCTTCGAAGCAGGCGAAGCCGAGCGACTGATAGAAACGGCAGTTTCCCTCGACCGAAAGATCGGGACTGAAGACGACGCCGACTCCGCGTCCGAGCTCGCTCACGGTCGTCGCGGGAGCCGGCGGCCATGCGCGCGACAGGAGCGTCACGCCGTTCGTGGCCGCACTGATGGGCAGCGTCAGAACGAAGGTCAGCGCGAGGACGAAACGGCGCATTCTGAGCGTTCGCGTTGCGAACCGGCTGCCAGGCGGAGCGATGCTGGCGCGCACGTTGAATCGCGCGCTCGCGGAGGTAGATCCAAATGCCGTTTCTCTCGACCCGCTTCGCTCCGTACGCCTACGCGCTGATGCGCATCATGGTCGGGCTGCTTTTCGCCTTCCACGGCTCGCAAAAGCTGCTCGGATTTCCTCCGAGCGACCATCCGTCGCCGCCGCTCGCGTCGATTTACGGTCTCGCCGGACTCATCGAGCTCATCGGCGGATTGCTCGTAGCGGTCGGGTTGATCGCACCGATTGCGGCATTCATCTGCAGCGGCGAGATGGCGGTGGCCTACTTCATGGTCCACGCGAAAGGCGGCTTCTGGCCGATCGCGAACAAGGGCGAGCTCGCGGTGGTGTACTGCTTCGTCTTCCTTTTCATCGCGGCGTACGGCTCCGGGATCTGGAGTCTCGACAGCGTCTTCAGCCGCGGCGGGCGCGGTGGCCGCTGAGTTACCTGGTGAGCTGAACGAGCGCCGTCTTCAGGACGACGGAGAACTCGGCGTCGGCATCGAGTTGTTTGCGGGCGGCGTCGAGCGCGGCGTCGGCCGCGGCCGGCTTGTAGCCGAGGTTGATGAGGGCGGAGTGGACGTCGTTGTCGATCGAGGTGCGCGTGACCGGCGCGGTGATCGACGGCGTCTCGCCGCCGAGCGCCAGCTTGTCGCGCAACTCGAGACAGATCCGCTCCGCCGTTTTCTTGCCGACGCCTGGAATCGACGACAGCTTCCGCGTATCGGCTTGCGCGACCGCTTCGGCAAGCGCTGGCGCGTCGATGCCGGAGAGGATTTTCTGCGCGAGCGTCGGGCCGATTCCGGAGATCGAGATCAGTTTTTCGAACGCGGTTTTTTCATCGCTGGTCGCGAAGCCGTAAAGCGACAGCGCATCCTCGCGAACGTGCGTAAAGATCTCGAGCTCGATCTCTTTTCGCCCTTCGAGTTTGTAGTAGGTCGAGAGCGAGATGTGGACGTCGTAGCCGACGCCGTTCACCAGCACGAGCGCGCTCGAGGTGGTGAGGCGTTTCAGGGTGCCGTTGAGGTAGGCGATCATTCGTGTCAGTGCTGAGGACTGAGGACTGAGGACTGAGGACTGAGTCGCTTCGCGTCCGCCCAACTCAGTCCTCAGTCCTCAGTCCTTTCTACTTTCTTCTCCAGCGAACACCTGCCGCCGTATCTTCGAGCATGATTCCCTTCGCGAGCAGCTCGTCGCGAATGCGATCCGACTCCGCG
Organism: Acidobacteriota bacterium; assembly: GCA_025463165.1. Lineage (GTDB taxonomy): Bacteria > Acidobacteriota > Thermoanaerobaculia > Gp7-AA8 > Gp7-AA8 > JAOBAU01. The sequence continues at coordinate 2,375 of JAOBAU010000430.1, read as the reverse complement.
AAGTTGCGCGATTTGCGGGCGGCCTGCCTCGCTTCGATCAGCGCTTCAATCTCGGCGGCGAGCACCGTGTCGCGCTTTGGAAAGATATCGAGCACCGGATCGATCTTCATCAGCGCCGCTTTCAATCCCTCGGCATCACCCGCGCTGATGCGGCCGGCGTCGATGGCGATGTTGGCGTCGCGGATCAGGCTGAACAGCGCGCCGAACGCGCCGGCGGTGTTGAGATCGTCATCCATCGCCGATTCGAAATCGATCAGGAAGCGGCCGATGAGCTGATCGGCGTGACCGTCCGAATGCTTCGCGTCGTGCGGCGCCGATTTCGACAACTCATCGAGCCGGATCAGGAACGACTCGATGCGATTCAGCGCGCTCTTCGCGTCGTCGAGCGACTGCATCGTGAAGTTCAGCTTCGTCCGATGCGGCACCGACAGCAGCGCGTAGCGGAGCGTCAGCGGATCGTGCCCGAGCTCGATGATCTCCGGCAGCGAATAGATGTTGCCGAGCGACTTCGACATCTTCTGCGCATCGATGTTGAGGTGCTCGCCGTGGACCCAGTAGCGGACGAACGTTTTGCCTGTCGCACCTTCGCTCTGCGCGATCTCATTCTCATGATGCGGGAAGATCAGATCGACGGCGCCCGTGTGGATGTCGAAGGTGTCGCCGAGGAGTTGCATCGACATCGCGGAGCACTCGAGGTGCCAGCCGGGACGTCCTTCGCCGAGCTCCGTCTGCCACGACGGCTCGTTTTCCTTCTTCGCTTTCCAGAGGACGAAATCGCGCGCCGACTCCTTCTCGTACTCGTCGTTTTCGATGCGGCTGTATTCGCTGCTGCGATCGATCTCGACCTGCGAGAGACGGCCGTACTGCGGCAGGCTGGCGACCTTGAAGTAAGTCGATCCATCTGCAACGTACGTGTGTCCGCGACTCGTCAACTGGTTGACGAGATCGACCATCTGCGGAATGAACTCGGTCGCGCGCGGATAGGAATCGGCGGGACGAATGCGCAGCAGCGCGAGCGATTCATGGAACGACACGATGAACGGCGCCGTGTAGGTATCGATGTCTTTCCCGGCCGCGTTCGCGTTGCGGATGATCTTGTCCTCGACGTCGGTGATGTTCATGACCTGCCGCACGCGCAATCCGCGGAATTCGAGATAGCGGCGCAGGAGATCGCTCCAGAGAAACGTCCGGAGATTTCCGATGTGAGGATTGTTGTAAACCGTCGGCCCGCACGAGTACATGCGTACTTCGCCGGGCACGAGAGGCGCGAACGTTTCGAGCTCGCGCGTGAGTGTGTTCCAGAGCTTCAGATCCGACATTGCGGCGAGGAGTATAAAGTGCCGAGCCGATGCTGAGTCGAAACGCCTTCTCCGATCTTCTCGCCCCGCGCGCCATCCTCGGCATGGTTCATCTTCGCGCGCTGCCCGGCGCACCGCTCTACGCCGGCTCGCTCGATGAGGTCATCGAGGCCGCGCTGACCGACGCGCGAGCGCTGGCTGATGGCGGCGCCGACGCGCTCGTGTTCGAAAACTTCGGCGACCGGCCGTTCTTTCGCGGACGCGTCGGTGCGGAGACGGTCGCGGCGATGACGCGAGTGATTGCCGACGTCACGCGCGGCGTGGCGCTGCCGTTCGGCGTGAACGTGCTGCGCAACGATGCCGCGTCGGCGCTGGCGATTGCGGCCGCGACCGGCGCGCTCTTCATCCGCGTGAACGTACACGTCGGTTCGATGCTCACCGATCAGGGAATCATCGAAGGGGAAGCGGCGTCGACGCTGCGGGTGCGTGCCGCGCTCGCACCGCGCGTGGCCATCTTCGCCGATCACATGGTCAAGCACGCCGTGCCGCTCGGCGACGTCGAGCCGCTGCAAGTGGCGAAAGATCTTCGTCTGCGCGGCCTCGCCGACGCCATCGTCGTGAGCGGAATGGAAACCGGCGCCGCGCCCGACGCGGAGCGGCTGCGCGCACTGCGCGAAGCGACCGACGCGCCGCTGCTGCTCGGCAGCGGATTGACCGAAGAGAACGCGCGTACCTACGACGCCGACGGCGCCTTCGTCGGCACGTCGATCAAACGGCACGGACGCGTCGACGAAGCCGTCGACCGCGCCCGTGTCGCGCAGGTAGTGGCCGCGTTCAAAGCGCCCGTCGGCCGGTAATCAGCTGGAAGATCAGCACGATCACCGCGATGACGAGCAGCAGGTGGATCAATCCCCCACCGATATGCATCACGAATCCGCCGAGCCACATGATCACGAGAATGACGATGATCAGCCACAAAAGGTTGCCCATGTTTCCTCCACGGGCGGGGGGTACTGCTGAGGTTGTGCCAGGGATTCTTAGTCCTGAGTCCTTAGTCCTTAGTCCTGAGTGCTCGAC
>JAOBAU010000390.1 GCA_025463165.1 Acidobacteriota bacterium | reverse complement strand
GATCGAGTTCCACCGCCACCTCGCCGCCGGAGATTCCCCCGCGGTCGCCCTCCGCGCGGCGCAGTTGAAACTGCGCCGCGACCGGAGGTATGAGGATCCGTTGTACTGGGCACCGTTTGTCGTGATGTCTTCCGGGGTTTATGGGGGGCGGTGAGGGGAGTGTCATCCTCACCATCTGGCACAATGAGCTACTCCGCGATTATCAGATCAATCTCGTACCGAGCGCCTTCCCGGGCAGAATGGTCGATAATCGCCGTACCCATAGTTGAGCGAAACCCCTCCGCAGACACCTTGAGACAATACCTTCCCGGTTGCAGTCCTCTTCGCGCAAACGTCCCGTCGGCTGCGACATTGAGAATCTCTGTTAAACCATTCGGCCCGTGCAACTCAATTTGCGCGGTGAGAGCCGTTGGCCAGACGCCATCTTTGACGTCCATCGGCCTGACTCGTAAGCGACCGACCAACTCCGGCATCGTTGCAGGCGGAAGATCTTCGATCAGATGATCGTAGGGTGACGCTCGAAATGTTGAAAAACTACAGGGAGCCATCCCACCTGCCGTACAGGAAGTCATCGTAAGTATCAAAGCTAACACCAGTATCTGTCCGCTCATCGTGTAAGAGTGCCGCCCGCGGGATAAGGCGTCCAACTCGGTCGCTGCAACATGAGGATTACTTCGCGAAGTCGAGCTACGAGGTGCGCGCCCGGACCATTGTCCGGGCCACGCAGGAGGTTATGTTCAACCTTGGCATAGACTTCTGCGAGCTCATGAAATGCGATCGCATTCGTCGGTATTTTCATCTTACGGGTACCCGCGTCCAGAAATTGTGTTGCCGGGTCGACGGTGACGGCGCCGTTAACTCCTTTGACAGGAAACCGTCCGGGTCCCTTCGGCATCGCAGCGCCACCTGGTAAAATCAAGTCGACAGGATGTTCGTCAAGATTCAATACACCGCTTACTTTCTGCGGTCCACCCCGGCTTGGCGCGGTTGTACCCTCTTCATAGGAGTACATATTTTTGCTGATATCCATTTCTCGCAATAAAAGAGCGCCTTCGTTATTGGCCAAATCCTGCTGTGTAAAGTTTATCGTGTCGATGGATCCGTCCTGCCGAAAGGCCACATTCGGGGCCGCATTCCCGGCGATGTCGAGCAGAGTATTCTGGCCCGTTACAGAAACCAGCGTCGTGCCGGTCGGATCAAGTGCATTGACGGGATTATTGGCGACGTAGCTGTAACGATTCCAGGTCTGCGGTCTCTCGGGAATCGCACTTCCGAGCTCCGGATCCACGCTCAGGAACCGCCCAGCATTCGGGTCGTAATACCGCGCGTGCATGTAATCGAGATCGAATCCGGCGCTTCCTGCGACGCCATCCCGCTCGTGCCCGGTGAATTTCATCCGCTCCGTATCGGCTTCGCTGCCTTCCGCTTCGCGGCCGAACGGTAAATACGTATGGGCGGCGAGGCGGTGGGCGGTGCCGTCTGTGATGAGGCGGGGGGAGCCGAGGTGATCGATGTGGTAGTGGCGGGAGGGGTCGGTTTCGTTGCCGCTGAACGAGGCAAGGAGGACGCTGCCGCGGTAGACGTAGTCCTTTGTGAGTTCCCACGTGTTTGAAGAGACCGTGTTCGTCAGTTCGCGGGCGACTTTGCTGTCGAGGCCGCGCAGCGCATAGCGTCGCGTTTCCGACGATGACGACGGCTGGTCGATGACGACGATGCGCTCGTCATTCGCGTCGTAAATGTAACGCTCGTGGCGCACTGCCGGCTGATTGAGCTCACTCATCATTCCGGCGGGGTCCCATTTGTATTCGTTTGCTGTTGTGCGGCCGAGCTGATTTCCGGAGCCGGCGTCATAGAAGGCGCTGAAGCAGGGATCGGAACCGGCCGGGCAATTGCCGGTGAGTTGGTTTGTGGCGGCGTTTACGGCGAAGCCGCCCGTCCGCGTTCCGCTCGGCGACGTCGTGATGATCGTCGTCAGATTGCCGTATGAGTCGTATGTGAACTGCTGCGTCGTCGTGGCAGCCGGCGTGATCGGGGGGCCGACCGTCGCACGCGCCAAACGGCCGTACTCGTCGTACCGATAAACGTCGTCGCCGATCTGCGTGACGTTGCCCGAGCCGTCATAGGTATACGTCCCGCTCGACCACGACGCGCCGACGATTGTGGCGTTGCCGGTGGCGTGGTCCGCGGCCATGAGATTTGTGATCGAGACCGCGGCCAGAGTCGCGAGGAGAACAACGTGTCGAAGTGCGTTCATTTGTCTGTCCATTGTTTCGCCCTCGTCCTTTGCTCAGGGAAGCGTTTTGCCGACCGTGTCGGAGTAACAGGAGCCGTCGTTGAAGCGGACGCGAACCCAGTAAGTCGTCGTTGAGGTGACGCTGTAGGAGGTACTGTAATTATCGGCGCCGAGGAGCGTCGATTGCGACGGATTGCCGGGCACGCCGGTGTACCAGTAGTAGGTCACGAGCGAATATTGCGAGGACGGGATGTTGACGGTCAGTACGTACGTCGAACCCGATGGGTGCGCGGACGTGAAGCTCAGGATCGTCGGACCGTCGCACAGGGTCACGAATGCGTGGACGCTGTTGATGCCGATCGTTCCGCTGCTGACGATGCACCAGTATTCAGGTGTACCGGTAGTCAGTGCCGGCGTGGTGTAGGTCGCGGACGTCGCTCCCGCAATTGCGCTCTGACCGCTGTACCACTGATACGAGAGATACGTGCCGGTGGCGACGACGCTCAGCGTCGTGCTCGTACCCCGTGAAATCGTCACATCGGCGGGATGTGTCGTGATGTGCGGATCGACACTGTAGAGAATGGCCGCGCTATCGACCGAGACGTTGTTGCACGCGCTCGTCACGCGCACCCAGAAGTACTGACTGGTCTGCAGCATGAAGCTGTAAGAAGCCGACGTGGCGCCGCTGATGGGCTGCGACACGTCGCCCGACTGTCCTTTGTACCACTGGTATGTCGGGCTGGTTCCGCCGGCGGTCACGGTCACGGTTCCGGTCGAGCCGATGGTGTGATTGCTTGTTCTTGTCGGCGTCGGGACGGTTGGTGAGGTGCAGACCGTCAACGTGGCCGCGGCGCTGTCGGCATTGGTCGCGCAGCCGGTCGCACGCACCCAGTACGTCGTGGTTGCCGCCGGCGTCACGGTCAATGCCGCTGTTGTGGCGCCGGTGATCGGCTGCGTTGTGACTCCGCTGCTGCCGATGTACCACTGATATGTGAGCGGCGATCCCGTTGTCGTCACGGTCAACGTGTGTGAGCTTCCGCTGAGAATGATCGCGCTCTGTGGCGGGACAGTGATCGTCGGCTTGCAAACTCTGACCGTCGTCGCGTTGCTCGTCGTAATGCAGCCGTTATGGTCGAACTCCATCCAGTACTGCGTCGTGGCGGTGAGCGCCGGCGTCGTGTAGGACATCGCCGGCGTACTGTTGCCCGCGACGAGGTTCGAGTGATCGCCCGCCGGGCCGCGATACCAGCGGATGATCTTCACGTCGCCCGGGAACAACGTCGGGAAGGGGATGGTCGCCGTTCCGCCGGAGACGATATCGATCGTCGCGGGGAGGGTGACCGATGAATTGTAAGTACACATCGACACGGTCACGCCGGCGCTGTCGACGCTGCAGACGCTCGTCGTTACGCGCACCCAGTAGCTCGTGTCCGTCGTCGGCGAAACGTTCACGCTTGCGATCGTTCCGCCTGCGACCGCCGTCGTCGTCACCCCCGGCGAGCCGACATACCACTGGTATGTGATTGGACCGCCGGCCGTCGCCGTCACGCTCAGCGTCGACGAAGCGCCGGTGAAAATGCGCACCGGCACGGCCGTCGGCTGCTGTGTAATGACCGGCGCCGTACAGACGTTGACCGTCATCGATGCGCTGTTGGTCGCGCAGACGGCGTCGCCGGTTACGCGGCACCAGTACGTCGTCGTGCTTGTTGGATGAACGTACATCGACGCGTTGGTCTGGCCGGAGAGGGCAGTCGATGTATTTCCGCTGACGCCGACATACCACTGATAGGTGAGGTTCGTGCCGGTTGCCGAGACGGTCAGCAGCGACTGCTGGCCGGAGCTCGCGTATTGCGTCGGAGAGACGGCGTTGATCAACGGGGCATTGCAGGTGGTGATCGTCACCGCCGTGCTGTCGGCCCACGCGGCGGGAGTGCAGGTGCCGGTGACGCGCACCCAGTACGAAGCCGTTGCGTTGGGCACAACCGTGATCGACGCCGTGGTTTTTCCGGCCAGCGGATTACTGATGTTTCCGGGAGTGCCGGTGTACCACTGGAACGTCTGACCCGGAATCGACGAGGTCGTGACGCTCAGCGGTACGGTCGTGCCACTGGCGACGGTCGTACCGTTCGAGATCGCTGTAATGGTCGGCCTGCAGACGTTGACGGAAACCTGCGAGCTCGTTGTGATGCAGCCGAGGTGCTCGAAATCCATCCAGTATTGCTGGGAAGTGGTCAGTGCGGTCGTCGTGTAAGAGAGCGACGGCGCATTGGCATATTGCATGAGGGTTGAGCGATCGCCGACCACGCCGCGATACCACTTGATGAGCTTCACGTCGCCAGGATAGAGCTGCGGGAACAGGATGGTCGCGGTCTCGCCGCTGGCGATGTTGATGCTCGCCGGCAGCGTTACGGTCTGCGGGTATGTACAGAGCGAAACGGTGACGGTGGCGCTGTCGATCGTGCAGACGCCGGTGGTGACGCGCACCCAGTAGGTCGTGTCGTACGCCGGCGAGACGGGCGTCATCGCGGCAGTGCCGCCGGGCACCGGGTGCGTCGTGTCACCGGTCGCGCCGACATACCACTGATAAGTCAGCGGGCGGTCTGAAGTCGTGCTGGCGGCAATGTTGAGATTCGATGACGTGCCTGCTGCGATTCTCGCCGGCGCCGCGGTCGGCGTGGCGATCGTTGGTGTTGCGCAGACGTGTGCAGTAAATGCAGGGCTGATGTAGACGCGAACGTCGCTTCCGCCGATGCCGCATGCCGAGGTCACGCGGCACCAGTAGTGAGTCGTCTGCCACTGCGCGACTTCCAGCCGGCGCGTCGTTTCGCCGAGCTGCGTTGCGGTCTCCAGGGTATTCCCGGCTAACCACGTGTATGTGAAATGCGTGCCGTTGGCCGGCTCGGTGATCGGCAGATAAAAGACCGTCGTCTGATTCGGCAGCACGTCGTGATCGAGATCGAGCTGCGATTGCTGCGCGGCGGTCAATTTCGGCGGATTGCAGATTTTGATCGTTATCGTCGGGCTGTCGAGGAACTTCGTCCCGCTTCCATGCACCCGAACCCAGTACCGCGCATCGGCGGTCAACAGCGGCGTCGTGAACGTCGGTGATGTCGAGTCGCTGACACGAACGCGTTCGTCGGGAACGTCGCCGCTGAACCACTCGTAACGCTCCGCTCCGCCGGTGAGCGCGGAAAGTGTGGTGCCGGTGGTGGCGTCGGAATCTCTCCACACTTCGGTGACCCAGTTTGGCGGCGTCATGCCGGGAGCGGTGCCAATGCGAACCAGCGTCGGGAAGGTGGTCGCGGCGCTATTGGTACACGTCGTGTCGCGCACCTGCACGTAATAGCGCGCGCTCTTCTGTACGTTGGACAGCACGAGCGTGGGCCCGGTGGCCGCCAGCCCGACCTCGGGAGGTCCTTCCATGTACCACTGATAGACGATGTTCGGAATGCTGAGCGCGCCGAACACGACCTGCGCGGTGCTGCCCCATTCGGCTACGACCGGCGGAAGATTTTGATTAATGATCAGCGGCTTGCAGGCATCGCGGCTGAAGAAGAGCGTGGTGCTGTCCAGATACGCGCCACAGTCGAGCGATGCGCGAACCCACACCTTCTGAACCGGATTTCCGTCGATCGTCAGTTGCGGCGCGCGTCCGACGGTGCCCGCAATTGGCTCGCGCGTGTCGCCTGACTGCCCCGTATACCATTGGAAACTGACGTTTGGCGTTTCGTTGAATGCCTGGAATGTCACCTGCGGCGAAGAATTGGTCGCGCTGCCCAGGCAGATTTCCCTGACGCTCTGGTCGACATGCAGCGGCGCCAGTGCGCATGCGCCCGACAATCCGGCAACCATTTTCGGGCTGACGGTCACCTGGTGATATTCGAAATCAGTTCCCTTGCGGAAGACGCCTCTGATGACGACCCAGTAGACGTCATTGCCGGATACCGCGAAGCTCCATGCGGGACCGAGCGTGCCGATCTTCTCGCCCGCGGGCGTTCCGTTGTCGAAGTACCAGTCGTATTCGTATTCGTGCTCGCCCACTACGGCCGGCGGATCCATCGTCACGAAGAGATTTGCGCGATGGTATGGATCGCCAACGATGACGCTGCCCGATGAAGCACTGATTTGCTGCGGCGTGTCGGAGAACGCAAGCGTGACCGGAACACTGATCGCCGTGTTGAGCGCGTTCTGCTTGTGGACCATGACGTAAACGACTTTGGAGCGGCCCGTCTCGCCGGAAATAGGCAGGGGGCGATGCCACGAATAGGTGGCGGTCTGCGCGGACGGATCGTCTTTGATCGCGGCGCCGCTCGGATATTCGCACCATTGGTATGTGAACGTTTCCGGGCCGCGGGCGACGACGGTTGCGCTGACGACGCTCCCGGTTTGACTGGCCTGCGTTGCGGAGATTGGCTGCACGAAGATCGTCGGCGGACACTGGAGGACGAGCTGCGCAATGTCGCTGTCGAGAACGGTCGTGACCGTGTTGCAGACGTGTGTCATCCGAACCCAGTAATATGTCGCCGTGGCGGGATTCACGAAGATGCTGGAGCCGGTTCCGCGAGGTTTGGAGAGGTCGCTGTAACTCGCCCCTTCGTACCACTGGAACGTGACGCCCGGCTGGTCATCGGCGACAAAGACGGTGTAGCCGCCGTTCTCCTCAATTGCCGAAACGATGCGCTTCTTAATGCACGGCGTCATGACCAGGTCGCTGCTGACGCTCGTGCAGGTGCCGCGCTGCATTTCGACTGAATAGGTGGTTGTCTCGGAAATACCGCTGCTGATATTGATCGACGACTCGGGCGTTGTCGTGGTGGTCAGTTCCGTCTTCGTGGTTCCGACCGTCGTGTACCAGTGGTAGGTCGTGCCGTCCGCCGCTGGCGCAAGAAGCTGGAATGGCTTTCCTTCGACGACGACAGCCGGTACCGCCTGAATGGCATACGGTGTACCGCAGCTGATGACGGTGACGTGAACCGGCGCTTTCGAGACGCCGCACGCGTTCGTCACTTTCACCCAGTAATTCGTTGATGCCGCGAGCAGAGGTGTGTCGAAGAAATCCGCGTCCGCGCCGACCGGCTCGGTCACGATGTCGATTGCGCCGTGATACCACTGGAAATGCGGCGTGGTACCGCTGATGACGCTCACGGTCAGATGCGCGGAATTCTGCTCGAGGAGCGAACGATCCGGCGCAGTCAATTGCGGCAGCTCGCAGGCGAGCGTCGTCACGTGAATCGGACCGTTCGCCGTTCCGCAGGCATTCGTGACCCTGACCCAGTAATCGGCGCCGGGCGCGGTTAGAGGCGGCGTGTCGAAGAACGACGCGTCGGCGCCGACCGGCGCGGTGGTATCGAGCAGCAGTCCGCGATACCACTGGTAATGTCGCGGCTCGGTTCCGTCGGCCGTCACCGTCAGATGCGCGGACGAATTGACGAGCGCCGACTGATCATTTGTGACGGCCGTGGCCGGCTGACATACAGGCGTCAGCGCGTTATCGAATCGAATGGCATGAACGCGCGCCATTCCGTTCGGATCGGGCTCGAACGTATCGAGCACGCCCGGAAGCCCGCCGATCTTTGCATGCTGGACGCGCGCGACCGCGCCGGCCGGCGTGTAGGAGATCGCGAACGGCGCGGTAGTCGTCGCCGCGGTGGCTTTGCCAATTCCGGTGAGCAGCCCGTTGTCCCAGGAGAGACTCAGGTTGCGCTCGTCGGTGGCAACGCCGCCGCACGTCGAGCAGGTCGGATATTTGAGATGGTCGGGGGTGCCCAGCTCGGTGTAGTCGAATTGCGAGGTGAATTGCTGTGTCGACTGCGTGCTGGTGGCGACGTCGGTACGGGTGATGTCGGTCGTCTTTGTCTGCGGTCGTCCGGATGCCGCGTAATACGCGAACGTATCGGTGACCTTCCAGGTATTGTCGGTAAAGTAGTTGTAGCGTGTCTGCGTTGCGAGGCGGCCGTTGGAGGTCACGTCGTACGTCAGCACCTTCAACGGACGAGCTGTCTTCGCGTCAGTAACGGACAGCAGGCGTTCCGCCGAATCGTACGCGTACTGCAGCGCAACGGCGGCGGAGGCGACGTCGTTCGTGTCGCTGATCGTCTTCTTGCGCACGTGTCCGCGGGCGTCGTACTCGTACCAGCTTTTCGCGAGCTCAGGGTGATCTTCATCGGTCAACAGACCGGCACCGTCATAAGAAAACGTGCGCGTCTGATTGACGCTGTGAACCTCGATGAGATGGTTTCCCTCGTCGTATTTGTAGGTCGTCGTCGGCGACTCGGTCGGCTGATCGGGGAAATTGGCGTTCTCGGTGATCGCAACGAGACGACCGAGCCCGTCATACTCTTCTTTGGTCCAGACCGTCTTTGTGGCGTTGTCCGGTGTGGCAATCGTGGCGGAGCGGAAGATCTGCCGCGTTCCTTTGTAGTGCGTGGTGCTCGAACTGCCATCCGGCAGCGTGGTATTGAAGACGCGTCCGAGCGCGTCATAACCGACTCTGGTCGATGGCGCGTCCGGGATGGAATCGTATTCGCCTGAATGACTGGCCGTCGCGACCGACGTCCTGACCTTGCGGCCGGCCCTGTCGTACTCGACCTCGGTGACCGACCATTGCTGGACGGAATCGGCGTCGGGCATTCGGCGCCGGTGCTGAATGAACCTTCCGAGCTCGTCGTAGTAATAACGCTCCTCGGTTAGCGGAGTCCCGCTCGGCGCGTCGCAGATCGCCGTGTCCGGCTGCTCCGGCCACTGCCGCACGATCACGGTTCCATGCGGCGCCGTGGCGCGGTTGACCTTGTACTGGTACTCCGTCCAGGCGGCGCCTTTCGGCCGCACGGCGCGCAACTGACCGGACGGGTTGTATTGCCAGGTTGTCGCGACACCGGAAGAGTCGCGGCTGGTGCGCGGAAGTCCGGTTGACGGATCGATGTCGAAATCGACGCTCTTGAACGTTGCATCGGCGGACTTCGTGGTCTGCAGGACTCCCGCGGCAAACGTGTGGTTCACCGCATATTGCGGGTTCGTGTCGCTGGCGCAGGTGGTTGCAGGAGCCGCATGAAAAGGATCGTCGCCGCCGTAGAAATTTTCCTTCTCCACGTTTCCGTCGTCATCGGCGTCTTCAAAAATCGTGAGCAGATCCTTCGCTGTGGACGCGCGAACGGCACGAACGCCTTTGAGCCGCCCCGTAAGGGAATCGAAGCAGTATTCGGAGCGCGACGTCGCCGTTCCGTCGCTCGTGGCTGTCGATGTGTACGTGCCCAATATCCACGGCTGATTCGCCGCGATCATGGTGCCGGACGCGTTGTAGTCGGTGTCCGTGGTTCGCTGCGACGCGGTAAAGCCGGATGATGAAGTGACGACCGAATGCCGATAATGTCCGAACCCGTCGAACTGACTATTGGCCGTATCAATCCATTGCGCGACGGTGCTGAAGACGTCATCGCCATTGACGACGCGGGTTTTGGAGACGCGCGGATTGGCGATGCTGTCGTCGGTCTCGTAATGAACATACGTCGACCGCAGTTTCGTAGCCGGTGCCAGCGCCGAATATTGCTCCAGCGAAAGGAACTCACCGGTTCCCGTTGCGCTTTCGTGATTCCGGCTGAACGGCTTCCCGTAATCATTGGCCCGCCAGCCATCGATATCATCGCGCGTGGCCACCGAAAAGTAGCTGGCGGTGGCGTTGTCCTCGGGATCGACGACGAGACTTTTCATTTCCCGAGGGAGAGTCGCGGCATTTGGGAGCAGGCTGCCGTCGAAGGCGACGCTGTAATCCCATGGCCGGCCGAATGGGCTGACGGTCGACGGCCGCGTATAGCGTTTTCCGACGCCCCATGAGTTCGCGAAGTACAGCTGCCCGGAATCGGCGCTGTCGACCGGTTTCGCCCACTGCTCCCACTCCCAGTCGATCACGCCTCCGGTCGGCAGGATTACGTACCGCGGCAGACCGGCGGTCGTGACGAATGCCTGCGACTCGTTGTATTCGAATGAATATTTGCTCTCGCCTTCATCCGTCGTGCTCGGATCGTCGGGTAACACGACCGATTCCAGGAACTGCACGGTTGCGCCGTTTTCGAAACCGGGACAGTGCTCGTGCCAGTCGGTCCGGCCGATCACCTTCTCCTTATAGTTGAACGTGTAGGTCGCGGTTGCGGCGGCTGCCGTCGGGCACGTCCGCGAGAATGCCGCGAGATCGACGGAGGTAACCATCGCCTTATAGCCGCCATCCCAGAACTTTTTCGCGAAGTGAACGGTGTGCTCGCGGTCGTGAGTGTCGGTGATTTTCCAGTCGTATGTGCCGTCGGTATTGGGCACGTACTCGATCGAGACGGAGGCGTCCGAGCCGAGATGCGCGAGTTTTGTCGGAAGCCACGGTCCGCGCCCGGTCGGCGGCGGCATGAACGTATGGATGGAGCCGTCGGGGAATTCGAGCACTCGGCTGAACCCCACCTCGCGCATCCGAATGTACGTGCTGTCGGTCGTGTACAGGACGCCGGGAGTTTCCGGATCATTCGGGTGCAGCTTCGGCGCGAATATGTGCTCCGATCCGTCCGGACTCTCGTACATGAATCCACCGGCACCGCCGCGGCTTACTTCGCCCGGATCGTAAAGACGGCCGAGGGTCAGCGTCCATCCCAGACCGGCATTTGCGCGGCGATTCGGGAGCGCGACCGTGACGCCGTTGCTGCCGTCGCAAAGCCCGGACGCATTGGACTGCATGCGGCCGCTGACGCTCGCGTTCGGCGGAGCCGACGGCGGATCGACGACCAGCGAGTCCCAGATATTTGAATTCGAATAGAGCGTCAGCCGGTAAGAAAATCCTTCGGCCAGCGGGTACTCCTGGCCGATCGGGATCGTCATCGTCAGGTTGCCGTTGAACGCATTGATCGAATCAATGTCGTGTGTGAAATAGACGTTTTCCGGATTGAAGCCTTTGAGCTGGTTCTTGTGCTGATCGGCGAGCAGCGGCGCAGCGGCGAGAATGAGAGCGAGCAGTGCAACGCGAGCGGTTCTCACTGCGCTACCACCATGTCAGTCCTGCGCCATTCGTACACGTCGAAAACCTGAATGATGTCGCCGGGATGGGTTGCCGTCGGTACAGGGAGCGGACTCGATGGACTTCCGAATATTTTGAGCGAAGAGAGATTAATGAGGATGGTGCCGTTCTGGTCACCGTCCGCATCGAGCGTGCTGCCGTCAGCACCGAAGAAATAGAAAGCTTTTCCGTCCGGCAGGATGTAGGTGAGATCGATGGCCGCCGCTTCGACCGAGATGGTCGTCGCGCCGACAGTGATCGCGATGTCCGCCGGATCGGCGTCCGCGAATGCGCCTATGCGGAACGATCGTTGCGTTCCATTGGCGTTGAGTCGCGAGAGCAGCCAGGTCGCTCTCGATCGATTGCCGATCGTCTCCTCGATCGAGAGCTCGCCGTCGTCGCCGACGATACCGACGCCACGCACGACTCGTACGCGATCGAGGTTGCCGACCGGTGTGCGAACCAGGCCGGCCCACGCCACCCGTTCTCCCGGGACGAACCCTTTAACGCTGACGCGGTCGCTCTGTACTTCCAGGCGCGGTTCCTCATTCGAAGCGGCCGCGAGTGCGACCAAAGCAAGTAGTGCAAGCAGCGTTTTCCTGATCGTCATTGGGACCTCGTTCGTTCGTCTTTCAGCCGGTGGACAAGACAAAGCCAGTGCGGACGTCGCCGTCCGCGAAAAACTTCATCGCTGTGGTGCTTTTGCCGAATACGACGGGCGCGAGGCGCGCTTATTGGTGAGCGGCGAAAGAAAATTCGCGCGATGGTTTACGGAAGCTGCGCGAGGAGGCGCCGCGCGATCGCGCGCTCGTCGTCCGCGACGACCTGCGTCAGCTCGCGGCGCGCGACGTCCGTGACGCCGGCGCGCGCGTGCAGAAGTCCGAGCAGCAGATGATCGTCCGGCCGCTCACGTTTCGCATCCGCCAGCTCTTTCTCCTCGGCGGCGCTGACGACGCGGAACAGCGCCGGAGGCGCGGGAGGCGCCGGCAGGATCGCTTCGGCGGTCGCGGTTTTGACGGTCACCTGCCAGCGATAGATGCCGTCGCGCGCCAGTACGCGATCGCATCGCCACTCCGGTTCGGCGATCGTTCCGCTGTTCGCGACGGCCTCTCCGCCGGCGCGCACCACCACGACCTCGTAGTGCGCTCCGGGAGAGGATGGCCAGCGAAACAGCGGCTGCTGCTCGATCACCCCCGTCGCCGACGGAGTCACTTTCGCGGGGACGGATGGAGTCTCCGGCGAGATCCCGCGATAGCGATCCGCGTCCGAATAGC
>JAOBAU010000374.1 GCA_025463165.1 Acidobacteriota bacterium | reverse complement strand
GATGACGCCGCCGACCGCCTCGATCTCCTCGGCGATCTGGCGCGCGCTGCGGCGCTTGGTGCCCTTGAACGCCATATGCTCGAGCAGATGCGAGATGCCGTGCTCGTCCGGATGCTCGTCGCGGCTGCCGGAACCGACCCAGACGCCAAGCGAGGCGGTCTGCAAATGCGGCATGCTGTCGGTCACGACGGTCCAACCGGTTGGGAGGCGAGTGACTTCCACGCTCATGCCGCGGCTCCTTCGCGCGCGGCACGGCTTGCCGCCAGAATGAATTTTTCGATTGCTGCTTGATCAACCGGCATCGCGGTCGCCCGCTCAGGCCGTTCAAGTAAGTCGGAAAGCCAGTCTGGCAAGCCCGGGCGCACGCCGCAGGCGGCCTCGACGGCGTCAGGAAACTTGGCCGGATGGGCGGTTCCGAGCACGATCATCGGCACCGCCGGATCGCGCGCTTCTTTCTCGGCGACGGCCAGGCCGACGGCGGTGTGGGGATCAATGAGGCGCGAAGTCTCACGCAACGCCGTGCGGATGGTCGCCGCGGTTTCGCCCTCGTCGGCGCGATCGGCGTTGAACAGGGCACGAATCCGTGACAGCGCCTCCGAGGGCAGCGAGAAGCGGCCGGATTGAGCCAACGAAGCCATCAGCGCCCGCCTCGCCGAACCATGACGCAAGGTCGCGAGCAGCCACCCGCACGCCGCTTCCTTCCACCTCGAACACCGGATTGCCGCTCTCAATCGGCCGCGCCGGCAGGAAGTCGTTGCCATGCAACGGGATGAGCATCGGCGCCAGCGCGACATGACGCCGCGCATCTTCGACCGCATCGTCGATATCATCCGGCCGCTCGCCCCACCCTTCGAACCAGAAATCACTCTCTTCGACGTCGAACTCGATCCCGTCCGCCGGCACGTCGAGCCACTCCAGCAACCTCTGCCGTCCGCCGCGCCAATCCGGCCAGTCAGTGCCGGCCGGCAAAAACGCGTGCAGCAGCGTGCGCAAATCGGGAGGAAAGCGAAAGCCGAAATCGGCTTCGATGCCGGCGAGCTCTTCTTCAGTCAGGCCGGCCGCGAGCGTCACCCCCTTCGCTTCGAGCGTGCGGCGGATCTCATTCAGTTGCTGCTCGTCCATGCTGTCTCGCCACCTCGTAGCAAAGTACTGCCGCCGCTGTCGCTACGTTGAGCGAGTCGACGTGACCGCGCATCGGAATCGTCACGGTGCGATCGCAATGCTCGAGCACGTTGCGGCGCACACCCTTCCCCTCATTGCCGAGCACGAGCGCAACTTTTCCGCGGAAGTCGATCGTCTCCGGCGAATCTCCGCCGTCCGCCGCCGCGTAAACCCAGAAACCGGCTTTCTGCAGCGCCTCAATCGTGCGCGCCAGGTTCGTCACCTGCGCGACTTTCACCCATTGCGACGCACCGGCCGACGCTTTCACGGCGATCGGCGTCAGCCCGACGCTTTCATGCTCCGGGATCACGACGACGTTCACGCCGAAGCCGTCCGCGACGCGCAGAATCGCGCCGAAGTTCTGCGGGTCGGTGATGCTGTCGAGGATCAGCACGAAGTTCGTCTCTTCGCGCGCGAGGATCTCGTCGAAGTCGGCGTACTTCCCTTCCGACACCTCCGCTACGACGCCGTTGTGCACGCCGCGCCCGGCGAGCTTGATGACGTACTCCACCGAAACGTAGCGCAGCGCGACGTTCGCATCTCTCGCTTCGGAGAGCACGCGCTGCAGTTTCGCGCCGTGATCGCGCGAGACAGCGATGTATTGAATCCGCTCCGGGTTCGAACGGATCGCTTCAAGAACAGGATTGAGTCCGTAGATGATCATGTGAGTGCTCGCGCCAGCCTGGCCGGCAGCGAGGATCCTTCATACACGAAACCGGTGTAAAGCTGCACGAGATCTGTGGCGTCCGCGACTTGCCGCTACACCGTCGCTTCGATCATCGTCTGCGCGATGAAGTTGTAGATGTCCGTCCACGCCAGCTTCACGTCGAGATTGAACGCCGGGCCGGCAATCGTTTCGATCGTGTACAGCAGGCACGCTTCGACGATCGCGTAGTGGGGGATTTGCACGCCGTAGGCGAGGTGGCGGCGGCCGAGGTCTTCGAGAGCGGGTTTCAGTTCGTCGAGCCGATCGAGTCCGCGAACCGCGGCGGCGATCATGTTCATCAGCATCTCGCCCTGCACGCGCATGTCGGTCTTTGCAAACAGCGGTCGTGCTTCCGGCGCGATCTCGAACAATTTCCCGTAGAAGATCGCTGCCGCTTCCTCTTTCCGCGCGGCGACGATCTCGAATGATGTCTGCACCAGCTCGTGCACGTCAGGTTTTGCGAAGTCGACGATCTCGTACACGGAGACTTCCCGTTGCGGCAGTCTCTCGTGTGAGACGTGACCGAGCCGCAGCTCTGCCTCGACAACGTTCACCAGTTCCTCAGTCGCGAGCACGTGAGAGTTGTGGCTCTCATTGATCGCCGCGACCCCGGCGGCAATACCGGCAGCATCACCGATCGCGGTGAGCTTCGCGTGTTCAGGATGCCCGAGATTGCCGACGATCATTCGTCCGTAGTGAAGACCGATGTCTAACGTCAGCGTCATTCCGAAATGCTCGGTGAGATATGCGGCGAAGACCGCCATTCGCTTCTGCATCCGCAGCGCCGCGCGCACGGCATTCGTGCACTTTGCTTTTGCGTCGCCGCTCTCCAGCCCGAAGAACGCGACGATGGTCGTGCCGTCGTACCGGCCGATGCTTCCGTTGTTGGCGAGGATGGCGTCGCCGACCTGCAGGTAGTAGCGATTGAGAATGTGGACGACGTCGTGTGCGAGGCGGCCGCGCGTCAGTGACGCCGACTCACGCACGGTCGCGTGAAGAATCGCCAGCGGCATCTCGCTGCCGACGCTCGAGACGGTGCGATTGCCACTGTCCGATCGGACGATGCTGACGTCCTGTTCATCGCGAATCAGGCGGCGCAGGCGCACCGATCCGCCGATTCGCGTCTGGCAGGCGAGGCGGACGTCTTCGGGAAAGCCGAGTCGGCGCGCGAGCGTCGTCTCTTCGGCGGTGCGCGGCGAGAGATTCTGCGAACCGGAAATCACGGCGACGCGGCACGTGGAGCAGCGCGCGTTGCCGCCGCACGCGTGCGCATGCGGAATCCCGTTGTCGAGCGAAACATCGAGAATCGTTTTGCCGAGAGCTGATTCGAGCGTGACGTCGCCGCCGATCTCGCCGGTGAACGTCACAGGCACGAGCGCCGCATCGGCGATGACGCTCTCGGCGACCATCGTCGCGTCGGCGGACCGAAGCGGCTTGTCGGTGATCGGGATAAATGCGGGTGACACGCTCGGCATCGAAGTGCCGCCCATCGTTGGAAGCGCGCCTTCGCGCGCGAAACGAATCGCATCGCGCAGGTCGGTCGCGCGCTGAAAGCGAAGCGCGGGATCTTTCGCCATCGCCCGCGCAACGAGGTCGGAGACGGAGCGCGGAAGCGACGGCACGATCGTCGAGAGCGCGTCGGGCTCGTGCTGCAGCACCTTGTAGAGCACGGAGTGCAGCGACTCACCTTCGAACGCTCGCCGGCTGGAGAGGAGCTCGTAGAAGACGGCGCCGAGGGAGAAGATGTCGCAGCGAGCATCGACCTTCAGCCCTTTGATCTGTTCGGGCGACATGTAGTTCGGTGTGCCGAGCACTGTGCCGGTGCCGGTCATGCTCGACTGTCCGACGCGGGCCAGGCCGAAATCGAGGATCTTCACCTGACCGCTCGGCAGCAGAAAAATGTTCGCCGGCTTGAGATCGCGATGGACGATGTTCATCGCGTGCGCGAATGCGAGCGCATCGCAAATCTGCTCCATCACGAGGAGGCGCGAGCGAAGGTCGGCGAGCTGGTTGTATGCGATGGCGCGTTTGAGATCGACGCCGTCGAGCAGCTCCATCGCCATGAAGAAACGGCCGGAGTCTTCGCCGAAGTCGTGGACGACGACGATGTTCGGATGCGTGAGCCGCGCCGCCGACTGCGCCTCGCGGCGAAAGCGCAGTCGCTTCTCGTCATCGCCGCCGATGATGATCTTCAGCGCGACCGGCCGGTCGAGGACGGAATCATGAGCGCGATAGACCTCGCCCATCGCTCCCGCGCCGATCTGGTCGAGGAGCCTGTATTTGCCAAGCGTGACAGAAGACATGAGCCTCCGCAGGCGATATTGAACGTTTCGCGTAGTCTACGCGCAGAGCTCGGCAGGCGTTACGTATGACTCAGCATCCAAGCTGCCGCGCCAGGCGCGACGGCAGCGCCGGTCCCTCATACACAAATCCCGTGTAGAGCTGCACGAGATCCGCGCCGGCCGCAACTTTTTCACGGACGTCGTTCGCGTCGAACACACCACCGACTCCGATCAACGGATACGCCGGCCCGACCCGCTTTCGCACCTCGGCGAGCACCGACGTCGATCTCTCCATCAGCGGTTTTCCCGACAGTCCGCCTGCTTCGTTCGCCGCGAACGGCCGCTCGATCGTCGTGTTGGTGCAGATCATTCCGTCGGCGAGCTTCGTCGTGACGTCGCAGATTTCAGCTAGCTGCGACGAATCGAGATCGGGCGCGATCTTGATGAGGATCGGATGTTGTCCGCGCGTGAACGGCATCGCATCGCGCACCGATCGGACGAGCGTCAGCAGCGTCTCGAGATGTTCGGGACGCTGCAGATCGCGCAGGTTCGGCGTGTTCGGCGACGAGAGATTCAGCACCGCGCCATCGGCCCATCGCGCCACGCGCATGTAGCACTGCGCGTACGCGTCCGCCGCGCGATCGAGCGTGACATCTTTGTTTTTTCCAACGTTGACGAACAGCGGCGGCGCATCGACAGCCGCCGATGCGCGCCAGCGTTGCAAACGATCGGCGACCGCGTGCGCGCCAGCGTTGTTGAATCCGAGTCGATTGATGAGCGCGCGATGTTCGGGATAGCGGAACATGCGCGGCGGCGGATTGCCGGACTGCGGATGCAGCGTCACCGTTCCGACCTCGACGAAGCCGAAACCGATCGCGCCGAGGAACGGGATCATGAGCGCGTTCTTGTCGAAGCCGGCGGCGATGCCGATCGGCGAACGGAACGTCAGCCCCCACAACTCTTTCGCCACGCTCCGCGGCGGACGGCAGCGCGACGCGACCATTTGCAGGAAGATCGGCATCTGCTGCAGCCGCGTGATCTGCGCCACGGTGAAATCGTGCGCCGCTTCCGCATCGAGGCGGAAGAGCAGCCGTTTGGCGACTTCGTAAATCATCGGAGCAATGTTTCGACACGCGCCAGCGGCGAGAGAACCGACTGGTCGCATTCGCTGGCGTGCTGCAACAGCGGGATTGCGCGAACGAGCTCCGGCCCGTGATCGAGTCCGGTGAGCGCGAGCCGCAACGGCATGAAGAGGTTCTTTCCCTTCAGTCCGGTCGCGTTCTTCAGGCGCTCGTTCATCGCCTTCACGCCGTCCGCATCGACCGGCGTGCCGTTCGTGCGCAACTCATTCGCGAGCGCTTCCGCGAATGCGCGCTCGATCGCCGGCGGCTCGTAGCTCGTGACGAACGCCAGCGCATCGCGGAATTGCGTCAGCCGCGTCACGCTCGTCTTCACGACGTCGATTCCTTCTTCGAGCCACGGCGCATCGAAAAACTTCGCGACGAGCGGCCGCAGCGCGCTCGCTTCCATGGCGTGAATGTATTGCCCGTTGAGCCAGTCGAATTTCTGCGGATCGAAGACAGCCGGCGCGGAGTTCACGCGATCGAGCGAGAAGTGCTCGATGGCGTACGCGCGATCGAAAATCTCGCGCGCCTCACCGCTCGACCAGCCGAGCAAGGTCAGGTAGTTGACCATCGCATCGGGGAGAAATCCGTCTTCCGCGTATTGCGAGACCGACGTTGCGCCGTGACGTTTCGAGAGCTTCGTCCGATCGGCGCCGAGGATCAGCGAGACGTGCGCGAAACGCGGAATGTCCCAATCCATCGCGCGATAAATCAGCACCTGTCGATGCGTATTCGTCAGATGCTCCTCGGCGCGAATGACGTGCGAGATCTCCATGTCGTGATCGTCGACGACGACGCAGAAGTTATACGTCGGCAACCCATCGGAGCGGACGAGAATGAAATCGCCAAGCGATTCTTTTCGCCACGTAACCTCGCCGCGGATCATGTCGTCGATCGTCACGTCGCCGTCGTCGGGCACGTGGAAGCGAAGCGCGCACGGCGTCCACATCGCCAGCTTCGCCGACACTTCCTGCGCCGAAAGACGAAAGCATTTCAGGTCGTAATGCGGCGGACGGCCTTCCGCTTCGGCCAGCTTTCGTTTCGCTTCGAGCTCTTCCTCGCTGCAGAAACAGCGGTACGCAATGCCGCGGGCCATCAGCTCGCGCGTGACCGTGTTGTACGTGTCGACGCGTTCCGACTGACGATACGGCGCGTGCGGACCGCCGGCATCCGGACCTTCATCCCACTGCAATCCGAGCCAGCGCAGATCGTCGAGCACCATCGCTTCCGACTCGCGCGTCGAGCGCGCCTGATCGGTATCTTCGACACGGATGATGAACGTGCCGCCGTGATGCTTCGCGAAGAGCCAGTTGAAGATCGCGGTGCGCGCGCCGCCGACGTGCAGATGGCCGGTCGGCGACGGCGCGAAACGAACGCGCACGCTCACGGCAGAATCTCCACCGCAACGATCGCCATCACGCAAATCCCCTCGGCGCGTCCGATGAAGCCGAGGTGATCGGTGGTCGTTGCTTTGACGTTCACGTGACCGGCCGGGATGTCGAGCAGCTTCGCGATCGTCGCCTGCATCGGCTCGCGATACGGAGCGAGCTTCGGCTTCTGCGCGATGATCGTGACGTCGATGTTGGAAATCTCCGCGTCCATCTCGTCGAGCAGACGCTTCGCTTCGCGAACGAACAAAGTCGAGTCGGCATCTTTCCAGCGCGGATCTTCAGATGGAAAGTACTGGCCGATGTCGCCCGCACCGGCGGCGCCGAGGAGCGCGTCGGTGATCGCGTGGAGCACGGCGTCGGCGTCGGAGTGACCGGCGAGACCGCCGGTATCGCTAATGCGAACGCCGCCGAGAATCAGCGGACGCGACTCGTCGAACGGATGAACGTCGATGCCCTGCCCGACGCGAATCATGCAGTCGCCTCCGCCATGATTTTCTCTGCACGTTCCATGTCGGCGGCGTGCGTGATCTTGAAATTCATCGGATCGCCGGGGAGGACGCGAACGGTGTGTCCGTATCGCGTCGCGAGCGCCGCTTCATCCGTTCCTTCGATGCCGTCGGCGACGGCGCGCTCGAGCGCTTCGCGCAGGATGTCGTAGCGAAACACCTGCGGCGTTTGTGCCGCGGCGAGCAGCGCACGATCGGGCGTCGCCTCGATGATGTCGCCGCGCGTGATGTGAATCGTGTCGTTGACCGGCAGCGCCGGAATCGCGGCGCCGCTTTCGTGCGCCGCGTCGAGCAGCGCGTGAAAGGTGCCGGTCGCGAAGAACGGTCGCACCGCGTCGTGTACCGCGACGAGCTCGAATCCATCGCCGGCCGCTTCGAGTGCGCGCAGCACCGACTGTTGCCGCGTCGCGCCGCCGGCGACGAATCGCGCGCGCTCCGTCTGCTTTGTATTCGCCAGCAGCGCCTCGGCCACGGCGACGATCACCTGATCGACACGCTCGTCGAGAAAAAATCGCTCGACGGAATGCAGCAGCAGCGGCTTGCCGGCAAGCGGCAGGAACTGTTTCGGAATCTCACCGCCGAACCGGCTGCCGCTGCCGGCGGCGGGAATGATGACGAGGACGGACACCGCTACACCGACATGATGTCGGCTTCTTTCTGTTTGAGAACCGACGCCACTTCGTCGATGTGCTTGTCCGTCAGCTTCTGAATCTCGTCGTGGCCGCGCTTGTCGTCGTCTTCCGAGATTTCTTTGTCTTTCAGCATCCGCTTCAGCTTGTCGTTGCCGTCGCGGCGCACCTGGCGAATCGCGGTGCGCGACTCTTCCGCCATGTGATGCGCTTTCTTCACGAGATCTTTGCGACGCTCCTCGGTGAGCGGCGGAATCGGGATGCGGACGATCTTGCCGTCGTTGGCGGGATTCAGTCCGAGGTCGGAATTGCGGATCGCTTTCTCGATAGCGCCGATCATCGTTTTGTCCCACGGCTCGGCGACGATCATCGACGCTTCCGGAACCTTGAGGCTGGCCACCTGCGCGAGCGGCGTCGGCGTGCCGTAATACTCGACCACGATGCCGTCGAGCATGCCGACGTTCGCGCGGCCAGTGCGCAGCGTACGGAACTCGTGATGCAGCGACTCGAGCGCGCCGTGCATCCGCCTCTGCATGTCTTTGACCACGTCCTGAATCATGAAACCACCTCGGGGACGTCGTCGGAGACGATCGAACCGATGTCGTCGCCGAGCAACGCGCGTGTGATGTTCCCCTTCTCGCGAAGGGAAAAGATGTAGATCGGAATCTGGCTGCCGCGCGCGAGATCGATCGCCGCCGCGTCCATGACCTGCAACCGCTCCGCGAGCACGCGCTGATACGTCGCGTGCGGGATGCGAACGGCGGTCGGATCTTTTTCAGGATCGGCGGTGTAAAGCCCGTCGACCATCGTCGCTTTGAAGATGATCTCGCACTTCAATTCGCTGGCGCGCAACGCGGCCGCGGAATCGGTGGTGAAGAATGGATTGCCGGTACCGGCCGCGCAAATGACGATGCGTTTCTTTTCAAGGTGACGGATCGCGCGACGCCGAATGAACGGCTCCGCAACCTCGGCCATCGTGATCGCTGATGTAATCCGCGTATGCGCGCCGCGACGCTCGAGCGCGTCCTGCAATGCAATCGCGTTGATGACGGTGGCAAGCATCCCCATGTGATCGCCGGCGACGCGATCGATTCCCTGCGTCGCCGCGGTCACGCCGCGAAAGATGTTCCCGCCGCCGATGACGATGACGATCTCGACGCCGGCCTTCTGCACGTCGACGATTTCATCGGCGATGCTGGCGAGCGTTTCCGGGTCGATGCCGTTGCGGCGACCGCTCATCAGCGCCTCGCCGGAGAGTTTGAGAAGGATGCGTTTATAGCGGGGCTCAGCCATCGCGCCGCGTTATACCACAAGCGTTTCCGCGTAGACTTTGCCCACTCCGAATGCGCGAATTACTGAGGAAGTTGGGCATCAGCGAAGGCTCCGACCTGCCGCAGGTATTGTCGACGGCATGGCAGCTTCACAACGTTCGACTGCAACGCGAGGTCGAGTCGGAGTTCGTGTCGCGAACGTCTCTGCTGTACGCCGCTGCAATCACAAACCCGCGAGTACTCGATGCGCTCACGCAGGCCGGCCTGAACCGCGAACGCTGGGAGAAACGGATCTCACTCACCGATCTGCCCGACCTGCATTACGCGCCCGCATCTGACTTTCAGGTGAACTCCGCTGTTCCCGCACTCGAAGCGTTTGCGGAGCAGCGGCCGCAGACACCGCTCGATTCCATCACGCTGACGCTTGCAATTCTGGAAGTCGTCGACGCCGGAGCAGAAACGTATCTGAAGGAATCCGGCGTCGACATCCCGACCGCGATCGACGTGCTGCGAAAACGACTGAGCCGACGGAGCAGCGAGGCGGCAAGTCAAATTGACGGGCTGTTCGCACTTCGCCCTCATGCGCGAACCCTGCTCCAGCACGCGGCGGAAACGATCATCGATCACAACATCGATTTGCCCGGCGTGTCGACCAGCATGTTCCTCATCGCGCTGATCACCACGAACTCGGTGCCGCCGGACACGTCGCCACGGTTTCTGCAGCGATACATCGACCAGATCATCAGCGCTCCTCAACGCGAAGTGGTGATTGGCGCGTGGGTTAACTGGTACGGCAGGTCGTCGCAGAATCCGAACTACTGGAGCGTCACGGAGCCCATGCGCCTCGTGCTCGAACAGGCGGAAGCGATCGCGCATCAGGTCACGGGCCTCAGGAGCGAGATTCAGCTGCGACATCTCGTCGGCGGTTTACTCACCGTACCTGACACCGGCGCGCACGATCTCCTCCGCGAGCTCCACGTGGACCTCACCGCGCTGCGACGCGATTACTTCACCTATCTCGAAGAACAGGGCATGCGCGCCGGCGAAGGGGACGACTCCGAAGAATGGCGCCGCGTCCTCGGCGTCCCGAACGACGAACGCTGGATGCCGCGTTTCGACGCGGAGGGTTTCGGCGACGACAAGCTGAACATCCGGCGCGACGTCAACGCGTTCGCGGCGCTGCTCGCCGCGAGGAAGCTCGTCCCTCCTCTCTCCATCGGCCTCTTCGGCGACTGGGGCTCGGGCAAGAGCTTCTTCATGTCGATGCTCAAACGTCAGATCGCGCACAACGCCGGCCGCGATGCGGAGACGTTTTACAAGCGCATCGTGCAGATCGACTTCAACGCTTGGCATTACGTCGAAGCGAACCTCTGGGCAAGTCTCGTCGAGCACATCTTCCGCAACCTCAACGTCGCGGGTGACAAGCCGGTCGACGTCGAGAATCGTCGCAATGCGCTGCTGAACCGGCTGAACGAAACCGTCGCCGCGGAAGCGATCGCGAAAGAGAACGTTCGCCGCGCGGAGAACGATCGCGATCGTGTGGCGACGAACCTCGCGGCGACGAAAGCGTCGGTGGCCGAAGACGCGGCGACGTTGCGCGACCTGCGAGCGCGCGACATCTGGGAGATCGCCACCATCGACGACGACGATCGCAAAGAGCTTCGTCACGCGCTCAACGCCGCGGGACTGGCGCAGGCGATCAGTTCCACGAACGAGCTGCGTCACACGTTCAACGAGCTGCAGTCGATCGGACATCGCACGCGACTGTTGTGGCTGACGATCACGCGCAAACCATCAACGTGGATCGGGCTTGTGGTCGTGGCACTGCTCGCGCCGATCGCCGGCGCCGTGCTCGCCGATTTCCTGCGCCGGTACAACATCGCGGTGATGCAGCATTCGATCGCGCAGCTGGTCGTGCAGGCCGGCACCGTCATCTCCGCGTTCGCTCTCTGGTTCGCGCCGCTCCTGCGCGGTGCGCGAAAAGTGCTCGACGGAATCGACGCTGCGAAAGCCAACGTCGAGGAACGACTCCACGAAGCGGAACAACGCCGGCAGGAACAGGTCGACGCGCAACAACACAAGTTCGATGACGCCACCTCCGCGCTCACGCAGGCGCAGGCGGACCTCATCCAGAAAGAGACCGCGGTGATGAAAGCGCACAAAGCGCTGCTCGACATCTCCGCCGGCCAGCAGCTCGCGCGCTTCATCGACGATCGCGCGGCGAGCGACGACTATCGCAAGTTGCTCGGCGTCCTCGCGACCGTGCGCGGCGACTTCGAGAAACTGAGCATGCTGATGAGCGGCCAGGACGGCGAGCGAATGGAGGGCGATTCCTTTCGCATCGATCGCATCATTCTCTACATCGACGATCTCGATCGCTGCCCGCCCGATCGCGTCGTCGACGTGCTGCAGGCCGTCCATCTGCTGCTCGCCTTTCCGCTGTTCGTCGTCGTGGTCGGCGTCGATGCGCGCTGGGTCGAAGAGTCGCTGCGGCAGAAGCACAGTGCCTTTCGCAAAGGCGACAGCGCGAACGACGTTCCCGGCTACGCGGTCGCGCCGCACGATTACCTCGAGAAGATTTTTCAGGTGCCGTTCTGGCTCGAACCGATTACGGCCGGCGGCAGCGCGCGCTTCATCGATCGGCTGCTCGCCGCGGAGATCGAGGAGCTGCCGAACGACGAGAAGCGCGTCGAGCCCGCGGCACCAGAACAAAAATCAACCGGCGCATCCGCTGTGACTCACAACGACAACATCGCCACCATCAAGCCAGCGGAACCGCGGATCGTCGAGGATGAAGCAACGCCACCGCTGAAGTTCCAGCGCAAAGAGCTCGACGTCATCAAGCAACTCTCGGGACTCGTCGGCCGCTCGCCGCGCACGGTCAAACGCTTCGTCAACACGTATCGAATCATTCGCGCCGGTGTTCCCGCGCGACGGATCGATGCGCTGCTCGAAGAGAATCCGGTCGGCGATTACAAAGTGATCCTGCTGCTCCTCGCGATCGTCGTCGGAACGCCGACGATCTCCGTCGAGCTGTTCACGTCTTTGCGCGCGGCCGCAGACGACACCGCGGCCGATGCATTCGCGAAGACGCTGGAGAACAGCGGCGAATGGAAGAAGGTCGCGAGCGCGATCACGACGATTGCGAAATCGACGAGCGGCACGATGACGATCGGCCACCTTCGCGAGCACCTCGACAACGTCAGCCGCTACTCATTCCGGCGCGTCGCGTAAAACGAAAAAAGGGCGACCCGAAGGTCGCCCTTTCAATCAATCACTGAGTAAACGTCACTTCATGTACGACGCGACTTCCGCCGCGAAATCTTCCGTCTTCTTCTCGATCCCTTCGCCCAGCTTGTAGCGGGTGAAGCGGGTCACGGTGTACGCGCAGCCATGCTCTTTGCCGGAGCTGGCCACGTACTCTTCAACGGTCTGCTTGTCGTTGCGGATGTACGCCTGCTCGAGGAGACACGCTTCGCCGTAGAACTTGTCCATCTTGCCCGACACCATCTTCTCGACGATGTTCTCCGGCTTGCCGGACTTCGCGGCCTGATCGCGAGCGATCTCGCGCTCGGTGTCGAGGTCCTTCTGCGTCACTTCGTCGCGGCGGACGAAGCGCGGCTCGGCGGCGGCGACGTGCATGGCGATATCGCGCGCCAGCTCTTCGGCCTTCGCCGATTTCTCGCCGCTGTTCGCAACGAGCTCCACGAGCACGCCGATGGAACCGCCGGCGTGGATGTAGCTGCCGAACGCGGCGTTCGCCGGCGCTTCGTAACGGACGAAGCGGCGGATGGTGATGTTCTCTTTGATCGTGGCGATCATGCTCGAGACTTTCTGCGCGACGTTGAGACCGTCGGCATCGCCCGGCCACGGCTTTTCATTGAGCTCTTCGACCGTGTTCGCGTTCGACTCGGCGATCACCTTCGCCACATCTTTGGCGAAGTTGCGGAACTGCTCGTTCTTGCCGACGAAGTCGGTCTCGGAGTTGACCTCGACGAGCACGCCGGTGGTGCCGGAGACATACGACTGCACGGCGCCCTCGGACGTGATGCGTCCGGCCTTCTTGCTTGCCGCGGCGAGTCCCTTCTTGCGAAGGATCTTCGTCGCTTCCTCGATGCTGCCGTTCGCTTCCGTCAGCGCGGCCTTCACGTCGGTGAAGCCGGCGCCCGTCTGCTCGCGCAGCTCTTTGATCATCGCGGGGGTAATCGTCATGGTGTTTCTCCTGCTGGATGGTGGGACAAAACCAGGGCATGCGGCGCGTGATGCGCCGCATGCCCGAATCGTCGTTCGTTGGGGTGAAGCTACGAAGCCGCGGGGGCGCTCGCGGCGGCGGAGGCGTTCTCGGCAGCAGGAACAGGAGCCAGCGTGCTCGACGCTTCGCCCTTGTCCTCGGTTCCGATGAACTTCTCCTCGGCGAGGTTGTAGCCCTCGAGAACCGCGTCGGCGATCTTCTGCGTGAACAGACGGATCGCGCGGATCGCGTCGTCATTGCCGGGGATCACGTAATCGATGTCCTCCGGATCGCAGTTGGTGTCGACGATCGCGACGACCGGGATCTTCAGCTTCTTCGCTTCCTTGACCGCGATGTACTCCTTCTTCGGGTCGATCACGAAGAGGGCATCGGGCAGGCCGTCGAGCTCGCGGATACCGATCAGGTTCTTCTGCAGCTTGTCCCGTTCCTTGTCGAGCGATGCGCGCTCCTTCTTCGACATTTCCTTCTCGGTGTCGTTGAGGAGTGCTTCGATCTCTTTGAGGCGCTCGATCGATTTGCGAACGGTCGTGAAATTCGTCAGCGTGCCGCCAAGCCAGCGGTTGTTCACGTAGAACATGCCGCAGCGGTTCGCTTCTTCGAGAATTGCGTCCTGTGCCTGACGCTTGGTGCCGACGAACAGAATGCGTTTGCCCTGACCGGAAAGGTCGGCAATGAACGCGGAAGCTTCCTTAAAGAGCTTGAGCGTCTTCTGCAGGTCAATGATGTAGATCCCATTGCGCTTTCCAAAGATGTACTTCTTCATCTTCGGATTCCAGCGCTTGGTCTGATGACCGAAGTGGACGCCAGCTTCCAACAGCTCTTTCATTGTGATGGAGACCGCCAAGTGAACCCTCCTTTGTTGTTTGAAAATCAACCGCTCTGAAAAACAAAAAGACAGGAGCGGGTCGCGCTCCTGTCTCGATTCAACACTGAGTAATCGGGGACATGGAAAAAACTAGCGCTTCGAGAACTGGAAGCGGGCGCGGGCGCCCTTCTGTCCGTACTTCTTGCGCTCCTTCATACGCGGATCGCGCGTGAGGAGGCCGGCCTTCTTGAGGCGCTTGCGAAGTTCGATGTTGTAGATCTGAAGCGCGCGCGAAATGCCGTGGCGAATCGCTCCGGCCTGGCCGCTCGGGCCGCCGCCGTCGACGGTCACGACGATATCGAAGCGGTCCACCGTCTCGGTGAGCGAGAGCGGCTGCTTGATGATCATCTTGAGCACTTCATTGGGGAAGTAATCGTCAAATGTGCGCCGATTGACGGTGATCACACCGTTGCCCTGACGCAGATGCACGCGGGCCGTCGAAGTCTTGCGCCGTCCCGTTCCGTAATATTCAACAAGAGCCAAGGGAATCCTCCGTCCTTACTTCTTCGGCGCGGGAGCGCCGGACCTGTCGACTTCGAGCGCTTCGGGCTGCTGCGCGGAGTGCGGGTGCGCAGTTCCGCGATACACCTTCAGCTTCTTCAGCATCTTGCGGCCGAGCTTGTTCTTCGGGAGCATGCCCCAAACCGCCGTCTCGAGCATGTGCTCCGGCTTCTCCGCACGGACGAAGCGCGCTTCACGCGACTTCAGGCCGCCCGGATAGAGCGAGTGGTGACGGTAAACCTTGTCCGTCTCCTTCTTGCCGGTCAGCACGATCTTCTCGGCATTGATGACGATCACGTGATCGCCCGTGTCGAGAAACGGCGTGTAGGTCGGCTTCGCTTTGCCGGAAATGATGTTCGCAATCAATGAAGACAAGCGACCGAGGACTTTGCCCTCGGCGTCGATCACGAACCATTTCGGCTCGATGTCGCCCTGCTTGGGAAAATAGGTACGCATGACTCTCCCTGGTAACTTCTCAAACACGTTATTTCGTCTGCCGCTGCCGACACATCCGACGGCGGAGGACAGTTAAAACATCTT
The DNA here is from genome assembly GCA_025463165.1 of Acidobacteriota bacterium. Taxonomy (GTDB): domain Bacteria; phylum Acidobacteriota; class Thermoanaerobaculia; order Gp7-AA8; family Gp7-AA8; genus JAOBAU01. The sequence goes on along the minus strand of JAOBAU010000374.1, from coordinate 1,164 downwards.
CGGATTCGGACCGCGGCGCGGGCGTGAACCGCATTGCGCCGCAGGGTCATTCAAAGACGACTACACACCTTCCCTGTCGGAAAGGGGTGAGACGGTACCACCGGCAAACCGACTCAGTCAAGCGGCGCATTCCCGCCCGTGCGTCACTCCGTGGAATGACACCCGCGCGCTAACCGCTTCACCCCGCAGAGCATTCCATGATAGAAGCCCGCGCCGTGACTGCCCGCCTCATTGATGGAAAATCAGTCGCCCGCGATCTCGAAAATGAGGTTCGCGCCGCGATAGCCGAGCTCGGCTATCAGCCCGGACTCGTGGCCGTGCGCGTCGGCAACGATCCGGCGTCGGAGCTTTACGTTCGCAACAAAGCGAAAAAAGCAGACGAGCTCGGCCTTCGCGGACGACAGCTCGTCCTCGATGAATCGCTGAGCGAACGAGAGCTGCTCGCCGAAGTCGATCGCCTCAATCGCGATGACGAAGTCGACGGCATCCTCGTCCAGCTCCCGCTGCCGAAACAGATCGATCCGAGAAAAGTGATCGACGCGATCGATCCGGCCAAAGACGTCGACGGCTTTCATCCGATCAACGTCGGACTGCTGCACATGGGACGCGCCGCGCTCGTTCCCTGCACGCCGGCCGGCTGCATCCGGCTCATCGATTCGACCGGCGTCTCGATTGACGGCGCGAACGCGGTCGTCATCGGACGAAGCGACATCGTCGGAAAACCGATGGCGGCGCTGCTTCTGCAACGCAATGCGAGCGTGACGATCTGCCATTCGCGCACGCGCGATCTCGCTTCGCTGACGCGCAACGCCGACATCCTCGTCGCCGCGGTTGGACGTCCGCTCGTCGTCACCGCCGACATGGTGAAGCCGGGCGCGGTCGTGATCGACGTCGGGATGAATCGCGTCGACGCATCGTTCGCCGATCGCCTCGCGCACGATGAAGAAAAGTCGCGACTCCTCGCGAAGAACGGCAGCGTGCTTCTCGGCGACGTCGACTTCGCACGCGTTCGCGAAGTCGCGTCGTGGATCACGCCGGTGCCGGGCGGCGTCGGACCGATGACGATCGCCATGCTGATGCAGAACACCGTCACCGCGGCGAGGCAGCGGCGCGCATGATCCTCCGCGTCGGCCTCACCGGTGGCATCGCCTCCGGAAAGTCGAC
>JAOBAU010000368.1 GCA_025463165.1 Acidobacteriota bacterium | reverse complement strand
TGCCGGCGTACGCCGCCGTTCACGACGATCGAGTTGCCCGCGTACCAGGTATCGGCGAGCCAGAACGCCGGATTGGAGCGTGTGGCCGTTTCGGGAGGAGCGAATTGCAGCCCGTCGGACGACGGATAGAAGACGGTTTCCTTCCGGACTTCCTCGCCGCCTGCGCGAATGACATGGTCGCCGATCGAGTGTGTCGTTCCGATGCGGAGGAAGTCGCTCGCGAACTCGACGGGCCTGGCGTTGGAGCGATGGCTGAGGGTCACGTCGAACAGTGTGTCGCCGCGCATGATTGACGCGCTCGCCGCCGCGTTGTGAATCGTGGGCCAGCCCAGCGCCGTGGCGCTCACATTCATATATGGGGACGCGAGGTAATCGCCCTTCAGCAGCACGTTGTCGGTTGTGAAATGGAAACGCTGCGTTGTGAAAAGCTCGTCTTCGAACTCGAGACGGCTTCGCTGGTAGCCGGCGAAGGCGAAGAGACGATCGCGCACGACCGGTCCGCCGGCCGAAAAGCCGGCGTACGTTCGGCCGAAAGTGCCGTCCCAGGGACGGTAATAGAGGAATGCGGTGGCATTCAGCGGGTTGATGGCGTTGCGCGTGACCACGTCGGCGATGGCTGCCGCCGCGCGTCCGTACTCGGCGCCGTGACCGCCACTCTTCACCGAGTCGCTCTCGATGAATTCCGCCGTATCGACGAGGAGCATCTGACCGATGCGGATGCCGTCGATGTGCAGGTCGAGAACGCTGGCGCCGGACAACGCGTACGAGGTCGCGGGAGTGAGGCGGTACGGCAGTTCGATCGCATTCTCGAACGGCAGGCCTTCGATCAGCTTCGAGTCGAAGGTGGCCGCGAGCAGCGGCGACTCCGCATCGACATGCGACGGATCGAGGCCGGTGACGATACCAGGCGACACGATGACTTCGCGCGATGCGGTTCCGTCGACGTACAGCTCGTAGCGCCCGGCGGGAACTTCGAAACGAAAGCGGCCTTCATTCGCCGTCGCTCGCGCGACGACGACGATGCCGCGGCGCAGTTCCACGATCTTCGCGCCGTCGATGCGTCCGGCGACGGTCCCGCTCGTTTTCTGCGCGAAGAGCGGAAGGGCGACCACGAATAGAAACGGAAGAATTGCAATGCGTCGTGTCATGCGTTTGCGACGCGCATGAACGACAAAGGTTCCAATTGTTTTCAGCAGCAGCCGGAGCCGGGAAGATGTCGATGATCGGGTCCGGCGGCGAGCGGCACGAGCGACAGCGGTTCACCGCGCAACGCGCGCATCCACGCGCGCGACGACGCGATCAGAATCACGATCACCGACACCATCAGCGTCGCGGTGAGAATCGAATCGAGCCAGCCGGCGAACGCTTTCTCCGGCTTGAGCGTCAAAGGGAGGAAGTTGTCGAAGATCGAGCGCCAGCCGGCGTACAGCGTCGTCGTCACGACGAACGCGAGAGGAGCCATCGTCGTCCATGCATAACGCGCACGTCCGGAGTTGATGATGACGCTCGTGCCGACGCAAAGTGCGACGGCGGCGAGCAGCTGATTGGCGATGCCGAACATCGGCCAGATCTGCGAGATCGAGCCGGTCAGGATGAAGTACGACCAGCCGCCGACGACGAGCGCGGTGGAGATCAGCGCGCCCGGCATCCAGCTCGGATCTTCGAACGGTTTCGCGAAGCGCGCCAGAAACTCCTGCACCATGAAGCGCGCCACGCGGGTGCCGGTATCGATCGTCGTCAGGATGAACAGCGCCTCGAACATGATCGCGAAGTGGTACCAGTACGACATCAGTCCGCGCAGCAGCGGGATGCCGGCGAAGATCTTCGCGAAGCCGATCGCCAGCGTGACCGCGCCGCCCGTTCGTCCGGCCAGCTCTTCGCCGACGAGCCGCGAGTATTCGGCGAGATGGACGGGTGACATGCCGAGCTTCGCGAACGCCGCTGGCGCGACGTTGATCGCGTAGTAGTCGCCGGGATCGAGCGCGCAGACGGCGATCAGCGCGACGCAGCCCACCAGACCTTCGCAGAGCATCGCGCCGTAGCCGATCATCCGCGTGTCGGATTCACGATCGATCATCTTCGGCGTCGTCCCCGATCCGACCAGCGCGTGAAAGCCGGAGATCGCGCCGCACGCGATCGTGATGAAGACGAACGGAAAGAGTTTGCCGGGGATGATCGGTCCGCCGCCGGCCGCGTACTGCGAGATCGCGGGCGCGTGAATGTGCGGCGCGACGATGATCGTGCCGATGACGAGCGCGGCGATCGTGCCGAGCTTCATGTACGACGAGAGGTAATCGCGCGGACAGAGCAGCATCCAGACCGGCAGAACCGATGCGATGAAGCCATAGATGGCGATGGCGACCGTGATCTCGGTGCGCGACAACATGAACATCTCGCCGAGCGCGGTGCCGGGCACGAAACGTCCGGCCACGACCGCGGCGAGCACGGCCAGCGCGCCGGCGATGGAGCCGTTGCGAATCGCGAACGGTGCTTTCGATTTGTGCAGATAGAGGCCGACCACCAGCGCGATCGGGATCGTCAGAAAGATGGTGAACGTGCCCCACGCCGAGTTGGCGAGCGCGTTGACGACGGCGATGCCGAGACCGGCGAGCGCGATCACGACGATGAAGAGGATGGCGAGCATCGCGGTGGCGCCGGCCACCGGACCGATCTCGCTGCGGGCAATCTCGGCGAGCGAACGCCCGTTGCGGCGCACGCTGGCGGAGAGAATCACGAAGTCGTGCGCGGCGCCGGCGAAGACGACGCCGAACGCCAGCCAGAGCAAACCCGGCAGATAACCGAACTGCGCCGCGAGCACGGGACCGATGAGCGGACCGGCGCCGGAGATCGCGGCGAAGTGATGCCCGAACAGCACCCACTTGTTCGTCGGCACGTAGTTCTGGCCGTCGGAGAAACGGTGCGCCGGCGTGACGCGCGCATCGTCGAGCACCATCACCTTCGCCGCCAGAAACGCCGAGTAGTAGCGATACGCGATGGCGATCACGGCGAGGAAAAAGAGGATGAGTGGGAGGGCGTTCATCGGTGAGAATCGTACCCGACCATGCGCGCGCCCGGCCCCTCATCGTTCATCCCCGGCCGCATCCTGCGCGCGATGCAGCGCGATCCGATCACGTTTCTGACGAACACCGCGCGCACGTACGGCGACGTCGCCTTCTTCCGTCTCGGTCCGCAGCCGGCGTATCTCGTCTCGCATCCCGAGCTCATTCGCGAAGTGCTGGTGACGCAGCACCGTTCGTTTCACAAAGGACGTGCGCTGCAGCGCGCGAAGCTTTTTCTCGGCGAAGGGCTGCTTACCAGCGAAGAGGATTTTCATCGGCGCCAGCGCCGGCTCGCGCAGCCGGCGTTTCATCGCGATCGCATTCGTCGTTACGGCGAGGTGATGATCGAGTACGCGCTGCGGACGCGCGACGAGTGGCGCGACGGCCAGGTCGTCGATATGTCGCGCGAGATGAATCGCCTGACGCTCGCCATCGTCGGCAAGACGTTGTTCGATGCCGACGTCGGCGCGCAGGCGGACGACGTCGGCGGCGCGCTCACCGATCTGATGGAGCTCTTCGGCGCGCTCTTCAATCCGCTCGCGCCGGTCATGCGCCGGCTGCCGCTGCCGTCGACGCTGCGCTTCAATCGCGCGCGCACGCGGCTCGACAAAGTGATCTACGGCATCATCGAAGAGCGGCGCCGTTCCGGCGAGGATCGCGGCGATCTGTTGTCGATGCTGCTCCTCGCGCAGGACGAAGAAGGCGATGGCGGCGGGATGTCGGATCTGCAGGTGCGCGACGAAGCAATGACGATTTTTCTCGCCGGCCACGAGACGACGTCGAACGCGCTGATGTGGACCTGGTATCTGCTCGCGCAACATCCGGAAATCTTCGAGCGTCTGACGCGCGAGCTCGACGAAGTGCTCGGCGATCGCCCGCCGTCGCCGGCCGACTATCCGCGACTGCCGTACACCGAGATGGTCTTCGCCGAATCGATGCGTCTCTATCCGCCGGCGTGGCTGGTCGGACGGCTGGCGATCGAAGACGTGTCGCTCGGCGGTTTCACGATTCCGAAAGGGACGGTCGCCATCGTGTCGCAGATGGTCACGCATCGCGATGAGCGTTTCTGGCCGGAGCCGCTGCACTTCGATCCGCTGCGATTCACGCCGGAGGCGAAAGCCTCACGTCCGAAGTTTGCGTACTTTCCGTTCGGCGGCGGACCGCGCATCTGCATCGGTGAAGGCTTCGCGTGGATGGAAGGCGTCCTGCTCCTGGCGACGCTCGCGCAGCGATTCCGCGTCGAGCTGCCGGACCGCGACGTCGTCATGCAGCCGGTGATCACGCTGCGCGCGAAAGGTGGCATCCCGATGCGGCTGCACGCGCGAGCGTAGAATCGCCGCATGCGCGACATTACCGAATACTTCGCCGATTACGCGTCGTATCACCGGACGAAAGGGAACAAGTGGTTCCATCGGCTCGGCATCCCGCTGATCGTGCTGACGCTGATCGGAATGCTGACGCGCGTGCCGATCGTGCGCGGATTCGACGCCGCGATGCTGCTCATCGTCGTCGCGGAGCTCGTCTACTTCGCGCTCGAATGGCGGCTCGCCATCGCCATGCTCCTCGTTTCCACCGCCTTCTGGTTCCTCGGCGGCGCGATGCCGCTGTCGCTCAACGTCGCGCTCTTCGTCCTCGGCTGGATCTTTCAGTTCGTCGGCCACAGCGTCTACGAGAAGCGGCAGCCGGCATTCCTGAAGAACGTGACCCATCTTCTGGTCGGACCGCTCTGGATACTCAACGACGTCGTGCCGGTCGTGAAGTCCGCTTCCCTGACCGCGCGATGAACGCCGCATGACCGGCCGGATGCTCGTCCCGTGATCTTCGAGAAGACGACCATCATCAACGCCCCGCTGGCGGACATCTTCCGCTTCTTCGGCGAGCCGCAGAACCTGGCCCGCATCACCCCTCCGGAGATGCGCTTCCGCGTCACGAACGGTCCCGACCGGCCGCTCCGCGAAGACGATCGGATCGAATACGAGCTCCGCCTGGCCGGCATCCCCGTCCGCTGGCGCACCCGGATCGCCACCTGGCGCGACAACGAGTCATTCAGCGATTTTCAGGAGCGCGGACCGTACAAGCGCTGGCTGCACACGCACACCTTCCGCGAGGTCGCGGGCGGCGTGGAGATGCACGACCACGTCGACTACGAGCTCCCTCTCGGCTGGCTCGGACGGGCGGTGGCGGGGTGGTGGGTGCGGCGGGAACTGGCCCGCATCTTCGCGCACCGGGCGAAGGTGATCCGGGAGACGTTCGGCTAGGGTGCGCCCCAGGGCGTGCCTCCGCAACCCGCACCCCGTAGCCCCAACCCCTACTTCAGTGCCCCCAGCAACTCTCCTTCGCTCGGGACGCAGAGGCTCTTGTCGCCTACTTCCACGAGCGGGATGCGGCGCTTGCCTTTGCTGAATTCGATGACCTTCTTCTCGCCCTCGGCGTCCTCGTCGATGTTGATGTAGTTGTAGGCGGCGCCGGCGGCGTCGAGTTGCTTGAGCGTCCGGCGCGTGTCACCGCACCAGTCGGCACCGTAGACGGTGATCGGATCTGCAGGCATTGGGTTTCGTTCCTCCGGCCGCATCCGTTGCGAAAGCGCTGCCGGAATCGTGCTCCGCAGGCGGTTTGTTCTCTCCTGTCCATGCCCATTCAGACGTTGATCGAAGACACGCCGGTGCCGGTGAAGATCTGGACCGACGACGTCGAGGAGCTCGCGAAGCGGCAGCTCCGCAACACGGCCACGCTGCCATTCGTCTACCACCACATCGCGGCGATGCCCGACCCGCTGCACGAAGGTGCACTTCTTGCTTCGCCCGACAACGGGTAACCGAGAGTGAAACAACCGGGAGACTGCGGCGTCCTCGTCGTCGAGGATGACTCGGCGATTCGCCGTCTGGTGAAGTCGGTGCTGGAGCGGCAGGGCTATCGGGTGGAGGTTGCGTGCGACGGGGTGGAGGCGGTGCTGAAGCTCGGGCTGTCGGATTACGACGTGATCGTGCTCGACCTGATGATGCCGAACCTGGACGGCTTCGCGTTCATCGAGACGCTCGCCGCGCACGACCCGGAGCGCCTGCGGCGGATCATCGTCACCAGCGCCGCCTCGCCGGCGGTGATCAAGACGCGGATGCAGGGGGTGCCGTTCGCCGTGCTGCCGAAACCGTTCGACATCACCGACCTGATCTCTCGCGTGGCGAGTTGCCTCGCCGCGCAGTAGACGACGACCAGCCGGCGGCTACAATCGACGGCATGCAGCCCATCGGCTCCGATCGTCTTCGAGTCACCGGGGATCGGCGGATCGTCCTGTCGTCGCGGATGGACAAGGGATGGAGCGCACGCGTCGGGAAGACGCCGACCTCGCCCGAACATCCCGGCACGGCGGTGCTGTGCGGGGACGAGTATTACGAGGTCGTCGAGTCGACGCTGCAGCAGCAGGGAGGCGTGCGATACGTCCTGGCGCCGTGGCGCGACGAGCACGCCATCCGCGTGGCGGACCGGTACGACGAGGAGAGCGAGGCCCAGCGTGTTGCCGGACACGAGGCGGCGCTCCGGCGCCATCGTTACCGCCGCGGCGCCAACCTCCTCGGCATCCTGGTCGGGCATCTCCCGTCCGGCGTGCAGGAGCAACTGGGCTTCGAGCTCGGGATCCTGCCGGCCCGGCTCTCGCTGCTGTCGCTGCTGCTGCCGATGGGCGTCGCCGCGGCGATCATCGTGTCGCAGGTGGGGCGGCTCACCGGGGTCGGCATGCCGCCGGTCTCGCTGCCGATGATCGTGGTGGCGGGGTTCTTCCTCGGCGAGTCGATGATCCGCTTCCTGATCATCTTCACGCAATCGCGGCCGGCCGGCTCGGCGATCGGCGTGCTGCTCTACCTCCTCGCGTACGCGGTCGGCCCGCGCGAGCGGATGTTCTCGCCGTTCGCCTCCTCACGCGGGAACGCGATCTTCACGATCGCCCCGGAGGAGGAGAGAGAGCTGCAGGATGAGCTGCTGATGAAGGCGCCGTACGCGACCCTGCTGACGCCGGAGGAGCAGCGGCGGCTGGCGGAGCGGTTCGGGTTCGACTACCGGAAGCACGCCTACGGCATCACCTGGGTGCTGCTGATCGCGGGGATCGTCGGCGCCGTCTCGTCGTTCGGCACGCTGCGGCAGGGAGGCGGGGTGAGCGCACTGCTGGCGCTCCTCGCGGCTGTCGGCCTGGCGGTCGAGCAGGTCATCCGCCTCCTGGCCCTGAGCCGCGGCCCGGCCGGCAGCGTGCTCGGATTCGTCGTCCGCCCGATGATGCGCCGCCTGCTGTAGCCGGCCCGGCAGCGTGAAAGGCGATCGGGGCGGCTGGGTGAGCGGGGCTCAGTGCGGATGTGACGGCTCCTGCTCGTGGCGACATTGCCGCCCGCCCGACCAAAGCGGTAACTGGCCGTTACCGCACTCCAAGGCGCTTCGCGCGGATGGCACCTGCTCGAATGCACTGACGAACCGGGCCCACCAGCGCGCCTGGCGCACCCACCTCATCGTGCATGACGCTCCGCTCCGCCGAAACGCCGCCACAAGCGGCAAGGAAGGCCGAGGCTATGCCAACCAACGCCGCCGGCCGTGCCGGCCGCCCGGGCACGGGGCTCGCACCGGACGAGCGTCTTATGGCACTCGACGGGCGACGCCGAGTCATCATCGAATCACCAGCCCCGCAGGTCGACGACGGCCGCTTCCCGGCGAAGCGGGTCGTGGGCGATGTCGTGCTCGTCGAGGCGGACATCTTCGCCGATGGGCACGACGTCATCTCCGCGGTCCTGCTGCATCGGGATGCGTCGCAATCGAGCCTGACCGCGGTCCGCATGCGCCCGCTCGAAAACGACCGCTGGCAGGCGGCCATGACGGTGCAGAAGCTCGGCTTCTACTACTTCACCTTCGAAGCGTGGATCGACCACTTCCTCACCTGGCATCGCGACCTGAAGAAGCGCGTCGACGCGCAGGCGTCCGATCTCGACGTCCAGCTGGAGATCGGGCTGGCGATGATCCGCGCCGCCGCGGCGCGGGCGAAGGGGCGCGACCGGGCCCGGCTCGAGGCCTTCGCCGAAATGCTCGGCAGCGATGCACCGGTCGACGAGCGGATCGAAGAGGTCTGGAGCGCCGACCTGCTGGCCCTGATGTGGCGCAACGCCGAGCGCAAGTACGTT
>JAOBAU010000362.1 GCA_025463165.1 Acidobacteriota bacterium | reverse complement strand
CCTTGATGTCGCCGTTCGTGGCCGGGACGATCTGGTACGGCAGGACCTGCTTCGCGCGCGACACCTCGTCCGATTCGTACTTCCGGCCGATCAGTCGCTTGATCGCATAGATCGTATTGAACGGATTGGTGATCGCCTGGCGTTTCGCGATCTGCCCGACGAGCCGCTCGCCATCCTCCGTGAATCCGACGACGGACGGCGTGGTGCGGCTTCCTTCGCGATTCGGAATGACCTGCGGCGTCGTGACGTCGACGACTGCGACGCACGAGTTCGTGGTACCGAGATCGATTCCAATGATTTTAGGCATGGGTCAATGGCACGCGCCGGCGCTTCGGCTCGTCAGGATGCCACATCCCCTTCCGGTCCGCCGACCGCTACTTTCACGAGCGCCGGACGCAGGAGGCGGTCATTCAGGAAGTAACCCTTCTGCAGCACGTCAACGACCGTGTGGGACGGAACGGACGAATTCTCTTCGCGCACGACCGCTTCGTGGATGTTCGGATCGAACTTCACGTTCGATTCCGTGATCGCGCGCAATCCCGCTTTCTGCAGCGCTTCCGCGAGTTGCTTGTAAATCAGCGATACGCCTTTGTGAAAATCGTCGTCTTCTTCGGAGTGCTCCAGCGCGCGCTCGAAGTTGTCGAGCACCGGAAGGAGATCCTTCATCGTGCCGGCCAGGGCGTAGCGAAAGAAATCCTGTTTCTCCCGCTCGGCGCGTTTTCGGAAATTCTCGTAGTCGGCCATGGTGCGAAGGACGCGGTCGCGCAGCTCGCGATTTTCGGCGCGGAGCGTTTCGTCCGTCACCGCGCCGCCATCCGCGCCGGTGCCGACTGCATCGACGGCCTGCTGCGCCGCCAGCTCCATCTCGTGCTCGATCTCGTCGACGCTGCTGCCGCTGTCTTCGATCACGTACGTGTCGTCGTCACCGCTGCCTTCTGGTTTGCGATCGTTCTCGTCAGTCACTGTCGATGCTCCTCTTCTTCGATCTTTCTGCTCAGCGTGCGGCCGAGGTAATCGACCAGCGGCGCCATCCGCGCGTACTCCATCCGCATCGGGCCGATGATGCCGACCATACCGAGCGGCGCGGCGTGCGTGCCATAGCGGCGCGCGACAATACTGAAGTTGTGGATCTGCGTGAAGTCGCTTTCGGAACCGATCAGGATCTGCAGCCCGTCGGCGACGAGACACGATTCCAGAATCTCGACCAGCTTCTCCTTCTCCTGCAGCGCGAGAAACGTCTTGCGCAGTGAGATCGCGTCGCCGAATTCGGGCTTGGTCAGGATCGACGCGGCTCCTTCGACGTACAGCTCGTGCTCGACCGGTGCCACTTCACCGACCGCTTCAATGCCGAGCGAGATGGTTTTTTGCAGCATGACGTCGTGTTGCGTGCGCTCCTCTTCCGTCATACGGATGAGGCGGCGCCGGATGGCCTCGAGCGTCATACCGCCGAATTCGGTGGTGATGTAGCGGCTGATGCGCTGCAGCTCGTCGCGCGTGAAACTGTGTCGCGTCTCGACGATCTTGTTCACGACGACGCCGTTCGCGCCGACGATCACGCACATGATCTTGCTCTCGGCGACGAGGACGAAATCGAACGAGCGCATGGCGAACTGGAGCAGCGTCGGCATGAAGACGACGCCGACCTGATCGCTGAGCTGCGACAGCACCTGCGACGCCTGCTGCAACATCGCTTCGAACTCATCGACATGGCCGACCTGATCGTCGATCGCGTCACGCTCGCGCTGCGTGAGGTTGCGCGACTTCATCAGGTTGTCGATGAAGAAGCGATAGCCGCGGTCGGTCGGCACGCGGCCGGAGGAGGTGTGCGGCTGCGCGAGATAGCCGAGGTCTTCGAGATCGGCCATGACGTTGCGCAGGCTGGCCGGCGAAAGCTGAAAACGGCCGCATTTCGCGAGCGAGCGGGAGCTGATCGCCTCGCCGGACGCGATGTGCTGCAGGACGATCTCGCGCAGCACCTCACGGGCGCGGCTGTCGAGCTCATCGCCGTATATCTCCAGTTTCGATACCATGCTGGTCTGCGATTAGCACTCTCAGAATGAGAGTGTCAAGACCAACGATGCAGAAGAGCTTGCGATTCCTTACGTTTAGCCTCGTTGCGGCGCTGTCGCTGCCGGCAAATGCCGCGGTCGTCGACCGCGTCGCGGCGGTGCTCGATCGTCAGGTGCTGACCGTCAGCGAGATCAGCCAGATGGTCGAGCTGCGCTTTTTTCCGCGCGAGCCGAAGCAGGCTCAGGATGAATATCGCCGCGCCGTCCTCGAGGCGCTGATCGCGCAGGCGCTGCGCTTCCGCGACGTCGAGCGCTTCGGCGCGCAGGACATTCCGAAGGATTCGATCGAAGCACGGCTGCGCGAGATCGCGGGACGCTTCGCATCGCCGGCGGAGTTCGATGCCGCGGTCGCGCGCGCCGAGCTGACGCAGGACGAAGTGCGCGCGCTGGTGAAGCGGCAGCTGCAGGTCGAGGCGTACATTCAGGAACGGTTCGCGCCGATGATCTTCGTCAGCACCGAGGAGATTGAGACGTATTACAACGGCCCGTGGACGGCGCAGCGGCGCGCGCGAGGACTCGCCGTTCCACCGCTCAGCGAGGTGCGTGAAGAGATTCGCGCGGCACTGAAGTCGTCGCGGCTGCAGGAAGAGATCGAGCGCTGGACGAGCCAGCTGCGCGCGCGTGCGAACGTCGATATCTACGCGTGGCGCTAAGCGCGGTGCAGTTCGTCTGACGGATCGCTGAGGTAAACGCGCGAGAGGTAATCGAGCGCCAGCGCCAGCCCCTGCCGCGGACGGAGCGTCGCGAAGAGCGGCAACAGCAGCGCCGCCGCGAACGCCAGCGACGTCATCCAGTTCGTGGCGCGAAAGCCGAAGTAGATGGCCACGATGCCGATCAGTACGGGGATGCGGTCGGTCATGATGATGAACATCCACGTATCGCCGTAGTTGCGCTGATAGAGGAGATTGCATTCCGAGCAGCGCTCGTGCGTTTCGAGCCGCCGACGGAAGAGCGCGCCTTCACCGCAGCGCGGACAGCGGCCGCGCCACCCGCGCCGGAGCACGGTGCCGATCGGCTGTCGATCATTGACGGTGGCCATGTGTTGAATCAACGATGATCGCGACGCGCCGATTCCGTCCGATACTTGTCGCATGCTCATTCGCACCGTCGTCATCTTCGCGTTCGCCGCTTCGACTGCATTCGCGCAGACGCCGCCGCCCGACAATGCCGCCGCGATCGCCGAAGCGACGGCGATGATGGACGCGGGAAAAGTCGATGAGGCGATCGCGAAGTTGAAAACGGTGCTCGCCGGCGAGCCCTCAAATCCCAGCGCGCGATACGAGCTCGGTCTCGCGTATTCACAAAAAGGGGAAGGAGCGCTTTGCCGCGATACGATCCAGCCACTTTCAGCGATGCCCGGCAAGCTCCAGGTCGGAGCACTCACGACGCTGGCGACCTGCCTGGATCAGCTCGGTGAATCGCAGAAGGCGATCGATACCTATCGCCGCGGACTTGCACTGTCGCCCGACGATGCGCAACTGAATTACAACCTCGCGGTAACGCTCGCGCAGACGAACAAACTCGCGGAAGCGCGCAAAGTAGCGAAGCACGGCGCGCAGAAAAATCCGTGGCACGCCTCGGAGCACTACCTGCTCGGCAAAGTTTTCGACGCCGAGGGTTTCCGAGTTCCCGCGGTGTTTTCGTATTTGCACTTCCTCGCGCTCGAGCCGGTTGGGGCGCGCGGCACCGAGGCCATCACCACCGTTCGCGAACTACTGGCGCGCGGCGTGGCGAAGACGGACGCGGGAGCCAATATCACCGTCGATCCCAACGCGCCGAAAGAGGAAGGTGATTTCGGCCCGATGCACATGGCGCTCGCGATCTCCGCCGCGAACGGTCTGACGGAGAAAGAAGCGAAAAAGAGCGAGTTCGAAAAGGCGCGCTCGATGATCGCCAGCGACGTCCGGATGTTCATCGAGATCCATGAGAAGGATTCGGGAAGCTACACATTCGACGTGAACCGTCCGTTCTTCACGGCGATGGAGAAAGCGAAGGTGCTCGACGCATTCGCCGGAATCGCCCTCAGCACGCTGCATCTGCCTGGAATGGACGAGTGGGTGAAAGCCAATGCAGAAGAGATCGAGGCGTATCTCGCGTGGATTCGTCCTCAGCATCATCCGGCGCCGCTGTTACTCGTGCCGGCTGCGAAGCAGTGACGATGCGTGCGATCGTGATTGGCGCGACCGGCGCCGTCGGTTCCTCACTCGTACGCGAGCTGCTCGCGTCGCCGCGCGTCGAGTACGTCGTGACGCTCACGCGGCGGCCGGTCGATTTCGGTCCGCAGCCGAAGCTCGCCTCGCGCGTCATCGACCTCGCCGATCTCGAGCGCGAGACGACCGACGCGGCACTCGGATGCGACACCGCGTTCTGCACGATGGGTGTCGGCCAGCCGCGCAAACTGCCGAAGGATGAAGTGCGACGCGTCGACGTCGAATACGCCGCGGCATTCGCACGCGGCGCACGCGCCGGCGGCGTTCGCCATATTTCGCTCCTCTCATCCGTCGGCGCGAATCTGAAAGCGAACTCGTTCTACCTGCGGCTGAAAGGTGAAGCGGAAGCGGGCGTAGTCGCCGCCGGCGTCGCGCGAACGAGCCTCTTTCGTCCGAGTCTGCTCGTCACGAAAGAAATTCGCTACGGACTGCAGGACCGGCTGACGCAGGCGCTCTTTCCGCCGCTCAGCCATCTGCTGCCGGCGCGCTTTCATCCGATCACCGTCGAAGATCTCGGCCGCGCCATGCGCATCAACGCCGAGCGCGACGCGCCGGACGGCGTGGAGATCCTCCACTACCCGCAATTCGCCGCGCTACTCGCCAGCGGCTGACGCTACTTCTTCGTCCACTGCAGTTCCCACTGGCAGTCGACGCCGCCGCGCGTGAGGCAGACGTCGTGATTGACGCGGACGATGCGCACGCCGGTCATGTCGCCGAGCCCTTCGATCCAGCCGGTCAGTCGCGCGCAATGCGCTTCCTCCGAGGGAAACATCGCCAGGCGAATGCGCGCGGAGTTGTCGGTGACGTTCTCG
>JAOBAU010000357.1 GCA_025463165.1 Acidobacteriota bacterium | reverse complement strand
AGCGTGTCGATGCCGCTGATGCCGGGCAGCATGATGTCGAGCAGGACGAGATCGATGGCGTCGTCGGTATCGAGCACCGAGAGCGCTTCTTCGCCCGACGAAGCGAGGACGACGTCGAAGCCTTCGCGGCGCAGCACGGCATCGAGCACGTCGCGCAGCACTTCTTCGTCGTCAACGATCAGGATTCGCATTGGCCCAATTCTCTTTCGCGGCGATGACTACACGGGGGAACGAAATCGAAAACTCGGCACCTCTGCCCGGAGCGCTCTGCACCGCGATCTCGCCATCGGAAGCATTGACGATCCGGCGGGAGATTGCGAGCCCGAGTCCGGTTCCGCCCTGGCCGCGCTTCGTCGTGACGAGCGGCTCGAAGATGCGGCCGATGATGTCGGGCGCGATCCCTTTGCCGTCGTCTTTGATGCGGATGCAGACGCGCTCTCCTTCTTCACGCACGCGAATGTCGATGCGGCCACCTTCGTCGACCGCGTCGCGCGCGTTGAGGAGAACGTTGGTGAGAACCTGCTGCAGGTCGTGGAAGTTCCCGCGAATGCGGACGTCGTCCATCGGCTCGAAGCCGACGCGGATTCCTTTCAGCTTCAGCAGATCTTCGTGCAGCGCGAGCGTCTGTTCGATCAGATCGCGGACGTCGAGCAACTCGCGCGAGCGGGGACGATTCGAGATCAGCTCGAGCAGGCTGTTGACGAGGTTCGACGCGCGGAAGGTCTGCTGCTCCATTTTCTTCAGCACGCGATATTTCGGATCGTCGGGCTCCGTGTCGGCGAGCAGGAGTTGCGCATACGACGAGATGCCGGTCAGCGGCGTGTTCACTTCGTGCGCGACGCCGGCGGCGAGGAGTCCGAGTGAGGCGAGGCGTTCTTTGTCCTGCAGCTCGCGCTCGAGCCGCACGCGCTCGGAGATGTCACCGATGACGAGCACACGCGTGCCGTCTTCGACGTCGCCCGCATGCAGAGGACTGGCGGTGACGGTGACCTGCTTCTCAACGCCGTTTCGATTCACGAAGTTCGTTTCGATCGTGCGCGCGCTGTCGTCGCGCACTTCCGCGTACGGCGGGAAGAGCTCGTCGATCGGGTGGTCGATCCCTTCACCACCAACAACTTCCCAGAACGCTCTGTTCGCGGTGAGCACCGTGCCATCGCTGGCGACGACCGCGATCGCGGACGAGGACGACTCGATGATGTTCTCGTTGTACTCCTTGAGCGCGCGGATCTCGTCGAGCTGGCGGCGGAGGCGTCCGGTCAGCCGCGAATTTTCGATCGCCAGCGCGACCGGTGCGGTGAGCGATTCGAGCAGATGCAGATCGTCACGTGAGAGCGGCTCTTCGCCGCGCTTCGTGCCGAGAAGCAGCAAACCCTGCAGCTCGCCGCGATTGCGCAGCGGGAAGATGTACCGATAACCGGCTCTCAGCAGCAGCCACGGAACTTCGGATGCATCAGGCAAACGCGGCTCGTTGAGCACGACCGGACCCTCGGGCGGAATCGTGCCGAACTCCGACGCGACGCAGCGCCGCGGCACGCCCGCTTCCTCTTCGTAAATCAGGAACGCGTTGCCGTCGCGCGTGAAGAGATTCATCTTCCCGATCTCGAGCGCGGCGCTCATCCGCTCGCGCATCATCGCGATCAGCTCGTGCACGTCGTTGAAGGTCGCCAGCTCCTGCGCGAACTCGGCCATGGCGCGGCGATGGCGATAGCTGTCGCGATAGACGAAGCGCTCGATGACCGATTCGACGCGTCCCTTCACCGGAATCAGGACGCCGGCGATCAGCAGTCCCGATGAGAAGGCGAGGAAGTTCCGCTCCATCGCCGAGCGCTCTTCGATGACGCGCGAGAGCAGGAGGTTGATCGTTGAGAAGGCGATCATGCCGAAGACGAAGGTCACCGAGTACGCGAGCACTTCTTTGATGACGACTTCGACGTCCCACAACTTGTACTTGAGGATCGACACCGCGAACGCGAGCGGGATGAAGGCGAGCGGCAGGATCGAGATCGTCAGATAGAGCGGCTTCACCGAGCCGACGAGCAGATAAGGGACGAGATAGACGAGCAGGAACGGCACGAAGCCGAGCACCATCCCGAGATAGATCCACTTGATCTGCTTCTTTCCGACGGCGGCGGCCGTGCGATAGGTGTACGCCAGCGCGACGACGGCGAGCGTGAAGTAGATCGCGAAGTGAATGAGCGTCCAGCGCTCCATGACGCCGAACGACCACGCCGGCGTACCGAGCGGCAGCGCGTTCGCGAAGATGAAGAGATCGATGTCCCACAACAGGACGAGCAGCGGCGGCAGGTAGAGCGCGGCGATGAGGCCGCGATGACGCACGATGGGACGCGGGAAGAGCAGGAAGAAGTTGAGCGTCAGCGGCGGCAGCGCGATGCGCGCGAAGTCTTCGACGAGCTGCAGGATTTTGTAGCTCGTGTCGGCGTCGCCGGCCGGCGTGTAGACGTAGACGACGAACGACAACAGCGTCACGAAGTAGAAGAGCAGCGACTCGCGCGTCGCTCCTCGAAACAGCGTGAAGAGGCCGATGGCGAGATAGAGAAAGCCGATGAAGCTGAGGATGAGATACGCGTAGTCGATCTTCAGCTCGGGCGCGCGGTACGTGAGCGTGAGCGTCTGCTCGCCGCGCTGCACGATCATCGGGACCGGCGTGCCGATCCGTCGCAGCGTTTTCTGCAGACCTTCGATCTCGGTGGTCGGCGTGTCGCCGATCAGCCAGATGTGATCGCCGGGCTGCAGTCCGGAGGCTTCCGCGCCGCTGCCGGGATCGATCGCTTTGACGACGATGACGCCTTTGTCGCGGCGGAAGGTGAAGTCGATTCTCTCGAACGAGGAGCGCTTGCGCTGGAACGAAGCGAAGCCGCCGATGACGATCGCGACCGTCACCGCGGCAATCAGCAGCTTCGTGAAAATGGATTTGACCATCAGCGCGCCGAATCGAGCGATTCAACGCCGGTGCCGCGCCGTCAAACGCCCTAACTCGTTGAAACAGTGAGGATGCGCCGCCGTCGAGCTTACGGCGCGCGCGGCGAGTTGTCCAAATCGTTGGATTCGGAGCGCGGTTTATTGGACCGGCCACGGGCCGGTGCGCTGGTTCGCACAGCGTCGGCGGACGGCTTCGCGGCGGATCGTGGCCGCTTCGGCGTTCACGTGACCGGAAATCGGCAGACGTCGCGCAGCATGCAAACGTCGCAATTCTCTTTGCGTCGGGTCCGGCTGCAGAGATCGAGGATTCCGAGGCGGCAAAGGGCGAAGTCATAGCGCACCGGATCACTCGCGTCGAAGAGGCTGAGGCGATCCGTCAGACGGCGCGCGGTCTTCCAGTCCATCGATTTGCGATCGTTCAAGCCGAGGAAGGTGGCGATGCGATGGATGTGCGTGTCGACCGGCATGACGAGCTTCGACGGATCGACGAACGTCCAGAGTCCGAGATCGGGCGAGGTGCGGCGCACCATCCAGCGGAGATAGAGATTCATTCGCTTGCAGGCGCTGCCGTTGTCGGGAGACGTCAGCAGGTAATCGAGCGCCGGAGTGCGCCGCGCACCGATGATCGCGCGAACGAAACGCGCCAGCGACGGACCGATGTCGGCATCGCGCGGATCGTACGAAACGCGAAAGAGCTCGCCGAGTGAGCCGTGTGATGCGATCGCACCGGCCAGACGCTCGAGGAGATCGACGAGCTCGCGCGTTTTGTGGAAGCGATGTGCGAAACCGGCGAAACGCTTCTGCGCTTCGGCACGATCGAACGTCAGCAGGTAACGATGCGGCGACGGACGCATGCGCGCCAGCACGGCGCCGATGTTGGCGACGATCGTTTCGGCGCGGCCGTACGCGAACGCGGCGGCGATGATGCCGGCCACTTCCTGATCGAGCGGGTCGTCGAAACGGCGGGCGAGCTCGAGCGGATCGGGAGAGATCGTGGAGACGTCGAACGTAGCGACGAGGCGATCGAGCCGCGCGTGCAATACTTCCGGATCGACCGGTTTCCGGCGGAGTCGCGGCATGGCGGCGGCAACAGGGAAACCCGGCGCCGCATTCTCCGTCTAATTACGCAAATGGTCGTCGCCGTCGTATCGCTCGCGGGACAACGCGACTGAATGGAGCTTCGTATGCGCGCACTTCGGACTCTCACCTTCTCGCTTCTCACCGTCGTCCTTTCTGCTTCCGCAGCGCTTTCGGCCATCACGGGCGCGGTGATCAACGTCGACGGATTGCCGATCGCCGGCGCGCGCGTCACCGTTTACGCGCCCGAGACGACCGCATCGCGTGTGGCGCGGCTCGTTTCGAAAACGCCGCAACAGCCGCTGGTCGCGAGCACGACGACCAATGCGAAAGGCGCGTTCTCGCTCGAAACACCGAAGATTCCGGTGATCGACATACGGGTCGAAGCCGACGGGTTCGCGCCCGAGACTCTGCGCATCGCGGCAGACGAGGAGCTCGGCGCGATCGCGCTCGTCGCCGCGCCAACGAAGAGCGGCACGATCACGGCCGGCGGCAAACCGCTCGCCGGCGCGACCGTCTCATGGGGCTCGCTGGTGCTGACGACCGACGCGAACGGCAAATACTCGGTTCCCGATCCGCAGAAATGGGCATCGCGGATGTTCGTCTATCACCCTGATTACGCGGTCGCCGACGATGTGACGTTCATCCCGAATGAGAAAAAGAAACTCGATCGCGTGCTCGATGCCGGCGTCGCGGTGAGCGGCACGGTCGTCGGCGACGACGGCAAGTCGCCGCTTGCGAACGCGACGATCTACGTCGATGACTATCCGCTGGCGACGTCGGCGGAAGACGGCACGTTCACGATCGCGCACGCGCCGAAGAAGTGGGAAAAGATCGAAGCACGCACGGCCACGCGCAACGGCTCGCGCGTGAAAAAGGATGGCGCGCTGGTCATCAAAACGGCGAAGGTGGCGACGATCAGCGGCACGGTTCGCGATGCGAAGTCGCAGACGCCGCTTGCCGGTGCGCAGATCGTCGCGTCGGTCGGCGGCATGCGCATGCGCGGCGGTGAAGCGGCGAGCACGCTGACCGACGCGAAGGGCAATTACACGCTGCCGATCACACCCGGCGCTTATGAACTGACCGTGCATCGTCCCGGGTATGCCGGCGCGAACATGGGCGCGTCGGTCGCGGCGGGACAGAGCGTCATGAAGAGCTTCGTCGTGACACAGGCCGGACGCATCGTCGGGACCATTCAGGACGAGGACAAGCGGCCGGTTTCCGGTGCTCGCGTCAACACGCAGCAGGTCACGCGCGAGTCATTCGGGATCATGGGTGGAATGCGGGGAGGAGGCGGCGTCGGAAGTCTCGCGCCGTACAGCGCTCCCGATGGCCGCTTCGTCGTGCGCACTGAAGCCGACTCCGATGTGCAGGTCCAGGCGGCGAAGCGCGGTTATCCGGCGGCGAAGAGCTCCACGCTGCGCGTCGCACAGGGCGAACGGAAGGCGGGCATCGTCCTGACGATTCCGCGCGGCATGGCGGTGACCGGCAAAGTCGTCGATCAGAGCGGCAAGCCGGTCGGCGGCGTGTCGGTCGGAGCGGACGAAGCAGCGACCGGCGACAGCGGCGCCGTGATGCGACGCGTCGTGATGGGAGCGATGCGCGATCGGGGCGACGATCTCGTGCGCACCGGCGCCGACGGCGTCTTCACGATGCGTCTGAAAGAAGGCTCGTACGACTTCGCGTTCAAGCGTGAAGGATTCGCGCCGAAGACGGTGCGCGCGCAGGCGGTGACGTCGGTGACGAAGCCGATCGACGTGACGCTCGATCCGAGCGTCGAGATCACCGGCCGCGTGACCCGCGGCGGCGCCGGCATCGAAGGAGTGATGATCAACGCCATCGGCGAATCGATGTCGTCGACGACGACCGGCTTCGACGGCAGCTTCCGCCTCACCGATCTCGCGCCGGGACAGCTGATGCTGAACGCGATGAAGCCCGACGAGTTCATTCAGCAGATCCGTCCGGTCAGCGCTCCCGCCACCGACGTCCTGCTGGAAATCCCGCCGGGCGGCCGAATCACCGGAAGGGTTACCGACAAGTCGACCGGCGCGCCGATCACCTCGTTTCAGGCGGGCGTTTCCACGCCGCGCGGCGGCGGCGGAATGATGATCATGATGCCGGCGTCGATGCGAAGCGTCACCAACGACGATGGCACGTTCACGCTGGAGAACGTTCCGGCCGGACAGATGCAGGTCGTCGTCAGCGCCCCCGGTTACACCACCTCACGCATCTCCAATCTCACCGTTGAAGAAGGAAAGACACTCGCGAACATCGAGGTCGCGCTTGATACCGGCGTGAAGCTGAGCGGCCATGTCACCGGTCCCGATGGCTCCGCACTGGCTGGCGTTTCCGTCCGCCAGGACATGGTAGCGGGACGGACGATGCGCGTTCCCGGTGGATCCACGGAAGGGACCGCGACGACCGATTCGAACGGCGACTACTCGATGGAAGCGCTGGAGCCGGGCGAGAAGACGTTCGTCTTTCAGCGTGGCGGCTATCTGCAGACGTCGAAGACGGTCACGCTGTCGGGGAAAGACGCACAACTCGATGTGCAGCTCTCCACCGGCAACCGCGTCTCCGGTCTGGTCGTCACGGAAGGGGGCGCACCGGTCGCGGATGCGAGCGTGCGCGCATCGTCGGCGAGCGACAGCGGCTTCGGCGGCAAATCGACGCGCACCGATTCATCGGGCGCGTTCACGTTCGAAGGAATGGCGCCGGGGCACTACACCTTCACCGCGGGGAAGACCGGCTACGCCGACGGCATCCTCCGCGACTTCGACGTTCTTACCGGCGGTCAGCCGCGTGTCGTGATGAAGACAGGCGGCGTCATCTCGGGTCACGTCACCGGCCTCACCGACACGGAGCTCGCGCAGACGATCGTATCGGCGAGCAACAGCAACGGCAGCAATTCGGCGACGGTCGATGCGGGTGGAAACTTTCGCATCGAAGGAGCGCCGACCGGAACGGTGCGCGTGAATGCGCGGCTGCAGCAGAATTTCAGCGGCAGCAAGACGTCGGAGACGAAGTCGGTGGAGGTGAGCTCCGGCTCGTCGGCGCAGGTCGATCTTCAATTCCGCAGCGATACGGTGATTCGCGGCCGCGTCACGCGTGGCGGTCAGCCGCTGCCGGGCGCCATGGTGTCATTTTTCCCGCGCAACGGCCGCGCGCAGACGAGCGCGCGCACGACCGCTGACGGTTCCGGCGCTTACTCCGTGAACAGTCTCGACGATGCGCCGTACGACGTCGCCGTGAATGATCTCGATCGCAACGTGTCGTTCCAGACGACGTACGAGGTGAAGGGCTCAGGCAACTTCGACATCGACGTGAAAATCGTCTCGCTGCGCGGCCGCGTCGTCGACGCGTCGACCGGCGAAGCGATCGCCGATGCGCACATCGATCTCCGTCCGTCGCAGCAGCAGGGAGTGGCCGGGATGATGATGGTGCGCAGCGCCGGCACCGATCCGAACGGCGCGTTCGTCGTCGATTCGCTTTCGACCGGCAGCTACACCGCCGTGGCCGACAAAGAGGGCTACGGCAATCAGGTGCTCGACGTCACCGTGACCGACAACGGCGCGGCCGATCTGCAGTTCAAGCTGACGCCGAACGCCGGCCTGACGCTGCGCGTCGTCGACGCGCGCAACAATCAGCTGCTCAGCGCATACGTCTCCGTCGTCGACATGCAGGGGCGCACCGTTTACACGCCGAGCTTCCGCTTCGGCGGTTCCGCTGAAGAGGTGAAGCTGACGCTCGCCGCCGGCACCTATCGCGCGACCGTTTTTGCGCCCGGCTACGCCGCGCAGGTGCTGACGATCTCGTCGCCCGGAAAGCAGACGGTCGGACTCACGCCTGGCGGCAGTCTGGTCGTGAAGTCGAAGTCATCGACACGCCAGCGCGCGCGTCTCGTGACCGCCGACGGCAGCGCGTACCCGCGCGGTATGGATGGGGCGGGACTCTTCAGCATCGACCCGACTCCGGGCGCGACGACGGTGACGAACATCGCTCCCGGAAATTACCGGCTGCAAATCCTCGACAACGCCGATCACGTGCTCGCGAGCGTCGACGTCGCGGTCGGTGAAGGAAGCGTGCAGCAGGTGGAGATCTAAGCGGCGAACACGCTTACGCGTCGGCGTGATCTTCGTGCTCGAGCTCGTGTTCGTCGAGCATCGGCGGCTCGGGGATATCGGCGACCACTTCGAGTGAGATTCGTTCCGAACGCGGCGCGCCGATTCCGGGACCGAAGTGGTTCTTCCGATACTTCTCGAGCCGCTTGAAGAGGTGGTGCAGGTCGTACGTCAGGCGCATGACCGTGCGGCGCAGCTTGTACTTCACCCGCTTGAACGCTTCGAGATCGTCGCCGCGCAGCGTCGGGAAGAACGCCTGAATCTCTTCGATCCGCTTGCGCACCTTGTCGAGGTCTTTGTCATGAATATTGACGAAGACCTCCTCAGTGCCGATGAGCATCGGCTCGACGCTGCGCATCTGATCGTCGAACCACGCCCAGAGCTGCGCGAGGTCGATGCGGCGTCCTTTCGAGAGGAAGCGCGTTTCGAGGAGATCCTGCCGGAAATAGCCGAGGAGCTTGCGATCGTCGGTGTGGTTGAACTCGTCGTCGGTGAGGTTGCGGATGTTCCAGACGCCGAAACGGATGATGTCATTTCGGGTGCTGCGCAGTTGCCGAATGACTTCCTCGAGTACACGAAACGGTACCTGAGCGAGAGTCTGCGGCTCCGGGAGAACGGGGACGGACATGGCCGGCGAAGGATAAGGATTTCGCCGCGCATGCGCAAATTTCAATTTGCGGCCGCGTTTTCGAGCCACATTTAGCGTGCAGGAATATAGGCTGGGTCCGAGGTTCGATTATCGACCACAGATGCGTACGCAAAATCGAGCCTTGAAATGGCGCCACTTTCAAAAACGACGCGCCCGTTTGTCAGCGGACCGCTGATCAGGCTTCGCAACGAGAACTGCACCGGCTCGTTGTCCAGGATCAGAAACTGTCGTTCTCCGCGCGGGTTGCCATCGGCATCGAACACGCGAACGGTCATCGCGGCGGGATCCTGCGCGAACCGGAAGCCGACGTTCGTCCGGAAGTCATCGTCGTCGTCGACGCCGATGACGGTCGACGTCGGGCGGCCGATGTCGGCGCTTGAGCCAATGAACTGACCGTACGAGCCGGTGGCGCTGGCAGTCCACGTGCGGCTGGTTACGAGCAGCGGCGGAGTTCCGAGCGAGTCGATCGTGAACGCGTGCAATCCGGTGAGGAAGGGGACGAATCCGATGATGTCGTGCAGGAGCTTCATTTCTCCCGGCGCGATGGCCAGAAACATCGTGGGCCCGCCGGAGATTTTTACGCTGACGTTTGCCGGCTGCGAGCTCGGATTGATGAGCGAGACATCGGTGCGCCATTCCGTGCTGTTCGCGCCGCTCGCGTGAATCGCCGGGAGCTCCGCGTGAGTCGCGGTCGGCGCGCCGGCAGCGGGAACGTACGTGGCGTCACCGGTTCTGTTGTCGACCACCGACGCGTAGCCGGTGATGACCGCGGCGCCGCTGAGCGTCTGCAGCTTCGCGTACAACTCTCCGCGCGCACGCAGCAACGGCAACTGAACATGCGTGAACGGCGCGACCGGCACATCAATCGTATCGACGATCGCGCCGCTCGTATCGTGAATGGTGAAACGCGCGAGTCCGCTGCCGCCACCGATCTCGGCGAGGCCGACGTTCGTGCGGAAGGCGTCGTTGACGGTGATGAGCGAGATCGTCAGCGGCGCGCCGCCGGCGGCCGTCGTCTGGCTCGGAGACGCCGACACGCTGCCGACGTCCTGTCCATACGTTCCGCTCGCACTCTCGGTGTACGTGCGGCTCGTGACGATGACGTCGTCGCCCTGCAGCTCGAGTTGCCCGGTACCGGTGGTGCGGAACATCTGCGCGACGACGTCGGCAAGTTGCGCGAGCTTCAGCGGCGCCACCGTGACCTTCACCGCGCTGAACGACGTTGTTCCGTCCGCACCGGTTGGTGTGAAGATGAGCGTGACGTTCGCGGGCACAAGCGTCGACGGATTGAAGAGCCGCACGTCGGTGATGAACGTCGTTCCGTTCACGCCGGTCACGTGCGCGACCGCTGCAATCGTCTGCCGGACGCCGCTCGCTGCCGGACGAACCGCCGACGGTTGCTCGCCCGCGAATCGAATCACGAGTCCCCACGAGCGCAGCGTTCCCTGATCTCTCGGACGAACGTCGGCGACGACCAGCTTCCAGGTGCCGCGCGCGGAGCGGCCGCGGAAGACGTCGAGCGAATCGGCCGGCAGCGTGTCGAGGCCGAACGTCGCACGCAGGTTCGCGGTGCGATCAAGTGATGCGTGCTGCAGTGCGACGGTCGTGCCGTCCGGAGCGATGAGCGTCAGTTGCAGATCGCCGCGCGCGGTGTGCGCGATGTCGACGTCGACGTACAACGATTCGATCGTGCGCGCGTCGTCGATCGTCAGCGTCGTCGTGATGCCGGTCGTGTCGAGATCGGGGATGGCGATTCCCTGCTGCGCGCTTTGAAAGAGCGTCAGCTCGCCGCGCGGCATGGCGTCGCATCCGCCGGCAGGCAGGATCTCGCGAAGTTGCATCGCACTGCAGATCGCCGCGCTGTTCGCGGCGTTGTAGAGCTCGCGGTCGGCGTCGAGAAGCTTATGCGCCATCGTCGCGTAGGTCGGATTCGGCGGCACGCCGAACGTTCCTTCGATCGCCAGCGTGTCGGTGATCCGCTTCCCCTGCGCCGGGCCGTAGCGCGCGACATTCGCGAGGAAGATCTCGCGCAGCGCGGACGACCAGATCTCGCCGTTGCGATGTTCGGTGCCGGCGGAATCGGCGTTGTTGTAATCGCGCATCGTCTTCGTCGAATCGACTCGGCGCAAACAGTTCGCGCCGTCCGGATACGCGCAGCTTTGCGATGAGTCGTCGCCGAAGCAGCGCGCGTCCCAGTCGGCGATGCAGAACGCATCGCGGCCGCTCGCGATCGATTGCTCGAAGCCGGACGAGAACGCCCAGTAATCGCCGAATCCTTCGCCAAGCGCGCGCGGTTGTCCGGCAGACGATCCGGTGAACGTGCCGGGCGCGATCCAGTCCTGAATCGCATGCCCGAGCTCGTGCGTCATGATGTCGGAATCCTCGGCGTCATCAACGCCGCCATCCCCGAAATACAGCCCGCCCTCGCCCGCGCGAAAGCCGCTCACGTAATAGGAATTGTCGGTGCCGTTCGCAGCATGCGCATCGATCGGCAGCGAGTAGTTGAGCAACCGCCGCGCGCCGCTGTAGCCGAGCGACTCGATGTAACGCAACGAGCGATCGATGTGGAAGTACGCGTTGACCTCTTCGAACTGCTGCTGGCTTCGATCGAAGAGCAGCGACTGCGACGCGTCGGCCGGCGTCGTGCGCGGATTCTCGGTGTCGACGATCTGCACGTACGGTCCGACGAGCGAACCGCTCGCCGCGATGTTGTCGAGCTCGACGATCGAGTACGCGACATCAGGTACCGCGCTCGCGATGTTGTTCTGATCGCGGAGCG
>JAOBAU010000019.1 GCA_025463165.1 Acidobacteriota bacterium | reverse complement strand
AGCCAGCCGTGCAGTTCAAACAGTTCCCCGGTCGACGGAATGACAAACAGCTCGAGGCCGTCGGCGATCGGGATCGATTCCACGACTCCCTCTCCGGCGACTGTCCGCTCGCTGTTCGTCAGCAATTCGTCGGGCTTCTTCACATCGCGAGCGCGGACGATCGGCTCGTCGCGCAGCAACAGAAATGTCCGCCACGCGACGCGCGTGTTCCAGTCGCGAATCTGTACGCGTGCCTGACGGCAAACGAAGTCTCCACGCGTGGCGCTCCACTGGCATGTCATTGCGGTTTTCACCGCGTAGTACGCGCCCGGGCTGCCGCATCTGCCGTGGCCCTCGAAGTCCTCCGCGCCGACTGACGTCGCCATCGGCTCGCCGCGCAGATCGAGCAGCACCGTTTGATCAACTGCGACCACGTCCTGCGGCGAATTCACGTCGACGCGGATGATCGGCACGTTCGGATCGTCGGTCGCGAGCGAGACGCGCGGCGGACGGGGAGCGCAATTCCCGTAGAACGGCACGTGGACCGCGCGCAAGCGACCACGCGCCGCGACGACGACGTCGATCGTCGCATTCTCGTCGTCGGCGTTCGGCGGCACGTGCACGTAAACGTCGGCATTGCCAACGCGCGTCTTCGTCATGCCGGCGGTCGCGCTTGCGGCAACCTCCTCGAGCTTCGGATGATCGACGTCGATCACAAAGACCGGCCGCTTTACCGTTCCGAACTGCAGCGTCGCAGCCAACAGCATCGCGATCAGCATTCGCTAAATCCTCACGGACCCGAAGGCGTGGAAGCGGCGGCGCCAATCTTCAGCGTCGTCTTGTCCTGCAGAAATGCGGCGACGCCGAGCTTGTTGGTCTGCCACGCCGGCTCGGTGCGAAACGTCACCATCTTCTCGAGTGCGCCGCGCGCGGCGTCGATCCGCACGAACTGGCGCACGACCGCATCATTCACCAGCTTGCGGCCACCGTTCTCGCCCGAGCCAACCTCGGTCATCACATCATCTTCATACAGCGCGACGATCAGGTCGTTTCCTTCGCGTGCGACGTCGCCGCGCAACGTGACGTCGATCGTGTTGTCTTTCCGCGCGGTGGTGAGGCGCAGCGTGCCGGCGGACGGCTGTTTCGACGCCGCTTCAATCGCTGACGCGATCGCGCTTTCGTTCGAGCCGACCATCTCCCGCGCACCGTTGATGACGATCTGCGGCGTGTATGCGCTGTTCACGCGCAGCGTGCGGATGTACGCCATCTGGCGCTGCGTGGCGGTGCGCGATGAGAACGGATCGCGCCAGCCGAGGCGATCCCAGTAGTCGACGTGGAACGCGAGTGGGATCACTTTGCCGCGCAGTTTTTCATCGCGCGTGAACGCTCGCAGCAGCGCATCGGCGGGTGGACAACTCGAACAACCCTGCGACGTGAAGAGCTCGACGACGACCGGCGTCGCGCCGATGCGAGCGTCGAGCGCTCTCGTATCCGGAGCTGCAGAAACGGCCACTACGACGACCACGGCGGCGAGCGATGTGACGGCGATGACAGCGGCGACGCGAGGGTTCATGGCCCAATCATGCGCCAGGTTTCACACTAGAATCGTCCAATCACTGAGAGGAGACGTGCATGCGCCTCATCACCCGGTCCGATTTTGACGGCCTCGTCTGCGCCGTCCTGCTGCGCGAAGTCACCGCCATCGACGCCATCGAGTTCGTCCATCCGAAGGATGTGCAGGACGGAAAAGTCCTCGTCACCTCGAACGACATCCTCACCAATCTGCCGTATCAGCCCGGCGTCGGGATGTGGTTCGATCATCATTCGAGCGAAGCGGTTCGCAACGAGCTCGGCGACGCGCGATTCGAAGGGCGCTTCGAAGTGGCGCCGTCCGCGGCGCGCGTCGTCTACAACTACTACGTCGCGAAGGGCGAGGGGGCGAAGTTGCAGCGATTCCACGCGCTCCTCGAGTCGGTCGACAAGTCGGATTCGGCGAATCTCTCGATCGAAGACGTCACCGATCCGAAGGGCTGGATCCTCCTCTCATACGTGATGGACCCGCGCACCGGCCTCGCGTATCACCACAACTATCGGATCAGCAATCGCGAGCTGATGCTGAAGCTCGTCGACTGGATCGGCTCGACGAGCGTCGATGAGATCGTGGCCATGCCCGACGTGAAGGAGCGGACCGACCGTTACTTCGAAGGACAGGAGACGTTCGCGAAATCGATGCGCGAGCACTCACGTGTCGAAGGAAACGTGATCATCACCGACCTGCGCGGCATCGGCGACATGCCGACCGGCAACCGATTTCTCATCTACACGATGTTTCCCGACGCGAACATTCAGGTGCGCATCTTCGACGGCAAGAAGGGCGAGTTCGTCGTCTGCGCGGTCGGCCACAGCATCTTCAACCGGACGTCGAAGACCGACGTCGGCAAGCTGATGGATCAGTACGGCGGCGGCGGTCATCGCGGCGCCGGAACGTGTCAGCTGCCGCTGGCCGGCGCCGTGGCGAAGATCGCGGAGATCATCGAAACGATCAAGCGCGACGGCTGACGCGGATGCGCGGTCCGGCTGCATCGACGACGCGAAAAACGCGGCCGTTGTAATCGACGACATAGAGCTCGCCGTCGTCGTCTTCGCCGAAGGAGACGACGGCCAGTCCGCTGGCGAGCATCGCCCGCGTTGACCACTGTCCGTATGCTTCTTCAGTCGCGCCCCAGATCGTGCCCGAGCACCAGTCGCCGTAGAAGTAGACGTCGCGAAAACGCTTCTGCCGCGAGCCGCGATAACGATAGCCGCCGGTGACCGAGCAGCCTTCCGCGCGCGGATACTCGAGGCTCGGCAGCGTCAGTCCTTCCGCGCTGCACGGCGCGGTTTTCGGATAGCAGTGCAGACCTTCCATCCGCGGCCAGCCGAAGTTCGCGCCGCGCGCGGCGGCGATCGTCATCGCGTCGATCTCTTCGAAATCATCCTGTCCGACGTCGCCCAGGAGCAGCTCGCCGGTGATGCGATCGAAGCTGAAGCGCCACGGATTGCGGAAGCCGTACGCGAAGATCTCCGGCCGCACGCCGGGCGTGGTCGCGTACGGATTGTCGGCAGGAATCGCGTACGGCGAACCGCGATCGACGTCGATGCGCAGCAGTTTGCCGAGGAGATGATCGAGCTCCTGCGCGCGATTCGTCACCTTCACGTATGCGCCGCCGTCGCCGATCGAGATGTAGAGCATTCCGTCGGGACCGAACTGCAGCGTGCCGCCGTGATGGTTCGGGACGTTGTCTTTCGGCTGCGGCTGCGTGAAGAGCAGTTGCGGCGTCGTGCCGGTGTAGCGCGCGACGGCGGTGTCGCTGTTCTTGTCGACGTAAAGAACAAAGAGCTGTTTGTTGATCGCGTAGTTCGGATGAAAGACGACGCTCAGCAGCCCGCCGTTCGGACAGCATTCGACGACGTCGCGGATGTCGAGAAAGAGCGAGAGAGTGAGGCCGTCATAGCGAAAGATCCGGCCTTCCTGCTGCGCGATGTAGAGATCACCGGTGTGGTCGTGCGCGGTGACGGCCTGCACCGGACGGTCGAGTCCGCCGACGACCGGCGCGAGCACGATCTGCGCGCTTGCGGGAGCGGTGATGAGAAAGAGAACGAGGAGCAGTCGCGAAGTCACCCGACTGATACGTTCAAGCGGCGTTCCGCGTCGCCTCTTCCGCCACGGCCGCGACCGCTTTTGGTGCATCATTCCGCGCGCTCTGCACGAGCGCGACGCCGCCGAGAATGACGATCATCGCCACGAACGACATCGGCGTCAGCTGCTCGTTGAGAATCATCCAGCCGAGGATCACGGCGACGACGGGATTGACGTACGCGTAAAGCGACACGTTCGTCGCGCGGAGCTTCGAGAGCGCGTAGATGTAGGCGCTGTACGCGATGATCGAGCCGAAGATCGTCAGATAGATGAGCGCGAAGAGCGTCCGCGTGTTGACGTGAAAGCGCGGCAGCTCGCCGGCGGCGAGGCCGGCGACGTCGAGAATGATTCCGCCGGCGAGCATCTGCAGCGTCGACGACATCAGCGGCGAGATCGATTTCAGTTCGTGCTTGCCGTGAATGGAGCCGTACTGCCAGGCGAGACAGCCGATCTGGATCGCGGCGGCGCCGAGGAGAAAGTGCACGTCCCACGCGCCGTCCGGGCCGCGCGGAGTGACGAGCAGCGCGACGCCGACGAAGCCGATGAGCATGCCGATGCCGCGTTGCAGTCCGACCTTTTCCTGACCGCGGAACAGTTCGATGAGCGCCGCCCAGAACGGTGCGGTCGCGACGAGCAGCGCGGCCATGCCGCTCGGCACCCACTGCTCCGCCCAAACCACCGCGAAGTTGCCGATGCAGATGAGCAGCACGCCGGCGATCACCGCATGCAGCCAGATGCGCGGCTGGCGCGGAAGACGTTCGCCGCGCATCGCGCCGATGGCCCAGAGTACGAGTCCGGCGATGGTGAAACGCAGTCCGGTCAGGAGTAGCGGCGGAATCGTTTCGATGGCCACACGAATGGCGAGATACGTCGTCCCCCAGACGAAACAGACGGTGGCGAATGCGACGTATGCGAGGGCGCGATCGCTTTTCATGACGGATCTCCGAGGGTGATGCCGCCGATCTTTTCGCAGTGCGTCTGCATGACGATGGTCGTGCGCGTCGAGAGAGACAGCGGCGGCGCTGTCAGTTTTGCGACGAGCGTGTTGAGCGAGCTGATGGAGCCGGTGCGAACTTTGACGAGGAAGCAGTCGTCGCCGGCGACGGTGTGAACTTCGAGCACTTCGTCGGAGCGCATCAGCTCCTCGAAGGCTTTCCATCCTTTCGGCGTGAGATCACCGCGCGCGGAGACGAATGCGGTGATCTCGCGGCCGATCGCGGATGGTTCGACGACGACGGTTGTGCCGCGGATGACACCGTTGCGCTCGAGCTTCTCGATCCGCTCGGCGACGGCGGGGCGGGAAAGCCCGACGCGATCGGCAAGCTGCGAAGCGGGCGTGCGGCCGTCGCGAAGCAGCAGGCCGAGGATGTTCAGGTCATAATCATCAAGTTCGACGGCCATGACGGTAATTTACCGCCGGATCGTCGGAAAAGCAATGGCGAAACCTGCAAATAGTCGGTTACAGCCGCACGGTATGGGGCATGAGGTATGAGTCAGAGGCTTTTACTCATGCCTCATCCCTCATACCTCGTTACTCTCACACCGCCATCGCCGCAATCTGCCGTCTCACCGCTTCCGCCACCTTGTTCCGCCGCGGGTAACGATATTCGGCGCGACGCGAGGCGCTGCGCAGGATGTCGCGCTGCAGGTACTCGACCTTGATCGCGCGGATCGGATCGAGCGCCAGCTTGCGCAGCGCGGCCCGCGTGAAAACGATCGTCCGAAGCGCCAGTCCTTCGGCGCGCACCGCGAAGCGCACGGTGTCACGATCGTCCGAACAGACGCGCACCGCTGAGCCCATGACCCCCACGATCTCCTCGGCTACGCGTTTCTCGTCTGCTGTCGTTTTCATGACTTGTTCCTCCGTGTCTGTTGATGGATCAGACGACGAAATCGCCCAAAAGTTTCCTCGTACACGAGAATGTGACCGTGCGCGTGACATTCACACCGCTCGCAAAAAGCGCTGACGCGAAAGCGAACGAGACCGTGCTGGACGTCGCCCGCCGCGCCGGCGCACCGATCGGAAATTCATGCGGCGCCACCGGCATCTGCGCCCGCTGCCGCGTCCGCATCGTCGACGGAGCAGAGCAGCTGAGCCCGATGACGTCGATCGAATTACGAACGCTGACGCGAATCGGATTCGATGACGGAGAACGGCTCGCCTGTCAGGCCGCCGTGTTCGGCGATTGCGAGATCACGACGTCCTACTGGGGATGAACAT
>JAOBAU010000319.1 GCA_025463165.1 Acidobacteriota bacterium | reverse complement strand
GTACTTTCAGGGATACGGCACCGACATCTATCGCTACGACGCCGGCGCGCGCGCGATCCAGACGTTCCACAACGACTACGACGACATCGACGCGATCGCGTTCTCGGAGAGCCACGATGGCGTGATGTACTTCGGGCTTGAGACCGAGAAGCGGACGGCGCCGTAAACGCGCACACAAAAAAGCGAGCCGGTTTCCCCGGCTCGCTCGATTTGCATTCGTTTGGCGTGAGGCTTAGTACATGCCGCCCATGCCGCCCGGTCCACCCTGACCACCAGCCTGCGGCTTCTCGTCTTCCTTGATCTCGGAGACGAGCGCT
The DNA here is from genome assembly GCA_025463165.1 of Acidobacteriota bacterium. Taxonomy (GTDB): domain Bacteria; phylum Acidobacteriota; class Thermoanaerobaculia; order Gp7-AA8; family Gp7-AA8; genus JAOBAU01. The sequence goes on along the minus strand of JAOBAU010000319.1, from coordinate 12,262 downwards.
TCGGTGGTGAGCATGAGGCCGGCGATCGAGGAGGCGTTCTGGAGCGCCTGCTTCGTCACCTTGGCCGGATCGATGATGCCGGCTTCCAGCATGTCGACCATCTCGCCGCTGCGAGCGTCGAAGCCGAACGTGCCGCCCTTGGCGCGGACTTCATTCAGCAGGACCGAGCCTTCCAGACCGGCGTTGAAGACGATCTGGCGGAACGGCTCTTCAACCGCGCGCTTGATGATGTTGACGCCGGTGCGAACGTCGCCCTCGGCCTTCACCGCGTTGATCGCTTCGACCACGCGGAGCAGCGCGACGCCGCCGCCTGGGACGATGCCCTCTTCGACGGCTGCCTTCGTGGCGTGCATCGCATCTTCGACGCGCGCCTTCTTTTCCTTCATCTCGGTCTCGGTCGCAGCGCCGACCTTGATCACGGCCACGCCGCCGACGAGCTTCGCGAGACGCTCCTGGAGCTTCTCACGATCGTAGTCGGACGTCGTGTCGTCGATCATGGTGCGGATCTGCTTCACGCGGCCGGCGATGGTGTCCTTGCGGGCCTTGTCGTCGGCATCGGTGACGAGCGTGGTGGTGTCCTTGTCGATCGCGACGCGCTTCGCATCGCCGAGGTCTTCCCACTTCACGCTCTCGAGCTTCACGCCGATGTCTTCCGAGATCAGCTTGCCGCCCGTGAGAATGGCGATGTCTTCGAGCATCGCCTTGCGACGATCGCCGAAGCCCGGCGCCTTGACGGCGGCGACGTTGAGCGTGCCGCGCAGCTTGTTCACGACGAGCGTGGCCAGAGCCTCGCCCTCGATGTCTTCAGCGATGATGAGGAACGGCTTGCCCTGACGGGCGACCTGCTCGAGGATCGGCAGGAGGTCTTTCATCGACGAGATCTTCTTCTCGTAGATCAGGATCTTCGCGTTCTCGAGAACCGACTCCATCCGCTCCGGGTCGGTCACGAAGTACGGCGAGAGATAGCCACGGTCGAACTGCATGCCTTCGACGACTTCGAGGACGGTGTCGAGGCCGCGTGCTTCTTCGACGGTGATGACGCCGTCTTTGCCGACTTTGCCCATCGCCTCGGCGATGATCGTGCCGATCTCTTCATCGTTGTTCGCCGAGATGGTTCCGATGTGGGCGATGTCCTTGCCCTCGACCGGCTTGGCCATCTTGTCGATCGCCTCGACCGCGGCGCGCACGGCGAGCTCGATGCCGCGCTTGAGGTCCATCGGGTTCGCACCGGCGGTGACGTTCTTGATGCCTTCGCGATAGATCGCCTGGGCGAGAACGGTTGCGGTGGTGGTTCCGTCGCCGGCGGTGTCGGAGGTCTTCGAAGCGACCTCGCGAACCATCTGCGCGCCGGCATTCTCGAGCTCATCTTTCAGCTCGATTTCCTTGGCGACGGTGACGCCGTCCTTGGTGATCGTCGGCGAGCCGAATTTCTTCTCGATGACGACGTTGCGGCCTTTCGGGCCGAGGGTGACTTTCACCGCGTCGGCGAGCTTGTTGACGCCTTTGAGGATCGCCTGGCGAGCCTCTTCTCCGTACGTGATTCTTTTAGCCATTGAGTCTCTCCTTACTGAAGTGGTTACTCGACGATGGCGAGAACTTCGTCCTCGCGCAGGATCGTGTACTCGACGTCTTCGAGCTTGATGTCGGTACCCGAGTACTTGCCAATGAGGACGGTGTCGCCCTTCTTGACGTCGAGCTTCATGCGCTTGCCGTCATCCGACCACTTGCCCTCGCCAACGGCGATGACTTCGGCTTCCTGCGGCTTCTCTTTTGCGGTATCCGGGATGATGATCCCGCCGCGAACCTGCTCGCCGGTCTCTTTGCGCTTGACGACGATGCGGTCGTACAACGGACGTAGATTCATAGACATACGTGAACTCCTTCGGTTGATTTTCAGCGATTGCGCCGTCCCTGAAACTCCGGTCCGGAAGGTGAGTTGCTGGCACTCACCCTGTGTGAGTGCTAACGATATGCGCGGGGATTTATTCTGTCAAGACCGCACCGCGCGAAGCGGCGGCAGCCGCTGAATTTTCATTCCGCACGGGCTTTCGGTTACATTGACGCATCCCGCAATGAAGATCGCTTTCATCAAACCGCCGGTTGGCGGCATCCTCGGCCTCGAAATGCTGACGTTCGTCGAGCCGCTCGGCCCGATCTGCGTCGCCGCCTGTCTCGAAGTTGACGGTCACGAGTGCAAAGTCTTCGATCTCCGCATCGACGGCGAAGAGGCCGGACTCGAAGCATGCCGCCTCTTCGAGCCGGACGTCGTCGGCCTGCAGTGCAACTTCACGACGGAGCGCAACCGTACCGTCCGCCTCGCGCAGCGCATCAAGCGCGAGCTGCCGCGGACGGTGGTGATCGTCGGCGGACACGATGCCTCGCGCGATCCGAAATGGTTCCATCACGACGCGATCGACTTCATCGCGTGCGGCGATGGAGAGGAAGTGCTGCCGCCGCTCGTCGAAGCGCTGCGCGCCGGCACCGATCCCGCCGCCGTGCGCGGGCTGACGTTCCGCCGCAAAGACGAATGGATCTCGACCGGCGACGTCGTGGCGCGGCCGAATCTCGATTCGTATCCGATGCCGGCGCGGCATCTCATCAAGCACTACGCCGATCACTACTACATCAACTTCCGGAAGCCGCTGGCGCTGATGGAAACCGCACGCGGTTGTCCGTTCAAATGCAACTTCTGCTCGGTGTGGAAGTTTCACGAGAGCACGTTCCGCGAGAAGTCTCCGGAGCGTGTCGTGCAGGAATTGCTGACGATCGACGCGCCGAACATCTTCATCACCGACGACATCTTCTGGATGAACGTGAAGCGCGGCGAAGAGATGGCGCGGCAGATCAAAGCGGCCGGAATCAAAAAGTACTTCACGGTGCAGACGCGCACCGACATCATCGTGAAGTTCCCGCATCTCATCGAGATGTGGAAGGACTGCGGCAACCTTTCGATCTTCCTCGGCCTCGAATCAGTCACCGACGAAGGGCTGGCGCTCGTCAACAAGAAGAACAAAGCCTGCAACAACGTCCAGGCGATCGAGATCCTCCGCGACCTCGGCGTCGGCTACACGCCGAACTTCATCGTCGATCCCGCGTGGGACCACGATGACTTCGCGCGGCTGCGCGAATGGATCGATCAGATGGGCGCATACAACAGCGGCTTCTCAATCCTCACGCCGCTGCCCGGAACCGATCTGTGGGATACGGCCAGTCAGAATGTGACGACGCACGACTGGGAGATGTACGACATCGTCCACGCCGTGCTGCCGACGAAGCTGCCGCTGCGCGATTTCTACGATGAGTATTCAGGACTGTGGCGGCATGCGCTCGATGTTCGCTATCGGCATCGCGGCAAGCTGCGGACCTACGTGCAACTCGGCGCCGCGCTCGCCACGCGGAAGGTGACGTTGTCGGCCGTGCGGAACGGCATGAACATCGCGAAGGTGTTCTCGAAGCCGGAGACGTTCTTGCGGGCGCACGGGGATGTGGCGGAGGCTTAGTAGCCCTTCGCCTTGTCCACCACATTCACCAGCGCCTCGCCACTCTCGAGCCGCCGCAAATTCTCCAGAAAAAACGCCATCGTCCGATCGTGCGCGTCGTCCGTGTGATCGGCGCAATGCGGCGAGAGCAACACGTTCTCCATCGACCAGAACGGATGCCCGGCAGCGAGCGGCTCGCTCTCGAATACATCGAGCGCAGCGCCGCGAATGCGCCGGTCACGTAAGGCGTCGATCAGCGCTGCCTCATCGGCGACCGCACCACGGCCGATGTTGATCAGCACCGCATTCGTCTTCATCAGCGAGAGCTCGCGCGCACCAATCAGCCGTAGTGTCTCCGGCGTGAGCGGCGTCGAGATCACGACGTAGTCGGCAGCGGCGAGCAGCTCATCGAGCGGCGTCGCCCGCGTTGCAACCACCCGCATTCCGAACGCCTCGGCACGACGAGCAACAGCGCGACCGATTCCGCCGAAGCCAACGATGCCGAGCGTCGCTCCATCCAGCGCTTCAATATTGAACGGCGTCCAGCGCTGCGCGTCCTGCTGGCGCACGAGCCGGCGAAGATCTTTCGCGAAGAAGAGCATCGCCGCGAGCGCCCATTCACCGAGCGCGTCGGCGAAGATCCCGCGCGAATTCGTGAGCGGCACATCGCCGGCGCGAAGCTCATCGAACAGCAGCGACTCGACGCCGGCGGCGAGCGCGTGCACCCAGCGAACGCGCGCCGCGTGCGGCCAGAGTTCACGCAGCAATCGTCCTTCGCGTGGCGCGACGACGATCACGTCCGCATCGCGGAGCGCGTTACGCAATACCGCAACGTCGTTGGAGATGACCACGTCGCGAACCGCAGCGCGGAGCATCGGCAGCGATGCGAATTCCGGCGCTGCGATGGCGACGACGCGCAAGCGCTACGCTTCCACCGGTTCCCGCTCGCGCACCAGTTCGTCGAGCGTCATCTGCGAATCGTCGCTCTTCGGTTTGCGGCGCAGCTTCTCCATGTAGAGGAAGAAGACCGGCGTCACGTACAGCGTCAGCGTCTGCGAGAAGATCAGACCGCCGACGACGGCAAGACCGAGCGGACGACGCGACTCCGCGCCGGCGCCGAATCCGAGTGCGAGCGGCAGCGTGCCCATCAGCGCGGCCATCGTCGTCATCATGATCGGCCGGAAGCGGACGACGCACGCTTCGTAAATCGCGTCCTCCGCGCTCTTGCCCTGCTTCTGCGCGTCGAGTGCGAAGTCGACCATCATGATGCCGTTCTTCTTGACGAGACCGACGAGCATGATGATCCCGACGAATGCGTAGATCGAGAGGTCGACGCGGAAGACGAGCAGCGTCAGCAGCGCGCCGAAGCCGGCGAACGGCAGCGCCGAGAGAATCGTCAGCGGATGGATGAAGCTCTCGTAGAGGATGCCGAGGACCATGTAGATCACGGCGATGGCCATGATCAGCAGCAGGCCGAGACCCTGGAGTGATGACTGAAATGCCTGCGCGGTTCCCTGGAAGCTCGTCGAGATGCTCGACGGCAGCGCGGACGCGGCGGTCTTGTCGATCATCGCGACCGCTTCGCCGAGCGAGACGCCCGGCTTGAGGTTGAAGGAGATCGTGACCGACGGCAGCTGGCCGGAGTGATTGACGGCGAGCGGACCGACGGATGGGACGAGCTTCGCGAGCGTGTCGAGCGGCACGAGCTCGCCCGACGCGGCGCGCACGTAGAGCATCGACAGCGCCTGCGGGTTCGCCTGGAACTGCGGATCGAGCTCCATGATGACCTGATAGGCGTTCGTCGGCGCGTAGATCGTCGACACCTGCCGCGTCGCGTACGCGGAGAAGAGTGCGTCTTCGACCTGTTGCGCGGTGAGGCCGAGTGCGGCGGCGCGCTCGCGATCGATCTCGACGTTCACGGTCGGGTTGCGCAGCAGCAGATCCGTGTTGACGTCGATGAATCCCGGCAGTGCGCGCACTTTCTCGACCATCGTTTGCGATGACGTGTAGAGCGTCGCGGTGTCGGGCGATTGCAGCGTGTATTGATACTGCGACGCCGACTGACGGCCGCCGAGTCGGATCGGCGGTGGATTCTGGAGCGACGCACGAATGCCCGGAATCGCGTTCAGCTTCGGACGGAGCTCGTCGATGATCTCGTCGACGGATTTGTCGCGTTGCGCGCGCGGCACGAGACGCAGTGAGATGCTGCCGGTGTTCGCCGCACCGCGTCCGCCGCCGGCGAACGAGAAGAAGGTGGCGACGCGCGGGTCTTTTTCGACGACCGCCATGACGGCGCGCTGGTGGCGCACGAGATCGACGAACGAGATGCCCTGCACCGCTTCGAGACTGATGCGGATCTCGCCCGAGTCTTCGTTCGGGATGAAACCTTTCGGAACGGCTTTGAACAGCCATACGGTCGCGGCGAGCACGATGAGCGAGAGAACGAGCGTTGCGGCGCGGCGCCGAAGCGCGAGGCGCAGACCGCGCTCGTAGAAGGCGAGCATGCCGTCGAACATCCGCTCGGTCACCTGGTAGAGACGGCCGTGTTTCTCGTTCGTGTGCGGGCGAAGAAACTTGGCGGAGAGCAGTGGCGTCAGCGAAAGCGAGACGAAGCCGGAGACGAGAATCGCGGTGCCGATCGTGACGGCGAATTCATGGAACAGCCGGCCGAGGATGCCGCCCATGAAAAGAATCGGGATGAAGACGGCGGCTAGCGAGATCGTCATCGAGATGATCGTGAAGCTGATCTCCTTCGATCCTTTCAGCGCCGCTTCCAGCGGTTTTTCGCCCATCTCCATGTGCCGGACGATGTTCTCGAGCATGACGATGGCGTCGTCGACGACGAACCCGACCGACAGCGTGATGGCCATCAGCGACAGGTTGTCGAGCGAGTAGCCGAAGAGATGCATGACGGCGAACGTGCCGACGATCGACAGCGGCAGCGCGAGGCTGGGAATCAGCGTCGCGGAGAGATTCCGGAGGAAGAGGAAGATCACCATGATGACCAGTGCGAGCGTCAGCATCAGGGTGAACTTCACGTCATTGACGGATGCGCGAATCGATTCGGCGCGATCGCGATGGATCTGCAGATCGACCGATGGCGGCAGGTCGTTGCGGAACTGCGGCAGCAGCGCGCGGACGTGATCGGAGACGTCGACGGCATTCGTGCCCGGCTGTTTCTGCACGGCGAGAATGAAGCCGCGTTTGTCGCGGAACCACGCCGCGGCCTGATTGTTCTCGACGTCGTCGAGCACTTTGCCGAGATCCTCGAGGTGCACGGGCGCGCCGTTCTTGTACGCGACCGTGATGCGGCGATACTCGGCTGCTTTGAACAGCTGCCCGCTGGCCTGCAGCGTGTAGGAGGTGTACGGACCGTTGAGGACGCCGGTGGGAAGGTTGACGTTCGAGTTGCGGATCGCCGTGACGACTTCATCGATTCCGACGCCGCGCGTGGCGATCTCGCGCGGATCGAGTTGCACGCGCACCGCGTATTTCTGTGCGCCGAAAACCTGAACCTGCGCGACGCCGGGAACGGTGGAGATGCGCTGCGCCATCATCGTCTCGGCGTATTCGTCGAGCTCGTAGAGCGGCATCGTGTCGGAGACGAGGGCGAGATAGATGACCGGCGTGTCGGCCGGATTCACTTTGCTGTACGACGGCGGCGACGGCATGTTCGGCGGCAGCTGGCGCGCGGCCGCCGCGATGGCGGCCTGCACGTCCTGCGCGGCCGAATCGAGATCGCGCGAGAGGTTGAACTGCAGCGTGATCGACGTCGAGCCGAGATACGACGCCGAGGTCATCGAATCGAGACCGGCGATGGTGGAGAACTGCCGCTCGAGCGGAGTGGCCACCGACGCCGCCATCGTCTCCGGACTCGCGCCAGGCAGCGAAGCATTGACGTTGATCGTCGGAAAATCGACGTTCGGCAGATCGCTGACCGGCAGCTCGCGATACGCCATGATTCCGAACAGAAGAATGGCGACCATGACGAGCGTCGTCATGACAGGGCGGCGGATGAACGGCTCGGCTGGGTTCATGGTTTTCGCTGACTGGTTCTGACTGCTTAACGGCGGAGGTGCTGAGTGCAGAGTGCAGAGTGCTGAGTCAAGGCATGGGCCGGTTTGGTTTTACTCAGCACTCAGCACTCCGCACTCTGCACCTTCCTGGTTAAAGGTTCTTCTTCACTTCCACATGCGACTTCGGCGTCAGTCGAATCTGTCCGTCGGTGACGACGGTTTCTCCCGGCGTCACGCCCTTGTCGATGATCGAGCTCTGGTCGATGGCCATCGCTACGCTGACCTGGCGCATTTCTACGGCGCCGTCGTTCTTCACTACATAAACGTACTGCCCGCGCTGGCCGTTTTGCACGGCTTGCGTTGGAACCACCGTTGCGGCGGTGCGGCTGGAGAGCGTCACCGACACATTCACGAACTGGCCGGGCCAGAGCGCGCGGTTGGCGTTGTCGAAGAGTCCTTTGAGCGTGATCGTGCCGGTGGTCGGATCGATGGCGTTGTCGACGAACGACAGCTTTCCCTGCGCGAGCGCGGTGTTGTTTCCCTGTGACGATGCGCTGACCGGCACCGGCGCGGTGCCGAACGTTGCGCGCAGTTTTGCGAGCTCGCGCTCCGGCACCGAGAACTGCACGTACACCGGCTGCACCTGATTGATGACGACCAGCGGCGTGGTGTCGTTGGCGCGAATGATGTTGCCGGCGTGAACCTGCAGGCTGCCGGTGCGGCCGTCGATCGGCGCGTGAATGCTGCAGTAGGCGAGGGCGAGCTCGGCGTTCTGAATCTCCGCGCGATCCGACACCGCGACCGCGCGCGCCGACTCGGCGGACGCGACGATCTTGCCGTACTCCTCGCGCGTGACGTAGTCCTTCTTCACGAGCTCGGCGTAACGCGTGCGCTCCGCTTCCGCGTTGCGCAACTCTGCTTCATCGCGCGCCAGTGCCGCGCGTGCTTTCGCCAGGTCCGCTTCATACGGACGCGGATCGATCGTGAAGAGCAGTGCGCCGCGGCGCACGTCATCGCCTTCGCGAAAATGGACCTGCATCAGTTGTCCGGGAACCTGCGCGCGCACCGCGACGGTCGAGTACGGCTGCACGCTGCCGATCGTTCGCAACTGCACCGGCACGTCGCGCTGTTCGGCGACCGCCACCGTGACCGGAACCTTCTCGTCGCGCGCTTTCGGTTTTTCTTTCGCGCAGGAGATCGCCGCGACGGCGGCGAGAAGCATGACTGCGTAACGTTTCATCATTGTCCCTGTTGCGGCGCGAGCGAGCCGGTGTCGTGCGCGAGTTGCGCCACGGAAAGAAACCAGTCGGTACGCGCCTGCACTTCCTCGGCGCGCGCATTTTCGAGCGCCGATTCGGCTGTTAGAAAATCGAGAATCGTGCCGACGCCCGCGCGGTATCGTCCGCTGGCGACGTCAGCCGACTGCTGCGCGCTCGACAGCAGCTCGCGCGCGATGACGAGCCGCTGCTCGGCGGTCTGCAGCGCGTAATAGCTGCTCCACACTTCGAGGTCGACGTGCTGCTGCAGCGAGCGGACGTTCTCGCGTGCGAGCTCCGCTTCCAGCTGCGCGGCGCGAACGTCGTTCGCGATGCGGCCGCCGGTGAAGATCGGAACGCGCAGCGCCACGGCCGCCGAGTACGGCGTAACGGAACCGCCGCTGAGAAATGTCTGACCGATGCTCGACGTCAGTCCGATCGTCGGCAATCCCTGCGCGCGCACTTCACGAACATGCGCGCTGGCGCGCTGTGCATCAGCGCGCGCGGCGGCGAGCTCCGGCCGCTGCACGACGGCGCGCGCCAGCAGCGCATCGACCTGCTCCGAAACCTGCCGCGCCGGAATCTCGAGCGGCAGCGTGCCGAAATCGAATTGCGTCGACGCCGGCAGGCCCATCGTCGTCGCCAGCAATCCTTCGACGGTGCGCAGATTTCCTTCGATCGTCTGGCGCGTCAGTTGTGCCTGCGCGCGCGCGGTACGCGCCTGCAGCTCATCCGCAATCGTTGCCACTCCCGCCCGATGCCGCGCCTCGGCGGACTCGAGCGCCGTCTGGCGTTCCTTCAGCGTCGCGTCCTGCGCCGCGAGCAGCGCCTTCGAGTCGAGATAGCTGTAATACGCGCGCTGCGCATCGAGCACCACATCCTGAATGACCTGGTTGTGCTCGAAGCCCGCGGCGATCAGCGACTGTCGCGCCTGTTCGATGACGGCATCACGTCCGCCGAAATCGAAGAGCAGCCAGTTCAGCGCGATCGATGGTGCGAGCGCCGTTTGCGCGGGACCGCTGACGGTTTTCTGCCGCGATGCGATCACCGCCGCGTCGATCTCCGGCAGGTACGCCGATTCGCTGCTCGCCAGTTGCGCTTCGGCAACGCGCGCGCGCAGCCACGCCGAGCGCGTTCGCGGATTGTTGGAGAGCGCGACGTCGATGACCTGCGCGAGCGACACGGCCGCGCCCGGCGCGAGGTTCGCCGGCAGCGTTACCGGCGCGACGGTCTCGACGGGCGGAATCGCACTCGCGGGCGGAGTCCACGTCGTGCCGGGAGCCGGCGATGGAGCGATTCCGTGATTGTCGTGCGGGCGAAACGCCGCACAGCCGGCGAGCAGCAACGCCAGCGCCGTGGCGATGCGCCTGAAGTCGGTGCGTCTGTTGAAGATCATCGTTGAGGTTGCGCCGTCCCTGACCGGCGGGTCATGTCGTTATACGCGTGAGTCACGAAAACGCGGAGTTACGAAGCGGTGAAGTTGACGGTGCTCACAACCGCGAGCCGCGACGTTGCCGCGGTCCCGGACCTCTGATCCAACCTTTGCGCCAGAACCAGACGATCATCACGCCTGTGGTCGCCGCCATCAGGCCGAGCGCGAACGGGTAACCGTGCAGCCAGTGCAGCTCCGGCATGTGCTCGAAGTTCATCCCGTAGATTCCGGCGATCAGCGTGAGCGGCAGCATGATCGCGGAGAAAACGGTCAGCACTTTCATGATGTCGTTCGTGCGGTTGGCGACGACGGAGAGATACGCCTCCATCGTTCCCGACATCATGTCGCGCTCGACGTCGATGGTCTCGCTGATGCGGAACATGTGATCGTACGCATCGCGAAAGTAGATGAGGTGCTCGCGGCGGATGAACTGCGCGTCTCCGCGCGAGATCTGATTGAGCAGCTCACGCTGCGGCAGTGAATGGCGGCGCAACACGTTGACGTCGCGCTTCAGATGGAGGAGCTCGTCGAGATGGCTTTCGCGCGCGTCTTCGAAGATCGATTCCTGCAGCGCGTCGACGTACTCTTCCATCTGCTCGAGCAGCGGGAAGTGCGCGTCGACGATGTGATCGACGATCGTGTACATCAGAAAGTCGGGGCCGCGCTGCAACGGACGTTTATCGCCGGGCAGCCGCTTCCAGACGTCGTCGACGGAGCGCATCGCTTCGCGGTGAATGGTGATCACGAAGTCGGTACCGAGGAATGCGGCGAGCTTGTAGGTTTGCGAGCCGTGCACGCTGAGGTCGACGTCGACCGCGCGAAAGATGAAGAAGTCGTAGGTCGAGAACGCGTCGTACTTCGGCAGCGTGTTGTCGGAGAGAGAGTCTTCCGCCGCCAGCTCGTGAAATCCGAAACGCCCTTCAATGAGCGGCTCGAGCGATTCGTGCTGCGGGTCTTCGATGTCGACCCACAACCGATCGCCCGAGCCGGCGGTCCATTCGTGCGCGAGCTCCGTGCTTCCGGTGAGGAGTTGCTCGCCGCGAAGCAGCGCGACACGGACGGTGGTCATTACAGAAGCGACTGCAGCGAGGTGTGCTCGCGGCCCTGCGACTCGGCCACCGCCTGGTAAGTGATTTTGCCTTTGTAAACGTTCACGCCTTCGGCGAGGCCGGGATCCTGCGCGATCGCTTTCTCGAATCCGAGCTTCGCCAGGCGCCGCGCGTACGGCAGCGTGGCGTTGTTGAGCGCCATCGTCGACGTGCGTGGGAACGCGCCCGGCATGTTGGCGACGCAGTAGTGCACGACGCCGTCGACGACGTAGGTCGGATTCGAATGCGTGGTCGCGTGCGCGGTCTCGACGCAGCCGCCCTGATCGATGGCGACGTCGACGATGACGGAGCCGAGCTTCATCTCCTGAATCATCTTCCGCGTAACGAGCTTCGGTGCCGCGGCGCCCGGAATGAGCACGCCGCCGATCAGCAGATCGGCATGCCGACACGCTTCTTCGAGATGCGCTTTGTTCGAGGCGAGCGTGTTGATGCTGCCGCGGAAGATGTCGTCGAGATAGCGGAGGCGATCGAGATTCGTGTCGAGGATTGTGACGCGCGCGCCGAGGCCGACAGCCATCTTCGCGGCGTTGATGCCGACGATGCCGCCGCCGATGATCACGACGTCCGCGGGCAGTACGCCCGGCACGCCGCCGAGCAGCACGCCGCGTCCGCCGTTCGGCTTCTGCAGGTAATACGCGCCGACGTGAATCGACATGCGGCCGGCTACTTCCGACATCGGCGTCAGCAGCGGCAGCGAATTGCCGCGGCCGCCGGTGATCGTCTCGTATGCGATGCCGGTGATTTTTTTCTCGAGCAGCGCGGCGGTGAGATCGGGAACCGGCGCGAGGTGAAGATAGGTGAAGAGGAGCTGGCCTTCTTTGAGGCGTTTGAGATCGGCTTCGATCGGCTCTTTGACCTTGATGATCATGTCGGCCGACTGGTAAACCTCGTCGGCGCTCGGCAGGATCTTCGCGCCGGCCAGAATGTATTCGTCGTCGGAGAAGCCGCTGCCGTCGCCGGCTCCCTGCTG
>JAOBAU010000315.1 GCA_025463165.1 Acidobacteriota bacterium | reverse complement strand
GCCGCGCGACGCTCGAGATTCGACTGCAGCAGTTCCATCGCCGCGATCGTCAGTCGCGCGGAGACGCCGGACGATTGATCGACGAGCTCCGATTCGCGCGCGACGAATGCGACGTTCTCGATGACGTCGCGCACGTAAAGCGGAATCTCGATCGTCGTTTTCGCGCCGCGCTCCGTCCACGCTTCCTGCTCGGTGATGTGGCGCGCGACGTCGATCGACTGCGGATAGTGCGTGAGGATCTGCGAGTCGATGCGGTCTTTCAGCGGCGTGATGATGTTGCCGCGGCTCGTGTAGTCCTCCGGGTTCGCGCTGAAGACCAGCACGACGTCCATCGGAATACGGATCGGAAAGCCGCGAATCTGCAGGTCGCGCTCTTCGAGGATGTTGAGCAGCGCCACCTGAATGCGCGGCGCGAGATCGGGCAGCTCGTTGATGGCGAAGATGCCGCGATTCGTGCGCGGGATGATTCCGTAGTGAATGACCTCTTCGTCCGAATACGTGAGTCGCTGGTTCGCGGCTTTGATCGGATCGATGTCGCCGATCAGATCGGCGACGGTGACGTCGGGCGTCGCCAGCTTTTCGCGGTAGCGCTCGTCGCGTCCGATCCAGTGAATCGGCAGCTCCTCGCCGCGCTCGGCGGCGAGCCGGCGGCAGCGTTTGCACGACGGCGCGAACGGCGAGTCGTTGATCTCGCATCCTTCGATGACCGGAATCTGTTCGTCGAGGAGTTGCGTCAGCGACCGCAGCAAACGCGTCTTCGCCTGGCCGCGAAGTCCCAGGAGGATGACGTCGTGCTTCGAGAGCACGGCGTTGTGCAGCGCCGGGATGACGGTTCGTTCGTAGCCGTGGATGCCGGGAAACGTCGGCTCGCGGCGCGCGATTTTTGCGAGGAGGTTCTCGCGCATTTCATCTTTGACGGAGCGGACGTGGTAGCCGGCGGCGCGCAGCTCGCCTAGGGTGTGCAGGTTCATAGGGGTTCCTGAGGTTCCTTTGGATCGCGGTTGAATTCGTTCATGGCGCGGCGGAGATCGCCGCGTGCGAAGAGGACGAGCGCATCGACGGCGCGTGCGATGCCGCGCTCGACGAGCGGCAGCTCATCGGCATCGAACTCGTCGAGGACGTAGTCGCGAAGCCGCGGTGCCGTCTCTGAGAAGTTCGCGCCGCGCACGCCGAATCGTAAGCGCGGAAAAGACTCGGTCGCAAGCGAGCTGACGATCGAGCGCATGCCGTTATGCGTTCCGGACGAGCCGTTCTCGCGGATGCGCAGGCGTCCGACGGGAAGATCGATGTCGTCGTAAACGATCAGCACGTCCTTCGGCGACTCGCCGTACGCGTTGAGGAGAAGCTTCACCGCGTCGCCGGAAAGGTTCATGAACGTGAGCGGCTTCGCCACGAGCACGCTCCCGCCCGCCACCCGCCCCGTGCCGGTCATCGCGTTCTTCTCGTGCTTCGTGATGTCGATGCGAAACTTCTTCGCGAAGGCGTCGACGACCATCCACCCGACGTTGTGCCGCGTCCGCTCGTATTCGCCGCCCGGATTGCCGAGTCCGATGATCAGTTTCATGCGCCGGCGAAGGGTACAACGGTTGACGGCTAACCGAATCTGCGCGCATACGTCTGATCGTGATGCTCGCGTTCCTTCTCCTCTTCGCAACCACACTGGCGGCACAGACGGCGACCGAAAGCTGGGAAGGTGAATTTCAAACCGCGACGTGGCCGACGTTCATCACCGTCCGGCTGACGGAAGGCGGCGGCTCGATCGACGTGCTCGGACGCAGCGTGCCGCTCACCGGCGTGCAACGCTCCGGCGATTCGTTGCGCGTCGTCGCCGGTGAGACGACGCTGCTCGGCAACGTTTCCGGCGATCGCTGGAGCGGCACGCTGACCAGCGGCACGGAGACGTTCCCGTTCGCGCTGAATCGCATCGTGCCGAATGCGTCGCCGAAGGATCGCGTCAACGCGTGGAGTCAGGATCTCGATGCACTGCTGCACCGTTTTCTGAAATACGACCGCAGCTTCAGCAGCGGCGAGCGCGCGCGGTTCACGGAAGAGATCGAAGCGCTTCGCAACGATCTGCCGCGGCTCGACGATTCGCAGACGATCATGCGCATCGCGTCGGCGATCGCGCTGGCGCGCAACGGCCACACGCGTCTCTATCTGCTGCGCAATCGGACCGAGCTTCGCCGGCTGCCGATCCGCGTCTGGTGGTTTCACGACAGCCTCTACGTCATTCGCGCGACGCCGGAATATCGCAAGCTGCTCGGCTGCCGCATCGATGACTTCGCCGGAATCGCGACGCGCCACGCACGCGACGTCGTCTCGCAGGCGTACGCCGGCAACTCGTCGTGGAAGGACTACATGACGACGTACTCGCTGACGAGTCCGGAAGCGCTGCACGGCTTCGGCATCACGCCCGACCTCGACAACGTGGAGATCGGCGTCTCGGGCTGCGGCTCCGCACCGTTTCGCGCGACCATCAAGCCGCTGCCGCTCGCGAAGAAAACGAAAGCGACCGAATCGTGGTGGGATCTGTCTCCGCAATTCGTCGATCCCGATCGGCAGTGGCTGCAGGTGAAACTCCGCGAGCTGCCGCTCTATCTTCGCAATCCGCTGCGCAACTACTGGTTCGAGTTCCTCCCGGAATCGGGGCTGCTCTACTTTCAGTACAACCGCGCCACGGATGCGGCCGATGAAAGCACGGCCGCATTCGGCGAGCGTCTGCTCGCGCAGTTCGCCGCGCACAAGGTGAAAGGACTGGTGATCGATCTTCGCTTCAACACCGGCGGCGATCTCACCATCGCTCGCGAGCTGATGCGGCAACTGAAAGCGAAGAGCGATGCGATTCCGCGCTTCGTCCTCACCGGCCGCAACACGTTCTCCGCCGGAATCTCGAACGTCGCGATGTGGAAGACGCCCGGCGCCGTGATCGTCGGCGAACCGGTCGGCGACGATCTCGACTTCTACGCGGAAGGCGGCAACATCGTGCTGCCGAACTCCGGGCTGACGGCGCACTTCGCGAACGGCGCGCACAGCTACTCCGAGGCGCCGTGTCCGAATGGCGAGTATTGCTACGACATGAGCGTCTCGACGCTGCGGCCCGATCTTCCGGCCAGCGCGACGTGGGACGAATACCTCGCCGGCGTCGATCCGATGCTGCGCGCAGCAGTCGCGGCCGTCAAAGCGTCCGATCCGGTATCCTTCCGTACTCATGGCCCGCCGCGACCGAATCGTCGTCATCGATGACAGCGCCAACGACGTCAATGTGACGCGCCGCTTCCTCGAGCGAAAAGGATTCGACGTCGTCGCGGCCACGTCGGGCGAAGAAGGTTTGGCGCTCGCCGCGAAGCAGCCGCCCGATGCGTTCGTGGTCGACTATCGGATGCCGGGGATGGACGGCTTCGAAGTGACGCGGCGGATCAAGTCCGATCCGCTGCTGCAGACGATTCCGGTGCTGATGCTGACCGGCGCCGACTCGGCGCAGAACGTCGTCGAAGGGCTCGGCGCCGGCGCCGACGACTTCGTCACGAAAGGCTCCGACACGGAGATCCTCCTCGCACGGCTCCGCGCTCTGCTTCGCGTGAAGGCGTATCAGGATCAGCTGCGCAAGCTCAACGAACAGATGAAACGCGATCTGCAGATCGCGCGGCGCGTGCAGGAAGCGCTCGTGCCATCGGGCACGTTCCGGACGCCGCGCATCGAGATTCGCTCGGCATACATTCCGAGCGAAACTCTCTCCGGCGATTTCTACGACTATTTCCTCCAGGACGAGCTGATCTATCTCTTCGTCGCCGACGTTTCCGGCCACGGTTTGCCGGCGGCGATTCTCGTATCGCTTCTGAAGAGCTACATCCACACCGAGGCCGATACGAGCTCGTCGCTGGCCGAGTTCATGTCGCGGCTGAATGATTTTCTTTTCACGGTCAGCCTGCCGACGCAGTACGCGACCGCGCAGCTTTTCCGGCTCGACGGCGAGAACAATCTCGTCTACTCGAACGCCGCGCATCCGCCGTTTCTCCTCTTCAGCCGCGACCGCGGCGAGGTCGTCCTCCACGAGCAGCCCGGCCACCTCCTCGGCGCGATGCCGGACATGCCGTTCGAGGAGCATTCGATCCGCGTCTCGGCCGGCGACACGCTCTTCGTCTACACCGACGGACTGACCGATCGGCTGAACGCCGCCGGCGATTTCTACTCGATCGATCGGATCGCAAGATTGCTCGAGCAGAGCACCGATCACGATCTCGACAGCACCTACGAAACGATCTACGGCGACATCACCGCGTTCGCGTCGACGGAAGAATTCCGCGACGACATCGCGTTCGTCGTGACGCGGTTCCAGTAACTTCGGGCCGTCTCCACCGTCAGAGGCTCGTGCGCACGATGAAACCTGTTCTGCTCCTGCTGCTCTCGCTCGTTTCGTTCTCTCTCTTCGCCGCTGATGAGCCGCCGCGGAATCCGTTCCCCGACGATTACACGCCGAGTCCCTGCGCGCCGGCGAACGGCTGCGATTCCTTCGCCGAGAGCGAGATCGCTTCCGCCGCCGCCCGTTTCCTCGGCATCGAGATGGATGTGCGCTGGGTGCAGGACCATTACGAGGAGTTCCGCAAAGCGATCGGACCGGTCTGCGCGAAGCAGGCCACGTGTCTCGCCACGCCCGGCAACAACCGGCTCTTCTGCAACGATCTCACCGCGCCGATGCTGCGCGACGTCTGCCTGACGAAGTACTCGAAAGACAAACAGCCGGGCGAGTTCGAGCAGTGCCGGCAGTTCATGGAGATCTACGCGCTCGGCATCGATCAGCGATCGAAGAAAGCGTCGCTCGACGCGCAGAAGTGCGCGGGACCGCTCGTGAAGCACGAGAAGGCGCCGATCGTCTGGATGAACCCGGAGAAGCTGCCGGCCGACTACAAAGGCTGGGTGACGTTCTACGCGCTCGATCCCGACACGCACGTGCCGGTGCCGGCGAAGATCACGTTCGAGGGACAGATCGTTTACGCGAGCGCCAATCCGACCGGCGAGACGGCGACCTACTATCCGTTCAAGCTGCCGTTCGTGCTCATCGAAGCGCCGCGCAAAGACGGACATCGCGATCTCGTTCCGCCGATGGTCACCGTTACGCCGGAGAACTATCCGGCCACGCAGTTCCGCCTCAGCGCCGAGGAGCGCAAAGTCGTCGTCGAGATGAACCCGCCCGCCAACAAGGTGAAGCGCGGCGAGAAGGTGACGGTGAGCGCGAAGGATGCGGTGACCGGAAAGCCGGTCGAGCTGCGCGTCTTCGCAGGTCAGCAGATGGTCGGCGATACGAACCTGCCGATCGTCATCGACTGGCCGAAGAACAAAAAGCGTCCCGAGATCTGGGCGCGGTCACTGTTCAATCGGTACAGCGACGTCGTGGTCGCGCCGGCGCAGAAGTGATCAGCTGACTTTCTGCAGCAGCTCCACCGCCTGCGGCTTCTTGTCGTACTTCACGTCGCTCGCGGCGATCTTCTCGAGGTACGGCCTGGCCTGCTCGGAATCGTTGCGCTTCAGATGCGTGCGCGCGATCCAGAACCACGTGTCGACCAGATACTCGTTCTCGCTGAAGCGATGCGTCTGCACGGCGCGCTCGAACGCGGTCACGGCATCGTCGTAGCGCTGCTGCGCGTATCTGATGCGGCCGATGTGTGAATGCGCGTCGATGAAGTCGTAGGAATTCTGTTCGACGCTGTCGATCACCTTCCGGTAGAACGACTCCGCCGGCGAATACTAGCGGCGATCGAAATGGATCGAACCACAGAAGAGCAGC
>JAOBAU010000017.1 GCA_025463165.1 Acidobacteriota bacterium | reverse complement strand
CGAGCGCGGCGCGCGCGAGATCGAGTTTCCGCGGCCGATGTCGCTGGTCATGCGAACGGTGCGGCTGCTGCCGAATGCGATTTACGATCTCGCGCTGCGGCCGTATGCGAAGCGGCGCATCGATCTCGACAAGGTGAAACGATGACGACGTGGCAGATCCGGCTGTGGGCGCTGAAGAATGTTTTTCTGCTCTGGTTCGTCGGACCGAAAGTGCTCGAAGTGAACGAGCGCCGCTGCGAAGTCGTCATCCCGCTGAACTGGAAGACGAAGAACCATCTCCGCTCGATGTACTTCGGTGCGCTCTGCATCGGTGCCGACGTCGCCGGCGGTCTGATCGCGTTCCATCTGATGCAGCAACAGAAGGCGCGCGTCGCGTTCGTCTTCAAGGACATTCAGGCGTCGTTTCTGAAACGGCCCGAAGGCGACGTGCACTTTTCGTGTGAGGACGGCGCCGCGATCACGGAGCTGATGCGCCGCACCATGGCGAGCGGCGAGCGCGAAGAGACGACGGTGCACGTCACCGCGCGCGTGCCGAGCAAGCTTGGTGACGAGCCGGTGGCAACGTTCGCGCTGACGCTGTCGTTGAAGAAGTCAGCGAAGTAAGTGCGGCGGCGGCCGCTTCGGCCGCCGTAGCGCGTTGAACGCCGATGAACGTTCCACCCGAGTTTGATGACGAGATTGCGAAGAGCGGCGCGAAGGTGCGGTTCGGCTATCCGTGGTGGCTGCGACCGTTCCTCTTTCGCGACGTCGTAGCGATCACGTTCGGACGGCGCATCTGGTTGTCGGCGACGGTCGATTCGCGCACGCTCGCGCCGCTCCTGCGACACGAGCTGGTACACGTCCGGCAGTACGCCGAGCTCGGCGTGCCGCGCTTCCTCTGGCGCTATCTCGCGGAGTACGTGAGACTTCGGCGGAACGGTCTTTCATCCTCCGCCGCGTACTCGGCGATCTCGTTCGAGAGGGAAGCGCTCGCTGCCGAAGAGGGCGAGCACGTATAATCCGGCCGTTCGCCGCAAGGCTATGATCCAGTTCCATTCGCTCGAAGTCCCTCAGCTCGAACGCTTTCTCGAGCGTCATAAGGCGGGCCTGTCACTGAAGAGCGAGATGGATCTCGATCTCGTTTTGCGGCAGATTCTCCAGAAAGCCTACGAGTTCGTGCCGTCGGAATCGGGCTCGATCCTGCTCGACGATCCCTTCCGCAAAGTTGCCGCGCGGCGCGAGAACGAGCTCGCTTTCATCGCCACGTTCGGTCACGCCAGCCGCGACCTCATCGGCCAGCGGCTTTCCGCAAAACATGGAATCGTCGGACGCGTCTATCAGAGCGGCACGCCGTATCTCTCCACCGACGTCGAATCTGACGAGAACTTCTATCCGCAGATCGACGCGCAGCTCGGCCACAAAACGGAGTCGGTGGTCTGCGTCCCGATCTACATCGGGAAGAACGTCTGCGGCGTGCTCGAATTGATCAATCGTCTCGACGGTCAGCCGTTCACGCTGCGCGACATGACGCTGCTCGAGATCTTCGCCGGCTACACGTCGTTCACGCTGCAGAATGCGCTCGACGCGCGGCGCGCGCATGAGCTGGCGAAGAAGGACGATCTCACCGGTCTCTATAACGATCGCTGGTTCAACGTCCGTCTCACCGAGACGCTGAACGATGCGCGGCAGAACGGCCGGGAGGCGGTGTTGCTCTTCATGGATCTCGATCGCTTCAAGCTGATCAACGATCAGCACGGACATCTGGCCGGCAGCCAGGTGCTGCGCGAAGTCGGATTTCTGCTGAAGAGAATCGTGCAGCAGGGAGATGCGACGGTGGCCCGTTATGGCGGCGATGAGTTCGTGATGATTCTTCCGAACACGTCGCTCGAAGAGGGGCTGGTCGTTTGCGAGGAGATCCGCGAGACGATCGAGCAGGCCAGTTTTCTCGATCGTGAGTGGGGCTTCAGCATGCCGCCGCTGCATTTGCGCGGCGTCCTTTCCGCGTCGATCGGCATCGCCCATCACGTGCCCGATCCCGAACGGCAGCAGGCGGTCGAGCTCGAGAAAAGCGATCTGCTTCGCCGCGCCGACGCCGCGATGTATCGCGCGAAATCGCTCGGCAAGAATCAGGTCGTCGTCAGCCGCTCCGGCGAAGATATCGCGTCGGCAACCGCGATCGTCCGCGCTTCATCCTGAGCCGGCACGGCCGGCTGCGTATGTGGCAGAGCCTTCGCGTCGCCGCCGATTCTGCCCTCGGCGTCGTCCTGAATCCACATCCAGACGGCGAAGGTCGCCAGCGCGGCGACGAGATGCTTCAGCGTATGGCCGCTGACGATCCCGTCGAACGCCGCGTAAATCGGCCGGTCCCACGTCTCGCACAATTTCGCCGCGACGTATCCGGCGGTGACGAACCAGAGCGGCCACTCCGCTCCACGTCCGTCGCGAAAGAAGCGCGTGACGAGAAACGCGAGAATCGGCAGCGCCTGAAACACCGCATACGGACGCAGGTCGTTCAGCGTCAGCCACAAGACGATCGTGCCGATGCCGAGCGCGCACATCAGCAGCAGCGCGCGCGTGGAACGAACGTCGAGCAGCAACAGAAAGAATGATGCGAAGGCGATCGTCATCGGCAGGCGATCGACGACGAGCGTCGCATCGCTCGGATTCAGGTGATAGATCGACGAGCCGATGCCGGTGGCGAGCATGCCGGCGAAGAAGGTGAGGGTGATGGCGTCGCGCCTCCGCACTGTCAGCAATCCAAACACGCCGACAATCACGAAGCCGATGTTCGACAGCACGTTCAACGCGTTCGGAATGCCGAGCATCGTTCGCTGATCGGCGAAGTCGTGATAGCGCGGATCCTGCGGCGTGCCAGGGACGAAGAGGAATGCGAGCAGCAGCGCCGTAACGCCGACGGCGGCGGCCGCGAGGGTGACACGTCGCATTCTGCCGATGATCGCACAGAAGGCGCGAGTCCTACACAGAGCAGAGTCGTTTTGCTATCTTCCGGCATCCAGCAACCAGGAGGTCACGCATTGGCGAAAATCACAGCTGAATACATTTGGATCGACGGTCAGAAGCCGACGGCGAAACTTCGTTCGAAAACGAAGATTCTCGACGGACCGGTGAAGAAGGTCGAAGAGATTCCGGAATGGGGTTACGACGGATCGTCGACGGCACAGGCGACCGGTCATTTCAGCGATCTGCTCCTTCGCCCGGTGCGCATCGTTCCCGATCCGCTGCATCGCGAGAACGATCTGCTCGTCCTCTGCGAAGTGCTGAATCCGGACGGCTCCGTGCACTGGAGCAACACGCGCGCGCACCTGCGCCAGGTGGCGGAGAAGTACGCCGACCAGGACGCATGGTTCGGCATCGAGCAGGAGTACACGCTGTTCGAAGGAAATCGTCCGATGGGCTGGCCGGATCACGGCTTTCCCGCGCCGCAGGGCGGTTACTACTGCGGCGTCGGCAGCGATGAAGTGTTCGGCCGCGACGTCGTCGAAGCGCATGCCGAGGCTTGCATGCGCGCGGGAATCGGGATCGTCGGGACGAACGCGGAAGTGATGCCGGCGCAGTGGGAGTTTCAGATCGGCGCGCTCGGACCGCTCGAGGTTGCCGACGAGCTCTGGCTCGCGCGCTGGCTGCTGTATCGCATCGGCGAAGACTTCGGCATCAGCGCGACGCTCTATCCGAAGCCGGTCAAGGGCGACTGGAACGGCGCCGGCGCGCACACGAACTTCTCGACGAAGGCGATGCGCGAAGAAGGCGGCCTGAAGATCATCGAAGCGGCGATGAAGAAGCTCGAAGGAAAGCACGACGAGCATATGAAGGTGTACGGCGCGCACAACGAGGAGCGGCTCACCGGCCAGCACGAGACGGCGCCGATTCATTCGTTCCGCTACGGCACGAGCGATCGCGGCGCCTCGGTGCGCATTCCGATGGCGACCGCGAACACCGGCAAAGGGTATTTCGAAGATCGTCGTCCGGCCGCGAACATGGACCCGTATCAGGTCTGCGCGATTCTGATGGAAACGGTCTGCGGCTAATTGATCTCGATGCGGAAGGCGGGCTAACGGCCCGCCTTCCGTTGCATCGCCGCATCGACGATCGCGGCGATCAACTCGCGGTAGCTTCTTCCTGATTCTTTCGCCGCCATCGCCAGCTCCGCACTCGGATCGAGCCAGGGATTCGGATTCGCTTCGATGAGATAGACGCGGCCGTTTTCGCCGAGACGGAGATCGATGCGCGCGTAGTCGCGAAGCTTCAGCGCGCGAAAGGCGGTGACGGCGACGCGCTGAATCTCCACGGTCGTCTCCTCATCCAGATCCTTCGCCGGGGCCGACTTCGTTTTCTGATACGCCTCGGTGCGCACATCGAACTTCACCTCGTAGCCGGCGATGTGCGGCATTCCCTCCGGTAGTTGCGAGAGATCGAGCTCGATGAGCGGCAGCGCTTCCGGCGGATCGTTGCCGAGCACGCCCGCGTAGATCTCGCGTCCTTCGATGTACTCCTCGACGAGCGCCGGCGAGGCGAACTCATCGTGAATCCAGGTGATCCGTTCGAACAACTCTTTGATCGACGAGACGACCGATCGCGCATCGATCCCTTTCGAGGCGTCTTCCGCCGCCGGCTTCACGATCACCGGAAAACGAACGTCCTGCGCGAAATCGACGCGTCCTTTGTCGATCACGGCCGCATACGGTGTGTAGAGTCCGTAATTGCGCACGATCATCTTCGCGACGATCTTTTCCATCGCCAGATACGAGCCCTGCGGACCGGCGCCGGTGTAGCGGCGGCCGATGAGATCGAGGTAGGCGGCGAAGTGCATCTCCATCGTGTCGTCGCCGTTGTATGACTCGACCAGATTGAAGAAGAGCTCCGCGTCGGAGCGCGCCAGCGACGCGAGCGTCCGCGGTTTTCCGTCGATGCCGATGATCGACGGCTCGTGTCCGAGCTCGCGCAACGCATCGGCGATCGCTTCGACGTCGGTCTTCTTTAGCCGCTTCGATTTCTTCGGCAGCGATGCTTCGATGTCGGCGCCGGGATACTCTTCGTATCCTTCGAAACGGCCGGCGAGAATGCCGACCTTCATTGCGGTTTCCGATGGCGCAGCGGCCGCGTTCCGGTGAGGAACGTCATCGCCAGCGCGGTGACGTAGACGGTGAGCTCGACCATCGCGGAACGGCTTCGCTCGCGCGGCGCGGCGAGCCCGAGATCGCGCAGTTTTTGTTCGATGGCGACGACGAGCGCACGCACGAGCGTCCGCCGCACACCGGTCCAGTAGTTGACCTTATCGACGATGTCGCGCCGATGTTCCGACAGTAGTTCCGCCGCGTCTCGATAGTCATTCCCGGCCACGCGTCGCGACGGCTCGACGAAGATGTCGGTGAGATCGGCGTCGAGTGCGAGTCCGGCGATCAGTGCCGATTCGTCGGCGTGATACTCGCGATAGAACTCTTCGACCGTCTGCTCCATCTCATCGACGGTGACGTCGGTCTCGCCGGTTGCGTGTTTCGGTTCGACATCACCGACCGCGCGCGCAATCCGATCCATGTAGAGAAGCTTGCGCATCGCACCCCAGCCGGAGTACCGCTGGCGCCAGTTCGATTCGGGATCGAGCCAGACCGCGAACGTCTCGGCGAAATCTTCGTCGGGATGTTTCTGCGCGTACCAGCCGGCGATGTGCCGCACGTAATCGCGCGAGAAGGGGACGAACGGATAGTCGTCGCGATACGGACGGCGGAAGGAGCCGAAGAGCTCGTGCCAGTCGTCGCCGCGATAAAACTCGTACGCGTAGTTGAACGCGTGTCCCGCTTCGTGTCGGAGATACATCATGATCTCGCGCGCATCTTCGATGTCGTTCACTGCATCTTCAATGTGCGAGACGCGCCGATCTCCCAGATAGAACGGAATGCCGATCACCGGCTCCTCGGATGGACATCCCCATTCGTCCGACAGGTAACAAAGCGGGCGAAAGTGATGGAGTCCGGCCGCTTCGAGCTCGTCGTAAAGACGGTGAACGTACTCCGCGACCGGCGATTGCTCGAGGCGCAATCCGAGCTCGCGAATCGGCACGGGAAGGAGTTGCCGCGCCTCGGGCGGCGCTTTTTCGAAGGCAACCACGCTGCGCGGAAGAGCAACAAGCGCGCCGCCGCCTGTTCGAAACCTGGACAGCTGTCCATGAACAGAATGGTTACGTGCTCTCGTGAAATTGAATAAGTGTCATGACGTCAGAAGCTTACGATAATTCGCGGTTCTGGCCGTTTGGTTGCGATGGCCGGGTACCATGATGACCTCCGAACACGTGAGCCTCGTCCCCCTCCGAGGCGGAATCGCCGCGCTGCTCGTGACCGCGATTCTGATTGCGACCGGCGTCGCGGCGTTCTGGCGCTCACATCGTCACATCGATCAGCAGGCCAAACGACTCTCCGCGATGGATGACCTCGTCTGGCAGGCGATCCTCATTCATGACGCACGCGCCGGCGCCGCGGAGATGGCGGTGTTGTCCGGCGACAGGGAAGCGATCCGGCGATACCGCGCGCTGGCCGGCGAGAGTGCTCGCGTCGCGCAGAAACTGCACGAGATGGGGATCACTCCGGCGACGGCATCCGTGTTGTCGACTCTCGACGAGCTGACGAAGATCGAAGACGGGGCGATCGCGGCGGCCGAGCGACAGAATCGCCCGCCGAATGAGTTTCTCGAGCAACATGCAGATGCATCGACACAGCATCGGCTGGCGCTCGAGGCGCTGCCGCGGGAAACCGCGAAGCAACGGACACGATTGCGAGAAGAGCGAGTGGAGATGTCGCGGTGGCTCGTCTGCATGATGGGTCTGGCGACCGCGACTCTTGTCCTGAGCTCGCTGCTCATCGTCCGCACGAGCAGGAAGCAGCTTCTTTCGAAGCGCGACGCCGAACGCCGCTACGCAGAGGCCAGCCGGCAGAACCGGCTGATTCTCGAAGCGACCGCGGATGGAATCGTCGGCATCGATGCGGATGGCGAAGTGGTCTTCTTCAATCCGTCTGCCGTGCGAATGGCGCGCGTCGATCCGACGTCCGGTTTTTCTCCCTCGGTCCACATTCTGAATTCGCTTGCGCCGGCGCGCGAGACGCTGATGGCGGCACTTACCGCCGGCGACGCGATCGAGCCGCGCGAGTTCGAGCTGCTGCGCGGCGACGGCACGACGCTGCCGGTGGAGATCTCGGCCGCTCCTCTGCGCGACGAGGATGGTCAGGTCTGCGGCGGCGTCTTCACGATTCGCGACGCCACGCAGCGGCGCGAGCTCGACGCGATGAAGAGCCAGTTCGTGGCGACGGTCAGCCATGAATTGCGCACGCCACTCACCGCGATCCGCGGTGCGCTCACGCTCCTCAGCGGCGGACATCTCGGCACGCTGGTCGAGAAAGGACAGCGGCTGCTTGCCATCGCCATCAACAACACCGACCGTCTGTCGCGGCTCGTCAACGACATCCTCGATCTCGAGCGAATCAAATCGAAGTCATCAATGACACTGGCTCGCTGCAATGCCGGTGAGCTCGTGCTGAACACGGTCGAGACGATGCGCGGGCTGGCGGACGGCAAAGACATTCGTCTGCTGGCGTCGCCGATGGATGTCGACGTTCATGCCGACGGCGATCGCGTCGTGCAGGTCCTGACGAACCTCATCGGGAACGCCATTAAATTCGCACCCGGCGGATCGGCAATCAACGTCGGTGTGCGGCGGAGAGAGCGTGAAGCGGTCTTCCACGTTCGCGATCACGGACGCGGCATTCCTCAGGAAAAACTCGAGATGATCTTCGGACGTTTTCAGCAGGTCGACGCGTCCGACGCGCGCGAGAAGGGCGGCACCGGACTCGGACTGGCGATCTGTCGTTCAATCGTCGAGGAGCACGGCGGGAACATTCGCGTCGAGAGCGTCGAGGGCGAGGGAAGCACGTTCACGTTCACGATTCCGCTGTTCGCCGCGGCGGGAGAAGTTGCGGGCGATCGCGCGCGAGCGCATCCGCTCACGACGATGCTGACGTCGTAACTCAGGGAAAGCGTTTTTCCGCGAAGGTCAACACCTTGTCGATCGTGGCGGCGTGACCGAACACGAAGCGCGACATGAAGCGGAAGAAGATGTTCGTCACCTCGCCGTTCTCGGTGATGGTGAGCCGCGTGCCGGCGCCGGACGGTGCGACCTCCCACGTCCACGAGCCGCCGTAGCCGAGATTGCGATCGGCGATGCGCGTGACGAACGTGCGCGGTGGAACGTCTTCGACGATGTCGTAGGTAACCGCGCCGTGCTCTCCATGCTCGCGGAACTGCGCCGGCGAAACGATCTCGACGCGCTTCACGTCGCTGCGCCAGGCGGGAGCCGCGGCCACGTCGCGAATCAATGTGTTGACCTGCTGCGGCGGCGCGTTCAGTTCGACACTGCGTGTGACGACATGATGCACCGGCAGTCGCGAGCCGATGATGTAGATGACGATTGCGATCGCGACGAGCAGCGCCACGACTACGAGGACGATCTTCATGGTTGCTCCTTCATCTGGCGTGCTGCTCGTGCGAGGAGCGCGAGGCCGCGGACCGCGTCTTCGCGCTCGTGCGCGGAGAGCGACGCGAGCATCTTCCGCACGCGTGCGGAATCGAGCACGGAGGTCGACGCCATCGCTTCCGCGCCGCGCGTCGTGAGTCGCAGCTCGCGCCGGCGTTTGTCGGTCGCCGCGGCGCTGTTCGTCAGATAGCCGAGTTTTGCGAGACGTGTGAGCGCGGCGGAGAGCGTCGACGCCACGACGCCGAGGTGCGCGGCGAGTGAGCGCGGCGTCGCCGGATCGTTCACGTCAAGATGCGCGAGGATCGACGCGTCATATGAGGAGAGCTGAAACTCCGTCGACGACGCGCGCACGTGATCGACGTGACAGGCGAGATAGAGCTGCGGATAGAGCCGCTGAACTTCGAACACGAGCGCATCGTCCATACGCTCATTGTGCGAACGGACGATCGTTCGTCAAATCGAACGATTCAGATCTCGATCTGGGCGCCGAGCTCGATCACCTGATTCGTCGGCAGGCAGAAGAATCCTGATGCGCTGCTGGCGTTGCGCATCATCCAGGCGAAGAGTTTCTCGCGCCAGATGGCCATGCCGGGCTGCCGCGTGACGACGAGGGTTTCGCGTCCGAGGAAGTAGCTGGTCGACATCGGCTGCAGCGACAGTTTGTCGCTCGGCAACTTCTCCAGGAACTCCGGGATGTTCGGTTCTTCCATGAACCCGAACCGGACGACTAGTCGATAAACACCTTGTCCGAGATCGGTCAGATCGTAGCGTTCGCCGATGTCGAGATGCGGCGTCTCTTCGTTCGACATCGTCAGCAGGATGACGCGCTTGTGCACGACTTTGTTGTGCTTGATGTTGTGCAGCATCGTTGTCGGCACACCGTCCATGCTGCGCGACATGAAGATGGCGGTGCCGGGCACGCGCGGAATGGTGTTGCGTGCGAGGTCGCGCAAAAAGTCGTCGATGCCGAGCGTCTGCTCCTGCAGTCGGCGAGTGAGAATCTCGCGTCCCGTTCGCCACGTCGTCATCAACGTGAATGCGAAGAGTCCGACGACGAGCGGGAACCAGCCGCCGTCGAATACTTTGACGATGTTCGCGCCGAAGAACGCGAAGTCGATGATGAGCACCGGAATGGTGAAACCGAGGATGCCGATCATCTTCCAGCGCCAGCGCTCGCGCTCGACGACAGCGAGGAGCAGCGTCGTGATGCCCATCGTCGCGGTGACGGCGACGCCGTAGGCGGCGGCGAGTGCGCTCGATTCTTTGAACGCGACGACGAGGCCGATCGCGGAGAACATCAGCATCCAGTTGATCGACGGGATGTAGATCTGGCCGATCTCGCGCGCGGACGTGTGCTGAATCTCGATGCGCGGAATGTAGCCGAGCTGCACCGCCTGTCGCGTCAGCGAGAACGCGCCGGAGATGACGGCCTGCGATGCGATGACGGTCGCGACCGCGGAGAGTGCGACTAGTGGGAGCACCGCCCACTTCGGCGCCATCTCGAAGAACGGATGGTTGACGGCGCTCGGCGTGTGCAGAAGCATCGCGCCCTGGCCGAAGTAGTTGAGGAGCAGCGAGGGGAAAACGAGACTGAACCAGACCATCCGAATCGGCTTCACGCCGAAGTGGCCCATGTCGGCGTAGAGCGCCTCGCCGCCGGTGACGCATAAGAAGACGGCGCCAAGCACGAGGAAGCCCTGCAGCTGATTGCGGACGAAGAACTCGACGGCGTAGCCAGGCCACACCGCGTAGAGAACGTGCGGTTCACGGACGATGTGTTGTATGCCGAGGATGGCGAGCACCGCGAACCAGACGAGCATCACCGGACCGAATGCCGCGCCGACTTTCGCGGTGCCGAGGCGCTGCATGAAGAAGAGGATGATCAGCACGAAGATCGTGATGTAGACGATGTACGGCTTGAACATCGGCGTGGCGATGTCGAGCCCTTCGATGGCGCTGAGCACCGAGATGGCGGGTGTGATCATTCCGTCGCCATACAGGAGCGCGGAACCGAAGAGCCCGAGGGCGATCAGCACGCCGCGACGAGTGCTCGTTCGTCCGTCGCCGCGCGCGCGGACGAGCGACATCAGCGCGAGGATTCCGCCTTCGCCGCGGTTGTCGGCGCGCATGACGAAGATCAGATATTTGATCGAGATGACGATGACGAGCGACCAGAAGATGAGCGACAGAATCCCGTAGATGTTGGCGGGCGTCGGCGGAACGCCGTGCTGCGAATGGAAGCATTCGCGAAGGGCGTAAAGCGGACTCGTGCCGATGTCGCCGTATACGACTCCGAGGGCGCCGAGGGAGAGAGTGAGAAGGTAGCGACGACTTTGTCGTTGAGGTGCGGATTGCATCGAACGGGGAGAGAAACGGTATCACACCTCACAAAGAGTGGCCTCTCGATTGCTCTATACTTCGGTCACGCATAGGTTTACGCGAACTACGGAGTCCGAGGAGCAGCGAACCAGATGGGTAGACTGAATCGATTACAGGCGGTACTTGCCGCACTGTTGTTCGTCGTACCCTCGGTCGGGGCCGAATGCATCTCGACGATCCGGACGGTGTCGCAGCCGGTCGTCTTCCCCAGCCACGCCGCCGGACCGGTCGCGTGGACCGGTTCCGTGCTCGGCGTCGCCAAGGTCGACATCGACACGAACGTCGTCTACTTCGCTACCTACGACGCGAACATGAATCAGTTGCTGGCTGATCGCATCGTCTCCAACGCATCGCTCGGCGGACCGCTCGCGCTCCTGTGGAACGGCTCCGAGTTCGCGCTCTTCTACCAGCGCGACGATCTGCAGCTGGTGTTTCAGCGCATCAGTCTCAGCGGCGACGCGATCGGCACCGCGATCGCCGTGGCGCCGAAGCATCTTCAGTGGCAGAACCAGGAGTACGACATCGCCTGGGATGCGCGCCGCCAGGCGTACGACGTCATTCATACGATTCCGGCCGGCTTCGAACGCGCCATCTGGCTGACGATCGTCGGCCGCGATGGAGAGGTGAAGCTCGACCAGCCGCTGAGCATCTACATGGCGATCACGGCCGAGCCGCGCGTCGCGGTGGCCCCGTCCGGCGAGATCGGCGTGACGTGGATTCGCGAAGATTTCAACGGCGCGGCGCTTTACTTCCTGCTCTTCGGCACCGACAACAACATCAAAGAGCTGACGGAGATCTCGGTCAACGGACGCGACACGCGCCTGGCCGCAAGCGACGATTCGTTCCTGATCGTTTCGACGGTGCGGCTGCCCGGCAATACGTCGGAGCTGCGCAGCGCGCGCGTCGACCTTACCGGGAAAGTCATCGCCGCCGATGCGACGCTGGTGCGCGCACGCGGAGTCGACATCGCGCCGCTCGAGCTCATCTGGAATCCGACGCTGCGCGAATGGGCGCTGACGTACAACGAGTCAATCAACGGTTTCGATCTCTTCCCCGGCGAGATGCGGCTGCTGCGTCTCGAGATTCTCGGCGCGCAGAGCGATACGTTGTTCACTCCCGATCCGACGAAGAACATCTATCAGATGCGCTTTCCGTTCGTCTGGACCGGTGCGAGTTACTCGGGCTCGATCGAACGGCCCGGCGTGCCGCGCAACCAGGGCAGCGACACGTATCTGGTGAAACATTGTCCGCTGATCGCGGAGGTCACGGCTCCGACGCACACCGCGATTTACGGGCTGACGCAGTTCACCGGATCGGCGAGCGGCGGAACGCCCGACTACGCCTTTCACTGGGACTTCGGCGACACCGGCCTGGGCGAAGGACGCAATCCGAAGCACCAGTACCTTCGCACCGGAACGTACACCGTGACGCTGACCGCGACCGACAGCGCCGGCGGCTTGTCGGTTTCGACGGCGACGGTGCTGGTGGTGATTCCGAAGCAGCGTGCGGTGCGGCACTAGTCGGATCAGCGCTGCGATTTGTAGCTGCTCACGCGCGGCAGGAACGCGAATCCGGGCTCGCCGAGGAATCGGCAGAACGCGGCGGCCGCGGTCTGCACGTAGTTCTGTCCCGGCTTCGGACCTTTGCCGATGTCTTCACCGAACGCGGTGCGCAGTTCTTTCTGCGCGGCGCGACGCTCGCCCCACGTGACGGCCCACTGCTGCGGGCGTCCGCGCGCGTCGATCTTCACGATCGCCCAGACGGCGTCGATGGCGGAGTCGCCGATGTCTTCGCCGGCTTTGGTGATGTCGCCGCGAAGTGCGGCGATCCGTTTCGTGACCGCGTCCTGATCGCCGTCCGGCTTCGACATCTCTTCGTATGCGGCCAGCCAGCCGTCGCAAAGTTTGATGCGCGTTTCGAGTGCGCCTTTCACGAGCGTGGCGCTGCCGGCGATCTTCTGATTCACGCTTGCCGTGAACGGCGCGATCTCGTCGATCGCCCGCGTCAGCGTTGCGCGCGCGGATTTGCTCGCTTCGGCGAAGGCGGCGATCTGTTCGCGCGAGCCGGTCTCGTAATGCGGCAGCGTGTCGAACGGGCGATTCGCTTCGCTGGCGAGGATCAGCGAGTGAACGTACGCACGAAGAAAATCAGGCTGGCTGTTCGGATGCGCGGCGAGTGACGGTGCAAACGACAGCACGAGCGCGGCGGCGAGGAACGAGCGCTTGATCATGCGCGCAGTTTACGGATGTTTGCGCGGCTGCGTCGGCAGGTTGAAGTCTTCTGCCCAATCGTCGCGCGAGAGGAATGACGCCAGCGCCGCGGCGGCGGTCTCGAGGTAGTTGTGTCCAGGCTTCGGACCTTTCGAGATGTCTTTGCCGAACGTCTCGCGAAGGCGTTTCAGTGCCGCTCGCCGATCGCCCCACGTGATCGCCCAGTTGTGCGCTTTGCCCTGTGGATTGATCTTCACCATTCCCCACGCCGCGGCGATCGCCGACTCGCCGAGCTCCTGGCCGATGAAGCCGATCTGCGCACGCAACGCGACGATGCGGTTGGCGATCTCCTCGTCGATGGCGTCCGGTTTTCCCATGTCGACGTAGAGCGACATCCAGCGATCGCACAGCTGCTGCCGCGCTTCGAACACGTTCTTCGCGAGGATCGCTCCCTTGGCGATCTTCTGATTTTTGCTGCGCGTGTACGGCTCGATCTCGACGATGGCGCGTCCGAGCGCCGCGCGGGCGATGCGGCTCTGTTCGATGAACTCGGCGAGATGCGCTTTCGTGCCGGTCTCGACATGCGACATCGTCGCGAACGGCGCGTTCGCTTCATTCGCGGCGATCAGCGACGCGACGTATGCGCGCACGAAGTCGGAGCTTTCAACGCCGGCAAGGAGGGAGGAAGCGATCGCGAATGCGATCGAGGCGACTGCGAAGCGTTTGATCATCAGGTGGGATGAGCGCCTTTCCAGTTGTCGAGAATGAGGAACGAAGACATCGCCGACGCGGCGGTCTCGAGGTAGTTCATGCCGGGACGCGGGCCGGCGGTGATCGAATCGCCGAACGTTTTCTTCAGCTCATCGACGGCGCGTTTGCGATCGCGGCTACTGACGCCCCAGCCGCGCGGATTACCGCGGCGATCGACCCTGACGACGCCCCACGCCGCGGCGACCGCGGAGTCGCCGAGGTTCTCGCCGACGCGATCGATCTCCGCGCGAAGCCGCGAGAAACGTGCGGCGATCGACGGATCGGCGGCGGCTTCCGGCTTCGACATGTCGGCGTAGAGCGCGCGCCACCGCTCGCACAATTTCTGGCGTGCTTCGAACACGCCCTTCGCCAGCGCGGCGCTTTTCGCGACCGCGCGATTGCGGCTGGCCATGAATGGCGCGACGTGCTCGGCGGCGCGCTCCAGCGCGTCGTGCGCCATCCGGCTCTGCGCTATGAATTCGGTCAGCTGCGCCGGCGAGCCGGTCTCCATGTGCGACATGCTCATGAACGGCTGATTCGCTTCGTTCGCGAAGCGCAGCGCCGCGACGTACGCGCGCAGGTACTCCGCTTTCTTATCGATGCGCTCGGCAGCCTGCGCGGACGCCGCGACGAAGAGCAGCGCGACGATCGCGATCCGTTTCACGGAAAGTGAGACAGCGGAAGCCCGCCTCATATTCACGTCAGGATGAGCTGCACTTCACCGAAGGTGTCGTGGCAACCCCGTCGGCCGGCAGAATCGGCAGCTCGGTGAAGGCTCTGCCCTCGTACGCAGCCGGCCGTGCCGGCTCAGGATGACGTGCTGGCGAGGACGAGCGCGAGGAACTCCTCCGCCGGAACCGGCGGCTTGATCAGATAGCCCTGCATCTGGTCGCACGCGTATCGCTCGAGGAACTTCGCCTGCTCGCTGAACTCGACGCCTTCCGCGATGACCTTCAGCCGCAGCGAATGCGCCATCGCGATGATCGCCGTGACGATCGCCGCCGTGTCCGGATCCTCGGTGATGTCGCGGACGAACGACTGATCGATCTTCAGCGTATCGATCGGGAAGCGCTTCAGATAGCTGAGTGACGAATGGCCGGTGCCGAAGTCATCGAGCGAGATGCGGATGCCGAGCTTCTTCAATTCGTACAACGTGCGGATGCTCGTCTCCGGACTCTGCATCGCGCTCGATTCAGTGATCTCCAGTTCGAGCAGCCGCGCCGGCAGTTTCGTTTCCTCGAGCACGTCGCGCACGCGCTGCAAAAGATCGCCCTGCTGCAACTGCGTCACCGAGAGATTCACCGCCAGCGACAGGTTCTTCAGACCGGCCTCGTGCCATTCCTTCGCCTGTCTGCACGCCATCCGCAACACCCAGCCGCCGATCGATGCCATCACGCCGATCGATTCCGCGATCGGGATGAACGTGCCGGGCGGAATCGTGCCGAGGTCGGGGTGATGCCAGCGCAGGAGCGCTTCCATGCCGGTGATCTTTCCCTGGCGCAGATCGAAAATCGGCTGGTAGTAAACGGCGAGCTCCTGGTTGAGGAGTGCGCGGCGCAAACCGTGTTCGAGCTGAATGCGCTGCAGCGCTTTCTGATTGATGAAGGCGTTGAACAGCTGGTAGTTGTCGCGGCCGAGCTCTTTCGCCTGATACATCGCCGTGTCGG
The DNA here is from genome assembly GCA_025463165.1 of Acidobacteriota bacterium. Taxonomy (GTDB): domain Bacteria; phylum Acidobacteriota; class Thermoanaerobaculia; order Gp7-AA8; family Gp7-AA8; genus JAOBAU01. The sequence goes on along the minus strand of JAOBAU010000017.1, from coordinate 13,865 downwards.
CGTTCTTGATCAGCGTTTCCGCGTCGGTGCCGTCTTCGGGATAGAGGCTGATACCGATCGACGTCGTGATGTAGAACTCGCGTCCTTCGATGTGGAACGGATAGCGAACCGCTTCGAGGATCTTCGCCGCGACCGGCGCCGCATCTTCGAGATTGATGAGATGCGGAAGCAGGAGCGTGAACTCATCGCCGCCGAGTCGCGCGACCGTATCCGATTCGCGCACGCATGACGACACGCGCGCGGCGACCGCCTGCAACAGCTGATCGCCGATGTTGTGGCCGAGCGAATCGTTGATGACTTTGAAGCGATCGAGATCGAGGAAGATGACGGCCAGCCGCGTGCGATCGCGCTGCGCGTGCGACAACGCGACCGTCAGCCGGTCTTTGAACAGCAGCCGATTCGGCAAGCCGGTCAGCGCATCGTGATACGCGAGGTGCTTGATCTGCTCCTCGGCGTACGTCCGTTCCGTGATGTCGCGAACGACGCAGACCATGCCGCCGCCGTCGATCGCCGTGAGCGAGATTTCCTGCGGGAACGTCGAGCCGTCGCGGCGCTTGCCGTTCGCTTCACCGCGCCACCGCCCGCGCTGCTGCACGCTCGGCACGATCGCCGACGTGAAGCGTTCCATCTCTTCCGCGTCGTACACCTCGCCGAGCGCGAATCCGTAAACCGCCGATGGCTTCGTGACTCCGTACAGTTTCGCGAGCGCGTCGTTGACATACGTGAACTCGAGCCGTTCGTTGAGAATGCCGATGCCGTCCATCGACGCCGTCATCGCGGCCGACTGTTTGCGCAGCAACTCCTCGGCATCCTTGCGCTCGCTGATGTCATTGGCGACGTGCAGGAATCCGGTCACCGAGCCGTCTTCATCGCGCAGTGCGGTGACAGACAGCAGCACGAAGACCGCGCTCCCGTCTTTCTTCACGTACGTCCACTCGCGTTCTTCCAGTCCCTGCAGCGCGGCGCGCGTGACGAGGACGTCGAAACCGGCAACGGCGTGACCGAGCTCCAGCGCGAGGACTTCGCCGTGACGCGCCAGCTCATCTTCGCGATGCAGCTCGAGCACCGAACAAACACCGATGACTTCCTCGGCGGCGAAACCGAGGAGCCGTTCCGCGCCGGCGTTGAACACGGTGATCGTGCCGGTGGCGTCGGTGGCGATGATCGACACGCGCGTGGCGGCATCGAGCACCGCTTTTCGCTGCGCGTTCGCGGAGGCGAGTTTTTCCTCTGCCTCTTTGCGCTCGGTGATGTCGTAGACGAATCCTTCGAAGTACGACGTGCCGTGCACCGACTTGATGGCGTGCGCGTTCAGCTGCACCCAGATCGACGCGCCATCCTTCTTCTTCCACATCAGCTCGTAGTCCGACGCGTAGCCGCGCGGCTCGAACTCGCGAATCAGCTCTTCGCGCTGCGTCGGACGGTAGTAGATGTCCTCGACCAGTTTCTTGCCGAGCAGCTCTTCGACCGAGTCGTAGCCGAGCATCTTTGCGAGCGTCATGTTCGCGGTGATGAGCCGGCCGTCAGGCGTCGATTGATAGATGCCGACCGACGCGAAGTTGAAGATCGTTCGATACTTTTCTTCCGACTGCAGCAGCGCCTGTTCGGCGCGCTTGCGCTCGGTGATGTCGTGGATGATCGAGTAGAGGAGCTGCCGGCCGCCGACGTCGATCGGACCGGAATGCACCTCGACGTCGCGCAGCTCGCCGTTGGCGCGCATGTGTCGAAAGAGGAAGTAGCTGCGGCGCTGTTCGGCGGCGTTGTTCATCTCTTTGCGCACGGCTTCGGAGCCGAGCGTGTTGATGTCCCACATGTGCATCGAGCGAAGTTGCTCGACGTCGTAGCCGTAGAAATCGGCGGCGGCCACGTTCGCGTCGACGATCGCGCCGCTGGTCGGATCGACGAGCAGCTGGACGGCGCGATTGTTCTCGAACATCTGGCGGTAGCGGCGTTCGCTTTCGCGCAGCGCGTCGGCTTTGCGCTTCTGTTCGATGGCCGATGCGACGTGCTGGCCGACGAACACGAGGATGTCTTTTTCGGCGTCGGAGTAGCGCGTCGATTCGTCGTACGTCTGCACTCCGATCATGCCCCACGTCGTGCCGCCTGACTTGAGTGGGACACCGAGCCAGTCGAGCGACGGCGCGCCGATCGATTCGATCTCGCCGAGGCGTACGAGCTCGTTGAAGTCGCACGGCTTGACGAGCATCGGCTCGCCTTTGCGCAGGACGTACGGGGTCAGTCCGCGGCCGGGTGGGCGAGGGGCGGGAGCGGGATCGAATTCATCGACGAAGTAGGGGAACGAGAGGATGTTCTGTTCGGCGTTGTACTCAGCGATGTAGAAGTTCGTGGCGTCCATGAGCGTGGCGACGATCTGGTGGACGCTGGCGTAGAACTCGCCGAGGTCGCGCGAGTCGCGGCTGAGCTGCGCGATGCGGAAGAGGGCGCCCTGCAGCACGGATGCTTTGCGCTGTTCGGTGATGTCGCGGAAGTACCAGGCGCGGCCGGTCATCTGGCCGTTGGCGACGACCGGGACGGATGCGCGCGAGAGCACGCGGCCGTCTTTCATGTGCACCTCGTCGCCGGTGCGCACTTCGTCGGGATGGCTGTAGAGATGGTTGACGAGCTCGATGAAGTCGTCCCAGTCGGTTACGGCCTCGGAGGCATATCCGAGGAGCTCGTTGTCGTCGCCGGTCGTGGCGACGTCGGGCGGAATCCCCCAGATGTCGAGGAAGCGCTGGTTATAGGAGAGGACCTGACCTTCGCGATCGACCACGAGGATGCCGTCGAGCGTCGCCTCCTGCTGTGCTTTCAGGATGGCGATGGTCGTGCGCAGCGATTTGCGCGACGCGTGCGTCCGGCGCGCGGTGAGGATGCGTGTGAGCGCTCCGCGCGCGCGGCTGACGCGCGAGATGATGGATGTCGGGGTCGTCATTTAAACGAGGAGACGCGGTCTGCCGCCATTTTAATTCGTTACGGAACATTTTGGCGACTGGGTTCAGCAGCGGAGGCGAAGAAGGGAGCCGGTCGCGATTGCGAGCCCGAGTGCGAGGAGGCTCCAGCTCGTAAGCGCCGGCACGGATGCGGGATCGACGATCGGCAACGTCAGAGTCGCCGCGTTGTTGGCGAGCTGAGGGTCAGGATGCTGATCGCTCGGTACGAGCACGGCCGTTTCGGTGATCGTGCCGCCGGGACCGCCGTCGACGTGAATCAGACGCTCGGTGCTGAATGATTCTCCGCTGGCGAGCGCAGGCATGCTCTCGCCGGACTGCGTTTCACCGGCGGCATGTGCCAGCAGGAGCTTGTACGGGCCGGTAGCCGACGGTCCGTGATTGGTGATGCGATATCCGATCACCACGTCCTCACCGGAAATCACCGTGTGAGGTGCTGTGATCTCGATGCCGAGGTCCGCATTGGGGAACGGTTCGGTTTCGGTGGGTGGAAGAAGGTTCGAACGCTCCGACGAGTCGATGACGTTGCCGGTAAACCGCGACGCCTGCGCGAAACAGAAAACGCCGAAGGAGGTCTTGCTCAGCGTTCGATGGAACGACACATGGCCAACAGCATCCGTCGTGACCGACTGATCGCCGAACCGGCTGCTGAAGCAGGCGGTGGCACTGAAGAACGTGATGAGAAACGTGCTCGACGGTGTCGCTGTGAGCGTGCCGGAGATGGTCACGGCATCGCCGGCGTCGACGACGCTCGTCAGTACCGGTGCGTTGACCACACCGTCGACGTCGGGATCGTCATTCGGTGTCGGTCCGTCACCGTTGATGTCGATCGCCAGCTTCGCATTGCACATTGCGCCGTTGTCCAGCGCTGCGTTTCCGGGCATGAAGATGTAGCCGTTGCCGGCGTTCGAGTTCGAAGTGCCGCTTCGTACACGGTTGCCGCTGCCGGCGATGATCTGCCCTTCTCCATTGTGGGTCGTCTCGACGCCCCGGGTTTCTGCCGCGGTGCCGTCGATTCGCAGGCCGGCGGCTCCGTTGGCATGCGCAAGGACGGAGCGCGGCGGAGCCTCCGGAATGGCTGAGTCGGGACCTCCAATGACCGCGCCGTACGATGCGTTCGTTGCCCAGATGCCATTCGCGCGATTGTTTAAAAACATAGAGCCGTAGAGGACATCGTGACGTCCGTTGAGGCGAACACCGTTCTGATTGCTGTCGATGTAGAGGCTCTGCAGCTCAACGTCGTCTGCATTGATCACGAGGCCGTCTCCGTCGAATCCCTGGATTCTGATCCCTGAGATCTTCGATCCGGCTGCGGAGATGACCAGGCCGTCAGTCGACGCACCGGCATTCGTGCCGTCGACGCCCGTGCCGTTATCGGTGCCGATGACGTCCGCAGCGTCCGTGATCACCGGCAATGGTGACGTTGGCCTTGCGGTCACGTGGATCTCGATAGTGTCGCGGCCCGCATGTCCGTTCGCCTGCAGGATCGCCTCGCGCAGCGTCCCGGGGCCGCTGTCGTCACTCCACGTAACGCTGAACACCGACGCATTTGCCGACGCGGCGATCGCAGCGAGGAGAAAGACGACCGCCAGTTTGGATTGCACGGCAGGAGGTACGGTCGCGCTGACGGCGCCGTCTACTTCTTCCACTCCTCCATCATCTGCAGGAAATCGCTGAAGAGGTAGAACGAATCGTGCGGTCCGGGCGCGGCTTCGGGGTGGTACTGCACGGCGAGCAGCGGCTCGCGGCGATGACGGAAACCTTCGAGCGTGTCGTCGTTCAGATTCACGTGCGTGAACTCGACGTCGCTCTCCTTCAGTGAATCTGCTGATACCGAAAACCCGTGATTCTGTGCGGTGATCTCGACGCGTCCCGTCCGCAAATCCTTCACCGGGTGATTGCCGCCGCGATGGCCGAACTTCAGCTTGTATGTCTGACCGCCGAGCGCGAGGCCGAGCAGCTGGTGGCCGAGGCAAATGCCGAAGAGCGGCACTTTGCCGATCATGTGGCGGATGTTTTCCTGCGCGTACGTAACCGGCTCGGGATCGCCGGGACCATTCGACAGCATGACGCCGTCGTAGCCGGCGTTGAGGATCTCGTCGGCGTGCGTCGTCGCCGGATAGACGGTCACTTCGCAGCCGACGTCGGTCAGGCGGCGAAGGATGTCGCGCTTCACGCCGAAGTCATAAACGGCGACGCGCTTCTTTTTCTCGGACGGCTGTTCGTCGAACGGATAGGGGCGGAGCGCGGTGACGCGCTGCACGAGATCGAGTCCGCTCATCGACGGCGCGCGGCGGATCTCCGCGACGATGTCGGCGACGTCGCGTCCCGACTGCGTCGTGATCATCCCGCGCATCGCGCCTTCGTTGCGGATCTTCCGCGTCAGCGCGCGGGTATCGATCGCATGAATCGCCGAGATGCGATTCCGTTCGAAGTAGCTCGCCAGCGATCCCTCGGAGCGCGCGTTCGACGGCTCATCGATCACGTCGCGAACGACGAAACCGGCCACCTGCGGCTCGTCGCTCTGGTCAGCGAGCTTTTCGACACCGTAGTTTCCGATGTGCGGATAGGTCATCGTCACGATCTGAAAGCGGTACGAGGGATCGGTGGCGATCTCCTGGTAACCGGTCAGAGAGGTGTTGAAGACGACTTCGCCGATCGCGTTCGCTGAGGAACCGAACGACTCGCCTTCATAGGTTGTACCGTCTTCGAGAATCAGCCGGGCGGGAGGCATTGCCGCGCATTATACGGGCGGCTGGCGCGGTGCCGGCGGGCATGACACCGATGTGGATGTGGACCCATCGGGAACGGCTGATTTACAGGACGGTGGACAAGGAGCATACTTTCCCAATGCGCAAAACATTCTGGCTGGCATTGCTTTGTCTCATGTTCCCTTTGTTCGCGATGGCGGATGAGATTTCGAGCGTCCAGCCCGCGACGTGGTACGTCGGCGGAACCGAAGAATTTCTCGTCATCAACGGCACCGGTTTGCAGGGCACCGTCAGCACGACGGTCGTCTTCTCCGGTCCGGGCGGCACCTATTCGACGGAGGCGCAGCCGAGCGATTTCCCGACGCCGGTCTACGTCTTCATTCCGGCGCCGGTTCTGCTGACGGCCGGCCATTACTCGGTGACCATCCAGGCGCAGGACGCTGCCGGTGTGCGCGTCATCGGTCCGGCGTTCATCGATGTGATCGAGCGACCGATCGAGAATCCGCCGCTGCTGTCGATTCCGGAAGGGGTGAACGCCGAGGCGGCGAACAGCGAGGGCGCGTTCGTGACGTTCAACGTATCGGCGATCGGCTACGCGCCGACGACGCCGACCGTTGAGTGCGATCACCAGTCGGGCGCGCAGTATCCGCTCGGCGCGACACACGTCACCTGCACGGCAAGCGACATCTTCGGCAACACGAGCGGCTCGTTCACCGTGACGGTGGTCGACACGGTCGCGCCGACGCTGACGCTGCCGGCGAACATCACCTCGAACACTCCGATCGTTACCTGGAGCGTATCGGCGACCGATGCGATCTCGGGCAGCATCACTCCGCTCTGTTCGCCCGCTTCCGGCTCGACGTTCGCAACCGGCACGACGACGGTCACCTGTCGCGCGACCGACGACGACGCGAACCTCGCCATCGGTACGTTCACCGTTACGGTGATCACGCCCGACACGCCGATCCTCACGCTGCCGAACGACTTCACCGTTCAGGCAACAGGACCGGGCGGCGCGACCGTCACGTACTCCGTTTCGGCGACGCTGAATGCGTCGATCGTTTGCACGCCGCTCTCCGGCACGCTCTTCAACTTCGACATTACGACCGTCAACTGCGTCGCCACCACTGCGCAGGGCGGAACATCGAGCGGCAGCTTCGACGTCAACGTCGTCGACACCACGCCGCCCGCACTTTCGCTGCCGGGCACGATCAACGTCACCGCGCCGAATGCGTCGGGCGCGATCGTTTCCTACAGCGCGACGGCGACCGATCTCGTCGACGGCGCCGTGACGCCGAACTGCTCGCCGGCCAGCGGCTCGCTCTTCCCGGTCGCATCGACGACCGTGCAGTGCAGCGCGAGCGACATTCGCGGCAACACGTCGCACGGCTCGTTCGTCGTCAACGTCACGAACAACCCGCCGCCGACGCTGGTCGTACCGGCGAACATCACCGCTGAGGCGACCGGCCCGAACGGCCGAGTCGTTTCGTTCAGCGTCACGTCGAACGCGCCGGTCGTTTGCGCGCCGCCGTCCGGCTCGACGTTCGCGCTCGGCACGACGACCGTGAACTGCTCGGCGACGAACGCCGGCGGCACGACGTCGCGCAGCTTCACCATTACGATCGTCGATACGACGCAGCCGGTGCTCTCGATTCCGAGCAACCTGACGGTCGAAGCGACCGGCCCGAGCGGCGCCGTTGTTATCTTCAGCGCCACCGCGACCGACCTCGTCGACGGCAACGTCCCGGTCGTCTGCACGCCGCCGTCCGGCTCTACCTTCGCCCTCGGCCTCGCATTCGTCAGTTGCTCGGCGACCGATCATCACAACAACACCGCGCTCGGATTCTTCGACGTCGATGTCGTCGACACCACGCCGCCGCAATTCCTCCGCATCACGGCGAGCGGCGACGCGAACCTCTGGCCGCCGAATCACAAGATGGTGCCGGTCACGTTCACGGTGCAGGTCGTCGATCTCGTCGATCCGCATCCGGTGACGCACATCGTTTCGATCTCGTCGAATCAGCCGCCGAACAGCGGCGGAGACGGCAACACCGGTCCCGATTACGAGATCACCGGTCCGCTCAGCGTGAACCTGCGCGCGGAACGGCAGGGGAACAGCGAGCGGCTCTACACGATCACGTTCGTGTCGACCGACGCGAGCGGCAACTCGTCGACGAGCACGTACGTCGCGCATGTCGCGCAGTCGAAAGGCCGCACGGTCGGCCACTAACCTTCAAACGCTCGCGAGCACCGCGATCAGAAACCCTGATCGCGGTGCTCGCCGAACGTGGCCTTCAGCGTTGAGACGATCTCGCCGACCGTGCAGTCGCTGCGCACCGCTTCGACGATGTGCGGCATGAGGTTCTCGTCGGCGCGCGCGGCAACATCGAGTCTTGCCAGCGCTGCTTGCCACGCACCGCCGCGCGCGGCGCGATATGCGACGAGGCTCGCGACCTGATCGAGCTCGACCTGCTCGTCGATCGACATGATCGGCAGCTTCGGTGAGTCGCTTTCAGTGAACTCGTTCACGCCGACGACGATGGCGCGTTTCTCTTCGAGCGCGCGCTGCGCGAAGTACGCCGATTCGCCGATCTCGTTCTGCATAAAGCCCGATTCGATCGCCGCCAGCGCGCCGCCCATCGCGTCGATCTTCTCGATCAACTCGAGCGCTTCACGCTCGAGGTCGAGCGTGCGCGACTCGATCGCATACGAGCCGGCCAGCGGATCGGCGGTCGACGTTACGCCCGTCTCGAACGCGAGGATCTGCTGCGTGCGCAGCGCGATCTTCGCCGACTCTTCCGTCGGCAGTGCCAGCGCTTCATCGCGGCCATTCGTGTGCAGCGACTGACAGCCGCCCAGCACCGCCGCCATCGCCTGATAGGCGACGCGAACGACGTTGTTCTCCGGCTGTTGCGCGGTGAGCGTCGAGCCGGCGGTCTGCGCGTGAAAGCGGAGCGCGATGGAACGCGCATCTTTCGGCGCGTGGCGTTCGCGCATCAGTTTCGCCCACAGCTTCCGCGCGGCGCGGAACTTCGCCACCTCTTCGATGAAGTCGTTGTGCGCGTTGAAGAAGAACGAGATGCGCGGCGCGAAACTGTCGACGTCGAGTCCGCGCTCGACCGCCGAGCGGACGTATTGCAGCCCGTTCGCAAGCGTGAAGGCGATCTCCTGCACGGCCGTCGAGCCGGCTTCGCGAATGTGGTAGCCGGAGACCGAGATCGTGTTCCAGCGCGGCACTTCGCGCGCGCAGAATTCGAAGATGTCGGTGACGATGCGCAGCGAGGGCGCCGGCGGAAAGATGTAGGTGCCGCGCGCCGAATACTCTTTCAATATGTCGTTCTGGATCGTGCCGTTGAGCTTCGCCCACGGAATGCCGCGGCGTTCGGCGACGACGAGCAGCAGCGCGAGAAGAATCGACGCCGGCGCATTGATCGTCATCGAGATGGAGACGCGATCGAGCGGAATCTCGTCGAGCAGCGCTTCCATGTCGGCGATCGAATCGATGGCCACACCGACCTTGCCGACTTCGCCGCGCGCGCGCACGTCGTCCGAATCCATCCCGATCTGCGTCGGCAAATCGAACGCGACGGAGAGGCCGGTGGTGCCGCGCTCGAGCAGATAGCGATAGCGTTTGTTCGATTCGGCGGCGGTCGAAAAGCCGGCGTACTGGCGCATCGTCCAGAGCTTTCCGCGATACATCGACGCCTGCGGACCGCGGGTGTAGGGGAACGCGCCGGGCGCGCCGAGGTCGGCGGCGGGATCGAATCCGCGCGCGGCCAGATCGCTCTCGTCGAAGTACGGTTTTTCGTCAGCCATGCGCGGCGTAATCTATCAGGAGCTTCGCGGCTATAATTCACCGCCCTTACGATGGGTGTCAGCGGCAACCTCAAAACCATGCTCCCGGGCGACCTCCTCCAGTGGCTTAGCCTGGGGCAGAAAAGCGGGACGCTGGTCGTCAAAAACAAGCTGGTCGAGAAGAAGATCTTCTTCCGGAACGGACGTGTCATCTCGTCTGCATCCAACGATCCGCGCGAATATCTCGGCCAGTTTCTGATGTCGCACGGCTTCCTCAGCGAGCCCGAGCTGAAGAAGGCGATGGAGGTCCAGCAACAATCCGGCATCCTCCTCGGCAAGATCCTCGTGATGATCGACGTGATCTCCGAAAAGGATCTGACGCGCCTCATGCGGCTCAAAGCGGAGGAGGAGATCTACGACATCTTCCTCTGGCGCGAGGGCGAGTTTCATTTCATCGACGATCAGCTGCCGACGATGGAGATGATTCCGCTGCAGGTCGACGTCACCGGAATCATCATGGAAGGGACGCGGCGCTTCGACGAATGGCTGCGCATCCGCGAGCTCATTCCGAACGAGATGCTCGTGCCGGTGCTCGTGAAGCCGGTCGATGACGCGGTGGCCGAGCACCTCGAACTCGACGACGCGTCGCGCACGGTCATCGCCGCCGTCGATGGAAAACGGACCATCGCCGACATCATCCTCGAGAGCCGCTCGTCGTCGTTTCGCGTTTCGGAAACGCTGGCGTCCGTCGCGCGCGAAGGCTACATCCGTCTCACCGATCCGACCGCGCAGCGCGCCGCGCTGGTGGCGGCCGAAGCGCAGGCGATGGCGGCGTCGGACGACGATGAGATCGCCGGAATGCTGCAGCGCGCGCAGAACGCTCTGCGCGCGAAAGAGTTCGAAAAGGCGCAGCGGCTGCTCAAGGCGGCGCAGAACCTCGATCCCGGACATCCGCGCGTCAGCGCGGCGATCAAGGGATCGGAAACGGTGATCCTCGCGGAGCTGCGCAACGCGGGGCTGATGGATTCGAAAGTCCCGCGCGTGGCGAAGACGTTTGAAGAGATCACGGAGATGAACTTCACGCCGAACGAGGGATTCATCCTGTCGCGCGTCAACGGACAGTGGGACATCGGCTCGCTGATCAAGATCAGTCCGATCCGCGAGCCGGACGCGATGCTGATCTTCTACAAGCTCTGGCGCGACGGCATCATCGCGCTCGACTGACGTAAGCTGACCGCATGCTGATTTACGCGGCGGTCCTGCTCATCATCGTGGCGCTGCTCGCGATGGTGTTCGGCAAGCGCTACGCGCGCAAGCTGCAGCGCTCCGAAAAAATCCGCATCGATCGCTTCAAGCTGAAGCGGCGTCACGCGGCGATCGAGCTGGAAGTCTTCGGCTCGCGCGACGTCGTCGACGCCATTCGCAACTATGCGAAGCAGCATCACGTCTCGATCGAAGACGCGGCGAAGCAGGCGAAGGTCTATCTCGCCGAGATCGTCCCGAAATTCAATCTGCTCGCGTACTACCGCTTCGGCGCGCCGATCGCGCGAGCCATCATGCACTTCCTCTATCGGCCGGTCGTCGAACGGAAACCGATCCGCGAGTTCAGCGAGAACGCGCCGCGCGGCGCGGTCGTCGTCTATATCATCAATCACCGCTCCAACGCCGACTACGTGCTCGTGGCGCACATGCTGTTCAAGTTCATCTCGCTGTCGTACGCGGTCGGCGAATGGGCGCGCGTCTGGCCGCTCAATCATCTGTTCAAGTGGTTCGGCGGCTACTTCGTCCGGCGGCGTTATCGCGAGCCGCTGTATCACGCGGTGCTGGCGAACTTCGTCAAGACGATCACGCGCAACGGCGTGACGCAGGGGATCTTCATCGAAGGCGGTCTGACGCGCGACGGCGCGTTCCTCAAGCCGAAGCTCGGAATGCTCGATTACATCGTGACGGCGAAGCGCGATCCGGAGTTCGAAGCGCCGCTGTATCTGATTCCGACGGCGGTGAATTACGACCGCGTGCTGGAGGATCGCAATCTCTCCGAGGAGTTGATGGGGAAGGAAGATCGCTCGACGCGCGTGGAGAAGCTCGGGACGACGTTCGATTTTCTGTTTCGCAATTTCTTTCGGTCGGTGTTCAAGCGGTTCAAACGTTACGGCTACGCGGTGGTGACGTTCGGCGAGCCGGTGTCGGTCGATCGCTTCATCGCCGAGCATCCGGACGTGTTGTCGCTCGATTATGAAACGCGCAAGGGGTCGATGCAGCTTCTCGCCGAAACGGTGATGACGGAGATCTCGAATGCGATTCCGATCACGCCGGTGACGCTCGTCGCGCGAATTTTCCAGGAGCACGACGCGCCGCTTTCGGAAGAGGAGGTGCTCGCGGCGATCGCCGCATATCGCGAGCGGTGGCACGATCGCGTCTGGCTGCTGCGCGAAAAATCGCCGGCCGATCTCTGGCGCGCCGCACGCGACGTACTGACGCTCCGCCATCTGCTGGTTGAATCGGATGGGAAGTGGAGCTGGCCGCGCGAAGAGAAAGCGCTGCGCGATTTCTACGCGAGCTCACTGATGACGTTCGCGGAAGTGAAGCAGCGCGGGTGGCCGGAACGGAAACCGAAGCCGGTGCGGAGCGCGGGCGTGGCACCCGCGCTCCAGCAGTGATCAATTAGTTCGCGGTAACGGAATCGAGGAAGCCGTACAACGCGTCGAGCGTCCGCGCGGTTGCGGCAGTCGCGGCCGCCGCTTTCTCGTCGGTATCGCAAAGGCTCGCCAGCAGGTCGCGCGAGGTCTGCGAGTGGACGACGTCGGCATCCATGTGGACGGCGAAGAAGGCGATGTCGCGGTCGGCGCTGATGCCGTACCACTTCGCCAGTCCGTCAATCTTCGCTTTCGCGACCGCCGGAATCTGCGACTCATACGCGTAGAGGGACGCGAGTCCTTCGTGCAGCGCGCCGTCGCGTGCGAGCGACTTCATCGTGGCGATGAGCGCGCGCGTCTTGTCGTTCGCCAGTCCCGCTTTCACGTCGTCGCGATCGAGGCCGAGCGATTCGCAGAAGCGGAGCCAGAGCTCCGGATGGTTCTCTTCGCCGCGCTCCTCTTCGATGAGATTCTCGAGCAGCAGCTGGCGCGTGACGATGTCTTCCGTCTGCGCGTGCATCGCGCTGACGAACGTCGGGAAGGCGAGGGCGTAGTGGTAATACTGGCGCGCGTACTCCTGCAGCTCGTCTTTGCTGAGCGTGCCGGCGGTCCAGCGCTGATAGAAGGAATGGTCGAGCAGATGACGCGACGCGATAGTCTCGTCGAGGACGGTTGTGACGTTCATCGTTACCTCCGAAAAATCGTTTGTGACGTTTCATCATCGAGTGTACCAGCCTCGGTATAGTTCCGCCGCGTGCGACCTTTTCTCAGCTACACCGGCGGCGATCTCGACCGCGCCGACCGCTTTCGCAAAGTGCCCGGCTGGGTCGAAGAACGTCTCGCCGATCCGTCGACGCTGATCGTTCCGGTCTGGCGCGATCGTCATCTCGTCGACGAGGCGATCGTCACCCATCCGCTGCGCGACGTTCCGTCATCCGAGCTCGTCTTCCTCGGCATGCGCGATGGCGTTCCGATCTTCGCCGCCGATCTCTCGCCGCTCGATGAAGCGGCCGCCCGCGAGCTGGCCGGCGGCGGCGCGTTCGTCGAGCTGCGCACCGCCGTGCATTCGGTCAGCGCCGCCGACGCCGCGCTCCTCGCATACGCGCGCGGCATCCTGCACTGGCATCGCAATCATCAGTTCTGCGGCCGCTGCGGTTCGCCGTCGCGCAGCGAACGAGCGGGCCACATGCGCGTCTGCACGAGCTGCGGACTGGAGATGTTTCCGGTGACCAGTCCGGCCGTGATCATGCTCGTCGAGCGCCGGCGGCCGGACGGAACGCGCGCCTGTCTGATGGCACGACACGCGGCGCTCGCGCGCGGCGTCTGGTCGACGATCGCCGGTTTCGTCGAGCCGGGCGAGAGTCTCGAGGAGACGGTTGCGCGCGAGGCGATGGAGGAGACCGCCATCCGCATCGGCGCGACGCACTATCGTGGCTCGCAGCCGTGGCCGTTTCCCGCGTCGCTGATGCTCGGCTTTCGCGCAGAGGCGGAATCGGACGAGATCACCATCGATCGTGAGGAGCTCGAAGACGCGCGCTGGTTCACGAAGGAAGAGTTGAATCGTTTCGGCGAATGGGAGAGCGACGCCGAATACCGTCTGCCGCGGCGCGACTCGATCGCGCGGCTGCTGATCGAAGAGTGGAGGAGCGAGCAGTGATCGAAGAACGGATGATGCAGCGCAACATCGAATTGCCGAAGCCGAGCAGTCCCGGCGCGAACTACGTGCCGTTCGTTCGGAGCGGGAACCTCGTGTTCATCACCGGCCAGCTGTCGCA
>JAOBAU010000259.1 GCA_025463165.1 Acidobacteriota bacterium | reverse complement strand
CGCAGCCGGCATCGAGCAGCCGGCGGAGCGAGTCGACGACCTCTTCGCGCATTTCGCCGAGTCCGAGCATCAGACCCGACTTTGTGACGACGGTCGGGTCGATTCGTTTCACTTCGCGGAGCAGGTCGAGCGAGCGCTCGAAGCGCGCGCCTGGGCGAACATGCCGGTAAAGCCGCGGCACGGTTTCGACGTTGTGGTTGTAGTAGTCAGGCTTTGCTTCAGTGACGATGCGCACCGCTTCGAGGTTGCCGCGGAAATCGGGCGTCAGCACTTCAACCGCGCAGCCGGGAACGTGCGCGCGCAACTCGTGAATCGTTTCCGCGAACTGCTCGGCGCCGCCGTTCGGGAGATCGTCGCGTGTGACCGAGGTGACGACGATGTGGCGCAGTCCCATCCGCTTCGCGGTCTCGCCGACGAGACGCGGCTCATCGATCGACGGAGCCGTGTACGGCATGCCGGTCGTCACGTTGCAGAAGCCGCAGGCGCGCGTGCAGATGTCGCCGAGGATCATGAAGGTGGCGGTGCCGCGTGAGAAACATTCGGAACGGTTCGGGCAGGCGAGCGACTCGCAGACGGAATGCAGCTCGTTCGCGCGCAGCAGTTTCTTCACGTCGTGGAGCTGCTGCAGGTTCAGCCGCTTTTCGCGGATCCATTCGGGGAGTCGCTGAGTCATCAACCGGACCTTAACGGCGAACGGCGCTGAGATCAAGTTTGCGTGTCAGGTGTGCGCGATCCACAGCACGTAGCCATCGGGATCTTCGAAACGGAATTCGCCGCGAGGGTTGTAGAAGGGACTGTTGATCGGACCGACGGCGATTCCCGCGGCGGTGAGCTCGGCATGTTTCGCCTCGACGTCATCGACGTAGAGATAGAACAGGATGGCCTGCTGCCCGGCGTCGACCGGTCCGGACGCCAGCGAGACCATGAGGCTCGCTCCGTCGCTGTCGAGCCACGCCCAGACCGGCTCGTTTGTGTGCGGCGGCGTGAAGGTGTTCGAGACCTTGAAGCCGAGCCGCTCGTAGAACGCGATGGAAATCGGGACGTTTTGGACATACGCCAGCGCCGTGAGTTTCCGGATTGCGATCGTCATCCGCGCAACGATAACGCGTCCAAACGAAAAGTGCCGCTCCTCGCGGAGCGGCACTTCGAAGAGGTCGCTGTATTGGGGTTAGTGACTGGTAGCCGTGGCGCCGCCGGCGAGACCGAGGCTCTTGTCGAGGCTCTTTTCGATCAGCTTCTCCGCTTCGGTTTCGTCGATGCCCTTGACGATGGCCACTTCGGAGACGATGAGGTACTTCGCGCGGTCGTACATTTTCTTCTCGCGGAACGAGAGGCTTTTCTTTTTCGAGACTTCGTTGAGGTTCTTGAGGACGTCGGCGACGTCTTCGAGACGGCCGGTCTTCATCTTCTCGAGGTTGTCGCGATAGCGGCCTTTCCAGTCGGAATGGCTCTTCTGCACGCGCTCTTCGAGCAGGCTGAGCAGACCTTTGATCTCTTTCTGCTGATACAGTCGCCGCAAACCGACGCGGTCGCTGTTCGTGATCGGCACCATCAGGCGCGAGTTATTAGCAAGCAGCCGGAGGTGATAGTAGGTATTGCCCGCGCCCATGATCGCCGACTCGCCGATCTGTTCGACCACGGTGACACCGTGGTTCGGATACACGAGCTTATCCCCGACCTTGAAACCCATTTTCATTGACGTCAAGTGAGAGCTCCTTTCGGAAAAACGGAAACTTCGAAACAGCTGAAGGGACGCGCATTGTACGCGACCGAGCGCCTTCCGTCAAACCGCGGAGTCGCAACGTTGAGCGTGCTTAGCTCAGGAATACCAGTTATTTAGCCGTGCGGAGACGCCGTAACAGCTGGTGCAGCCGGTCGGCTCCCTGACGCCGTTCCGCCTCGTTTCCGGTGAGCAGATCTTCGATCTCCTGCAGCTCGCGAAGGACGTCCGCGGAAGGTGCCGCGGCGGTCGCGGTTTCGGCTCGCGGAGCGATGACGTCGATCGTCCGGACGGCTGGCGCTTCAACGGCGCCAAGTCCGCGCATCACGCGCGACGACATGCTGCGAATCGACGCGATGTCGCTGTGATCGAGCGCGCGCTGAATCGCTTTGAGCGATGCGATGGCGTCGGCGAACGGACTGTCGGGATGGTCGAAGATGCGCGCCTGGATGAGCGTGAGGACGACGTTGCTGTAGCCGTCTTTCTTGTCGGCGCGCGCGAAAACACGAACCGTCGCCTGGCGCGCGATCTCATCGAAATCGACGTTGCGCGACGTGCCTGGCTCGAGCCACGCGCCGATTTTCACGCTCTGCACTTTCGTCGTGCTGCCGCCCTGCGGGATGTATTCGATGTCGGCGCGGTCGATCCAGAGCCGGCGGTTTTTCGTGACGAGCATCCGCCGCGACGGCAGGCCGATGACGAGGCGATACGTCTGCTCGCCGCGGAGCTCGATGCGGCGGAGATCGTCCTCGCCACCTTTTGGCTCGATCGAGAACGAGTCGCTGATGCGCGATGCTTCGAGCCGTTCGTAGCCGGCGTATTGATACGTGCCATCGGATTTCTTTCCGCGCAGCAGATCGACGTCTTCATCGACGATGCGGCGCAGCAGATCGCGCGGCAGATCCTTTTTGCTGGCCTGCGCGACGCGATCGATGACTTTCGCGTCGTCGGCGACGCGCGTGGCCGGCGTTTGCGCGAAGGCGGTGGTCGCGACGAGGAGCGCTGCGAATGCGAGACGTTTCATCGCGGCAACTCCGGGAGCACGCTCTTGCCAGGCAGATCGGCGCTCGGCAGGCCGAGGTAATCGCAGATGGTCGCGCCGAGATCGGCGAACGTGTCGCGCGTGCCGAGCGGCGTCTGTTGCGTGATGCTCGGACCGGCCACGAGGAGCGGAACGTATTCGCGCGTGTGATCGGTGGAGACGTCGGTCGGATCGCAGCCGTGATCGGCGGTGATGAAGAGCAGATCGTCGGCGCGCATGTTCGTCAGCAGCTCGGCCAGCTCGCCGTCGAACGTCTCGAGCGCTTTCGCGTAGCCGACCACGTCGTTGCGATGGCCGTACTTCGAGTCGAAGTCGACGAGGTTCGTGAAGATGAAGTCGGCGTCCGATTCGCGAATGAGATCGATGGTCTTGCGCATGCCGTCCGAGTTCGATTCGGTGCGGATCTCTTCGTCGATGCCGACGCGATCGAAGATGTCGGCGATCTTGCCGAGGCCGACGACGCGTTTGCCGGCCTTGTGCGCGCGCTCGACGACGGTTTCGCCAGTCGGTTTGACCGAGAAGTCTTTTCGATTCGCGGTCCGTTTGAAATGTCCCTTCCCGGTGCCGGTGAACGGCCGCGCGATGATCCGTCCGATGTTGTGCTCCCCGCGCATCAGCTCGCGTGCGATGGCACAAATGCGCCACAGCTCTTCGGGCGAGATGATGTCCTCGTGTGCCGCGACCTGGAAGACGGAATCGGCGGATGTGTAAACGATCGGCGCGCCGGAGCGCATGTGCTCTTCGCCGAGCTCGTCGAGGATGACGGTGCCGGATGCCGGCTTGTTGCCGAGCGTCTTCCGTCCGATGCGCTTTTCATATTCGTGGATGACGTCCGCGGGAAAGCCGTCGGGATAGGTACGGAAAGGATCGGTGACGACGAGCCCCATCATTTCCCAGTGGCCGGTCGTCGTGTCTTTCCCGGCGCTGACTTCGTTCATCCGCCCGAACGCACTGATCGGCGCGTCATTCGTCGCCGGAGCCGGCAGCGTGTGCAGCAACCCGAGACGTGCGAGCGTGGGCAGCGAAGGATTGCGATCGCGGAGAATGTGCCCCAGGGTATTCGACCCCTCATCGCCGAATTCTTTCGCGTCGGGCAGCTCGCCGACGCCGAGGGAATCGCAGACGATGGTGATTACACGGCGTTTGGTCATGAACGAGCCTTCTTCTTCGCGGGCGATTTCGGTGCAGCGGCGGTTCGCGCGCTGCGTTTTTGCGGGACAGCGCGTTTGCCGGCTTCGGCGATGGTGCGGAGCGCGGCGTTCATCGTGACGTCGTCAGGGAAAAAGTCGGCGAGATCCTTGTCGATGACCCGCACGTATGCCGGGCCGTGCATGGCCACGAAATAGGGGTTCGGGATCGCGTTGCTGAAGTCGAACTCCGCGGGCATCTCGTCATCGTGATCGGCGGTCGTGGTTTTCTTCATAGTCTTTTCGCTCTGCCGCGGTTGCGAGCCGGGCGCCGATGATTCGGACGCGCTGGTCGCGATACGTATGCCATATGGCGAGAAGTCGCCCTCGGTTCGAATACCCGATGATCATAAATCGATCTTCTACCGCCGAGTGCGCGTGGTCATAGCCAACGAGGGCGTGTCCGGGATCGAAGACGTCCGTCGCTTCCTCGAATGTGACGCCGTGTTTTTGCGCGTTGACCCACGCTTTCTGCTCGTCCCACTCAAACCGTTCATCTTTCACGTCAAATGCTCATGCATCAGCGCCCGCACCGGCGGCTTCTCCTCCCCGAACGTGACGAACGACAGGAACTTCGCCGTCAGCTCCGCCGCTTCGCGCTCCGCGTTGCCGAGCTGAATGCGGGCGATCACTTCTCCCGCTTTCACGGCATCTCCCGTTTTGCGATCGAACATCACGCCGGCGGCGTAGTCGATCACGTCATCTGCTTTCTTGCGGCCGGCGCCGAGGTCTACGGTGAACATGCCGGCCTGGTAGGTGTCGATGGCGGTGATGACGCCGGACTGCGGCGCTTTCACTTCGATCGTCTTTGTCGGCGCGGGGAGGAGCGAGTAGTCGTCGACGACGTTTGCGTCACCGCCCTGCGCGCTGATCCACTTGCGCGCCTGTTCGAGTGCGGCGCCGGAGCGGAGCGCTTCGTCGAGCGCGGTGCGCGCTGACGTTTCGTCGAAGCGGTTTGACATCACGAGGATGCGGATCGCCTGCGCGCGCGTCACTTCCTCGACGTCGGCGGGACCATTTCCCTTCAGCACTTCGATCGTCTCGATGATCTCGTTCGCGTTGCCGGCGGCGACGCCGAGCGGAGCATCCATGTCAGTGATGATCGCTTCGACGCGCGTGCCGGAGCCGGCCGCGGCGGCGATGAGACTCTCCGCGAGCGCTTTCGAATCCTGATAGAGACGCATGAACGCGCCGCTGCCGGTTTTGACGTCCAGGATGAGAGCGGATGCGCCCATGGCCAGCTTCTTCGACATGATCGACGCGGTGATGAGCGGCAGCGATTCAACCGTGCCGGTCACGTCGCGCAGCGCGTAGATCTTCTTGTCGGCCGGCGCGATCCCGTCGGTCGACGTCGAGATTACGCAGCCGGCTTCGGCGATGCAGCGATTGAAGTCTTCGCGTGAAAGCCGCGCGTTGAAACCGGGAATTGCTTCGAGCTTGTCGAGCGTGCCGCCGGTATGACCGAGCCCGCGGCCCGACAGCATCCCGACCTTCACCCCGCACGCGGCAACCCACGGCGAGAGGACGAGCGACACCTTGTCGCCGACGCCGCCGGTCGTATGCTTGTCGGCGATGAAATCGTATTCATCGCGCAGGTGCCACTGCTCGCCGGAGCGGAGCATCGCCTGCGTCAGCGACGACATCTCGGCCGCCGTCATGCCGTTGATCGCCACCGCCATCAGCAGCGCCGACATCTGGTAGTCAGGAATGTTCCCGCGCGTGTAGCGGTCGATGAATGCTTCGATCTCGCGCGGTTCGAGTGGGGCGCCGCGGCGCTTGCGGTTGAGAAGCTCGTAGACGTTCAGATCGCTCATGGCCGCGTATTACACCACGCGTCTTTCGCATACGATTGCCGGCACGGCCGGCTGCGCTTGTTGGCCAAGCCTTTGCGCGGCTGGCCGTGCTGATTCGGCAGTGCCGTAACTCCTAAATGAAAGCGATCGTGCTCCTCAGCGGCGGACTCGATTCCGCCACCGTACTCGCCCTCGCGAAGTCGCAGGGGCGCGAATGCCTCGCGCTCTCGTTCACGTACGGACAGCGTCACGAAGTCGAATTGCGTGCGGCCGCGCGCGTCGCGAACGCGCAGGGCGTCGCCGAGCACGTCGTCTATCCGCTCGACCTTCGGCTGTTCGGCGCGAGCGCATTGACCGCTGATATCGATGTGCCGAAAGACGCGGTCGGCGCCGAAGGAATCCCGATCACGTATGTCCCCGCGCGGAACACGATCTTCCTCGCGATCGCGCTCGGCTACGCCGAAGCACGCGGCGCGACCGAGATCTGGCTTGGCGTGAACGCCGTCGACTACAGCGGCTATCCCGACTGCCGGCCGGACTTCATCGCGGCGTTTCAGCAGGTGATCATCACCGGCACGCGCAGCGGCAGCGAGCATGGAGAGCCGCGCATCGTCGCGCCGCTCATCGAGCTGACGAAGGGAGAGATCATCAGGCGCGGCGTCGAGCTTGGCGTTGATTACTCGCTCACGCATTCATGCTACGACCCGGTCGACGCCGGCCACGCATGCGGACACTGCGATTCGTGCATTTTGCGGCGGCGCGGATTCGAAGAGGCGGGCGTGAACGATCCGACGGTGTACGCATGATCCGCATCACCGAGATCTTCCACAGCATTCAGGGCGAGTCGTCGCACGCGGGGCGGCTCTGCGTCTTCGTTCGTCTCACCGGCTGCAATCTCCGCTGCCGCTGGTGCGATTCGGAATACACCTTTACCGGCGGCGAGAAGCTGTCGCTCGATGACGTCCTGGCGCGCGTGAACGCGTACGGCACGAAGCTCGTCGAGATCACCGGCGGCGAGCCGCTCGCGCAACCCGAAGCGTTCGATCTCATTCATCGACTGCTCGACGACGGTTACGAAGTGCTGATCGAAACGTCCGGCTCGATCGACATCACGCCGGTCGATCGCCGCGCGAAGCTGATCCTCGACATCAAATGCCCCGGCTCCGGCGAAGTGGCGAAGAATCGCTGGGCGAATCTCGACGATCTGCGCGATCACGACGAGCTGAAGTTCGTGATCGCCGATCGCGCCGACTACGAATGGGCGCGCGACCTCATCGCCGAGCGCGATCTCAGCCGCTGGACCGTCCTCTTCTCGCCGGTCTGGGGCGAGCTCGATCTCAAGCCGCTCGCGGAATGGATGCTCGCCGATCGCGTTCCTGCCAGACTGCAGACGCAGTTGCACAAACACATCTGGGGCGCCGACGTACACGGAGTCTGAATTGAACAAACCGAAACTCGATCACATCGGCATCGCAGTGAAATCGCTCGACGCCGGCACCGCGATCTACCGCGCGCTCGGACTCGAGATCGAGCACAGCGAGACTGTCGAAACGCAGAAGGTGCGGACGGCGTTTCTCTCCGTTGGCGATTCGAATCTGGAGCTGCTCGAGCCGACGTCGCCCGACTCACCGATCGCGAAGTTCATCGAGAAACGCGGCGAAGGGATTCACCACATCTGTCTGCGTGTCGATGACATCGAAGCGCATCTGGCGCGGCTGAAGTCAGAAGGCTATCGGCTGATCAATGAGGCTCCGGTGCCGGGCGCGCACGGTTGTCGCGTCGCGTTTCTCCATCCGGCGGCGGGAAACGGCGTACTGATTGAACTGAGCGAGAAACATGACTGAAGGATTCGGCCCCTCCTCGCTCGTCGTTCTCAATCTCATCAATCCGAAAGAGAAATTCTTCGGCGTGCTCGCATCCCTTTCGACCGCCGGCGTGACGCTGCGCGGGATCAATCTCGACTCCTTCGAAGACTGGGTGCGGCAAGTCGCACATGACGAGGAACCGAACCTCGCGCTGATGACGATGTTCGTGCCGCTGTTCCGCGTCGAGCGCATTTTCCTCGACGAGCCGGCCGGCTCGATTCAGTCGTACGCGCAGCGCTTCGAGCAGGTCGTCGGCAAATCGGTGCAGCAGTATCTGGAGCTCTGATGCCGCGCGCGACGATTGCCGGACTTGGACTGATCGGCGGCTCGATCGGCATCGCGTTGCGCGCGAGCGGTTGGCGCGTCGCGTACGTCGATCCGCATGTCGAGCTCGATGAAGCGCTCGCCGCCGGCGCTGCCGACGAGCGCGCCGACAATCTCGACGACTCCGACCTCGCCGTCATCGCCACACCGCTCGACGTCGCCCGCGTCATTCTCGAATCGGTTGACGACGCGACGCGCATCACCAGCGTCTCCAGCGTTATGGAACCGTTGCGATCGATTGCCGATCGGCGCCGGCTCAACTTCACCGCCGGCCATCCGCTGGCCGGTTCCGAGCAGCGCTCGCTCCTCGCCGCGCGCGGCGATCTCTTTCGCGGCAAACGCTGGTTCATCGATCGCGATGACGTGCTCGTGAAGTCGATGATCGCCGACTGCGGCGCGATCATCGATCGCGTCGACGACGCCGGCGCGCACGACGCGGCGCTGGCGCTGACCAGTCATCTGCCGCAGCTTCTCTCAACCGCGCTCGCCGCGTATCTCGAAGCTACCGGCATCGACGTGATCCGTTTCGGCGGCAGCGGACTGCGCACGTTTCTTCGTCTCGCCGGCAGCGAAGCATCCGTCTGGACTCCTGTCTTCGACGCGAATCGCGCAAACCTCGGCGCCTCCGCGGCCGACGTCCTGCGCGTCGCGCAGAGTCTCATCGACGGCGATGCCGAAGCGTTCGAGCGGGCGCGGCAGGTGTGGTCGCGGTTATCATCCGCGCCGCAATGAACCTGACCTGGGCGTATGTCGCCCTGATCTACGCGCTGGCGGTCTGGCTGGCGAGGCGCGCAGGCATCGATCTGCGGTGGCGCGTTGCGTCGTTCTTCTACTTCCTCGTGCTCGTCTTCTTCTTCAAGCCGATGACGCAGGCGTACGTCGACATCCCGGTCGACTTCCTCAACATGCTGTCGCCATGGTCGCATCTGACGCGCGATCATCGCGTCGGCAATCCGGAGCTCAACGATCTCGTGCTGCAGATCGTGCCGTGGGCGCATCAGGTTCGCGAATCGTGGCGCGCGCTGCAGTTCCCGCTCTGGAACAACTTCTCCGGCTCCGGTTATCCGCTGCTCGGCAACGGCCAGAGCTCGGCGTTCTCGCCGCTTCGTCTGCTCGCGCTCCCGCTGCCGCTCGGCTACAGCATCACGGCCGAGGCGGCGATGAAAATCCTGATCGCGCTGACGTTCATGTATCTGCTCTGCCGGCGCCGCTACTCGGAATTGCCGAGCATCGTCGGCGCCGTCGCGTTCGCGTTCTGCACGTTTCTCAACACGTGGCTGCACTTCCCGCTCATCACCGTTTCGTGCTTCGTGCCGGCGGTGCTGTACGCCGTCGAGCTGCTCGTCGAGCGCCGCACGTACGGACGCTTTCTCTTCGCCGTCGCGCTCTGGGCGACGATGTTGTTCGGCGGCCATCCGGAAACGTGCTCGCACGCGTTCTTCATCGCATCGCTCTATCTGATTTGGATCCTCGCGGTCGAACGTCCCGTCGATCGACGCGAAGCATTGCGTCTCGTGCTGATGCTCGGCGCCGTGCTGTTCATCGCGGCGCTCATTGCGTCACCGTTTCTCGCGACGTTCGCGGAGTCGGTGACGAAGTCGAAGCGGATGCAGGAGCTGCAGGTTCATCCGAACGCGATCGGGTACTACTCCGATCTGCCGTCGACGATCCTTCTCCTCCAGCCGCATTTCTTCGGACACGTTCCCGATCAAAAGCCGTGGGGTCCGGCCACCGCCGAATCGATCACAGGCTTCGCCGGCGTGCTCGGCATCGCCGCGTGGATTGCATTGCTAATTCGCGCCATCGCCACCCGCCGTTTCCGCGACCGCGAATTTTTCTGGGTCGTCGTCACGCCAATCATCCTCGGCATCATCCTGGCCTGGCCGGTCGTCAGCACCGTCTTTCACTTCATCTTCAAGATGGCCGCGAACGCGCGACTGCGGCTGCTGCTCTGTCTCGCGCTGGCGATGCAAAGCGCCGCCGTGATCGATCTCCTGCTGCGCGAGAGACTCCGCTCGCTCTACGCCGGACTCGCGGTTGTCGCCGCGGTGATGGTGTATCTCATCGCCACGCAACCGTTCCCGACCGATGCGCTGCGCGACGCCGCCATGCTGTCGCTCGCGCCGAGCGCGCTCGTGCTCGCGATCGCCGCGATCCTCGTCGCGCTGGAGAAATCGCGCGCACATGGGATGGCCATTCTCGCCGTCGCGATCATCGCCGAGCTCTGGATCGCCGATGCCGGTTGGAACCGTGTCGTCACCGCGTCGATGATGTATCCGAAGACGCCGCTGCTCGAAAAGCTGACATCGCTGCGCGGACGCGAACCGTTCCGCATCGTCGGCGCCGGACCGGTTTTCTTTCCGAACGTCGCCGCCGTCTACGGCCTCGAAGACATTCGCGCACACGATCCGATGGCCAACGGCCGCTACCTCGGCACGCTGCGCGTCACCGGCAACTACGAGACCGACGATTACTTCGCGAAGTGGAACGACTTCGACGCGCGCGTGCTCGATTACCTCAACGTGAAGTACGTGATCACTACGCCGACCGGCGACATGAAAGATATGCAGCGGTTCGCGCGCATCTACGCCGGCGTTGACGGGCAGATCTTCGAGAACCGCGACGTGCAGCCGCGTTTTCATCCGGCCGACGTCGTGATCCTCGAGTTCAAAGGCGACTACTTCATGAAGCGCCTCGTCGGACTCGATGACTGGGCGCACAGCGTCGTCGTGAAACAGCTGCCTGTGCAAAGCGATCGCGAACGAAATGATTTACTCGCGCCGCGTCCCGCAAATTCACCGCGCGCAACGGTGACGCTGACGAGTTGGACGCCGACCGATTTTCGGATGCGCGTACACGCCCCGCGCTGGACGATGATCGCCAGCGCGCAGCCGTGGTGGCCGGGCTGGAAAGTCACTTACGCCGGCCGCAAGCTCCAGCCGCTGCAGGTCAACGGCGCATTCCTCGGCTTCGTCGTGCCGCCCGGCGACGCGGAAGTGCGCGTCCACTACGCGCCGCTCAGTTTCTACGCCGGACTGGTCGTGTCGCTGCTCACGCTCGTGGCGCTTGGGATCGGCGGAGCAACAGCGCGACGTAAGCGACGCCTAACGTAAGCACGATCAGCAGCGGGATCACCGATCGCGCATCGCCTGCGCCGAAGAACGGCTCGCCGAGGTTGAAGCTCGCCCATTCGGATTCCTGAGAGCCCGGCGGGTGACGCTGGAATGCGATCGCCTCGTCGGCGCCAAGGCGATTCACCGATGTGTGGCCGGTGAATGTAGCGGCGCTCCACGGCGGCGTGATCGGAACCGCTTCGCTGAAATGTCCGCGCAGGAACAGCGGCACGAGGTATTGCGTGAGCGGGCGAGGGATTGTCGCAGATGGTTGCGGATCGACAGCGGCGGCGGTGAAGTTGATCGCGAACGAAAGAATCGCCAGCGCGATGAACGTGTGCGTGAAGCGGCCGCGAAGTTCGAGCATCGCGATGCCGAGGAACGGGATGAGTGGGACGAGGTAACGAGCGCCGATGCCGAAGCCGCCTTCCCAGCCGTTGAACGTCACGTTGAAGGTGAAGAAGACGAGCGCAACGAACGCGATCGCTGCCAGCTCACCGCGGCGCTCGTTGCGGCGAAACCAAATCCACGCGCCGGCGAACGACAGCAGCAGAATCGGCGCGAAGAAAAAGAGTCCGCGGTATGGCGAGAAGGTGATGCCCCACGCCGCTTCGAGCGACGGCATTTCGATGATGCCGAAGAGCGCGCGACGATTGACGAAGCGCTCATCCATCGTCGCGATCGACGTTCGCAGGAAGCTGCCGAACGCGATTCGCTGATAGGTGGCGACGACCGCGAGCGGCAGCAGCGCCGCGGCGACGAACGGCACGCGCCGCCGACGCAACAGCGCGAAGGCGACGATCACCGGCGCGCAGAGATAGTTCATCGACGTCGCGAGACCGAGCGCGAATCCTGCCGCCGCGTCGTGTCGTGATGTGAATGCGAACAGCAGCAACATCGCCGACGGGACAGCGATCATCAGCACCGTTCCGTACGGGAGCAGTTGTGTTGCGAGCGCAATCGTCAGCGCGACGAACGCCGCCCATCGCGCATCGATTCCGCGCCGTCGCGCGAAGATGAAAAGGATCGCCGGGATGAGCGCGGCGGGTATCGCGACGACGATGAGTGAACAGATGTAGACGTTCATCGTCAACAGCAGCGGCAGCGACGGGTCGCCGCTTTCGACCGCTCGCAACGCCGCGTACGGAATCGCCGCAACCAACGACAATCCCGGCGCTTTGTTCGCGTAGAGATGCCCGCCGTAGCGCGACACATCGCCGGTATTTCCCGCGTACGCGTCGATCGCGAACGTATGCCGTTCGACGATCGCGCGCGTCAGATCGAATGCGGCGTTTTGGTTCCAGCCGCCGCCGGCGTGGAACCACGCACAAGCCGTGAACGTGATGAGCGCGAGCCAGACCGCCACACGGCGATCGGCGAGTGACAGAGGCTCGTCGTCGCGCATCGGTCGTGTACGCTAACGAAAACGATGACGACTTCGCAACGCGCGCGGCGATTCCTCGAGCTCGGCGCGATTCTCATTCTCTGGGCAGCGGCGATCGTCGTCATCCGCCCGCGCGGCGATTTCCCGCTCAACGACGATTGGGATTTCGCGATCGCCACCTGGAACTTCGCCCGCTTCGGTGAGTTCCGCTTCACGCATTTCACCGCGATGAGCCTGCGTGCGCTGGTGCTATGGGGCGCGGCGTGGACGCGGCTTTTCGGTGAGTCGTTCGAAGTGTTGCGCGCCGCGACGCTGACGCTCGCGGTCTGCACGATCGTGCTCGTGCATCGCATCCTGACGCGGCTGCGCGTGCCGGCGTCGCTGCGCATCGTCGCAACGCTGACGTTCGCGTTTCATCCGATCTTCATCTGGGCGTCGTGCACGTACATGACCGAGGTGCCGTTCGTGTTCGTGTCGATGCTCGCGTTCTGGTTCTTCTGGCGCGGACTCGAAGAAGATCGCCAGGCGCTGCTCGTCGCCGGCTGCGCGGCGGTGGTCGTGTCGTGGTTCATCCGGCAGACCGGCGTCGCGACGCTGCTCGCACCGCTCGCGATTCTGCTGCTGATGCGCGAGCGATTGACGCCGCGATGGAAACGCTTCGCGGCGATCGTCTGCGCGACGATGCTCTTCTTCGTCGCGCTGCTCATCTTCAAACGCGAATGGCTCGCCGGCGCCCCGGAGGAGTTCGCGAACCATTTCAGGATGTGGACAGAGCAGACGTTCCGGCTGCCGGAACAGATCGCCGTCGTCTATCACTACTCCGTTTTCAACGTGCAGAACGCCGCGCTCTTCTTTCTGCCGCTTGTCGCGCCGCTGCTATTTCTGCTGCCGCGCTATCGCGATCGCGTGAAGGTCGCGCTCTTCGCCGTCGTCGCGCTGCTGCTGTTCGCGCGCGCGCAATCGCTGATCAACATCGGCCATCCGATGCCGTACTTTTCGAATCCGTATTGCTGCGACATCCTCGCCGGCAACACGCTCGTCGACTGGGGACTCGGCATGCAGACGCTCACCGACGTCTGGGCGAAAGGGAAGCCGTATCCGTTTCAGCTGAGCAGCGCCGGCCGGTTCGCGCTGACGTACGGCAGCGTCGTCGCGGCGATCCTGCTCGCCGGCTGCGTGATCATCGAAGTGATTCGACGGCGCGAGCTCTTCCCTATGTTGGCGACGGCGCTCGCGCTCGCCGGCACCGCCGCGCTGTTCGGCTCAGGGCTGTACGTCGATCGCTATTCGTTCGACGCCGCGTGGAGCATCGGCTTCGCGCTCGTCGCGATCGTGCCGTGGGAACGGCGCGGCGCGCGCATCGTTGCGATCATCGCGCTGATCTGCGTCGCGTCGTTCGACGTGCTTTCCGTCAACGAATACTTCGCATGGAACCGCGCGCGATGGGCGGCGATCGGCGACCTGCGCGCGCGCGGCATCCCGATCGAACAGATCGATGGCGGCAGCGAGCCGTTCACGTTGTACGAAGTGTCGAAGATGACGCAGCGCGAGCGCCGCCGTTCACTCGGCAAAAGCCGGCCGTACATGCTGGCGTTCAACGCGGACGTGCCGGGCTACGCGCCGATCGCGCGATATGAATTTGAGGGATGGCTGGGAACGCACCGCGGCGCGGTATGGGTGCTGGAACAGCGCGGTGTGCCGCAACGGCTGCAATGATCCGCCGCGAAGCCGTCCGCCGAGGCTGTGCCAGGCAACGCAGCCGGCCGTGCCGGCGCTAACGAAACTTCCTGTTCAACCGCTCCCGCGCTAACCCATCAACTCTCGTCAGAATCGGCGCGAGCACCTCGCGCTGCTTCTCGATCAGCTGTCCGATGCCGCTCTTCGCCAGCGCCATCATCGCCACCATGTCTTCATCGCTGAACGTCGCGCTCTCGCCCGTTCCCTGCAACTCGATGAAGCGCCCCTTCTCCGTCGCCACCACATTCATATCGACGCCGGCCTTCGAGTCCTCGGCGTAATTCAGATCGAGCACCGCTTCGCCGCCGATCATCCCGACCGACACCGCGGCGATGAAGCCGTTGATCGGCCACGTCATCAGATTCCCATCGATGTACAGCCGCGACAGCGCCGTGACCAGCGCCACATACGCGCCGGTGATCGATGCCGTGCGCGTGCCGCCGTCCGCCTGGATCACATCGCAATCGAGCCACACCGTTCGCTCGCCGAGCATCTCCGGATTGACGGCGGCGCGCAGCGAACGGCCGATCAGACGCTGAATCTCCATCGTCCGGCCGCCCTGCTTTCCTTTCGCAGCCTCGCGCTCGACGCGATCGGTCGTCGCGCGCGGCAGCATGCCGTACTCCGCCGTCACCCAGCCCTTACCGCTGCGATAGAGAAACGGCGGCACGCGATCCTGAATCGACGCCGTGCAGATGACGCGCGTGTCGCCGACCTCGATGAGGACTGACCCTTCCGCGTGTTTGGTGAAATTCTGATGGATGGCAACCGGCCGCAGCTCGTTCGGAGCCCGGCCGTCGCCGCGTGGTTTCGTCATGTAGTCACTTTCTCTTCGATTACGGCGCCCTTCGGCACGACGACGATTCCGCTGTCGGTGACGGTAAATCGCTGCCGGTCGAGCTCGAGGTCGTAGCCGATCATCGTATTTGGCGGCACCTTGACACCTTTATCGATGATCGTTCGGCGGATCTTCGAGTGGCGTCCGATGTCGACGCCGTCCATCAGCACCGATTCGTCGACTTCGCAATAGGAATGGATCCGCACGCGCGGGTGGAGCACGGAGCGATTGATCGTGCCGCCGGAGATGATCACGCCGTCCGACACCATGGAGTCCGTCGCCAGTCCGATGCGCTGCGTTTTCGAATCGGCGAAGACGAACTTCGCCGGCGGGAGATGCATCGGCGCCGAGATCAGC
Organism: Acidobacteriota bacterium; assembly: GCA_025463165.1. Taxonomy (GTDB): domain Bacteria; phylum Acidobacteriota; class Thermoanaerobaculia; order Gp7-AA8; family Gp7-AA8; genus JAOBAU01. The sequence continues at coordinate 13,645 of JAOBAU010000259.1, read as the reverse complement.
GGCCACCGCGGGTTGTAGAGGTTGAACATCGGCGTGACCGAGACGAGATCGAGACAGGCCGCGAAATACGAATCGATCGTGCCAACGTCGCGCCAGTAGCCGCGGTTCACTTCCGACTCGCCCGGGATCTCGTTCTGCGCGAAGTCGTACGCGAAGACCTTCTGCTTGCCGTACATCTGCGGAATGATCTCTTTGCCGAAATCGTGCGCCGAGTCGCGCAGCGCGTTGCGCTGCAGCACGTCGATCATCACGGCCGCTTTGAAGATGTAGTTGCCCATCGAGGCGAGGACCATGTCCGGCCGTCCCGGAATCGTCTTTGCCCCTTCCTTCGGCTTCTCGACGAAACCGGTCACGCGCCAGTCGGCGTCGACCTCGACGATTCCGAACTGGTGCGCCTCTTCGAGCGGCACCGGAATCGTGGCGATGGTCAGATCGGCATCCTTCGTCAGATGTTCCTGCAGCATCTGATTCACATCCATCTTGTAGATGTGATCGCCGCCGAAGACGCAGATGACTTCCGGCTGCTCGTCGAAGATCAGCTCGAGGTTTTGGAACACCGCGTCGGCAGTGCCGCGAAACCAGAACGGACCTTTGCGCATCTGCGCCGGCACGACGTCAACGTATTGACCAACTTCCGGTACGAGCCGCCACGTGCGCGTGACGTGCTCGATCAGCGAGTTCGATTTGAACTGCGTCAGGATCTTGATCTTGAAGAAGCCGGAGTTGATGAAGTTGTTGATGACGAAATCGATGATCCGGTAGCGGCCGCCGAACGGCACGGCCGGCTTGGCGCGGTCGCGCGTCAGCGGATAGAGACGTTCTCCCATCCCGCCCGCGAGGATCATCGTGAGGACACTGCGTCGCGCCAGTACGTTGGGCATCGATGTGATTCTTTCCGAGTGGGAGGGCGAAAGCAATTGCTACGCCTCGATCCGCCGATATCGCGCGTTCACGAACGCGTAGACGCCGTACGCCACGAAACCGGCCGCGACCACGCCCATCAGCACGCGGCCGAACGGTTGTGACGCCAGCGTCCGAAACGCACCCGACGTTCCTTTCGCCCGGCTCGCGTCGTAGCGAATTGCAGCGCGCACGATCGATCCGCCGATGATCGTGAAGACGATGCCGCGCGCCGCGATTCCGAAGCGGCAGATGGCGACAACCTTGTCGCGCGTCGCCGCTTTCATCGATCGGAGATCGAGCCGTTTGCTCAGCTTCGCGCGGAATGCGCGGCTGAGCTGCCAGACGCCGGCGCCGATGACGATCAGTCCCGCGATCGCCGTTGCCCATCGACCGAACGGATGCGACATCAGGCGCGCCGTCCACTGTTTCGCACTCGCATCGCTGCTCTTTCCCGCGCCGCCCTGACGCAGCGCGAGCTTCGCGACCTGCACCGCCGCCGCACCGTACGCGACGCCGCGCACGAAGCTGCCGATCCGGATTGCGATTCCTTTCGGCTTGCTGCCGCGCCGATCCGAATCGAAGATGCCGCTGCTCAATCGCCAGAGCGCGTAGCCGGCGAGGCCAGCGGCGACGACGAGCAGCATCGCGTGGCCGAACGGTTTCTCGATGATGAACGCGAGCGCGTCGCGGCGATCGGCAGTCTTGCCGCCGTGATGGAGCGCGGCCGCGGCGGTCATCCCGCCGATGATTGCGTAGACGGCGCCGACCGAGATGTAGCCGAGCCGCGCCAGTCGTTCGATCCAGTTCATGCGGCGAGCAGGCTGAACAAAACGTGCCATCACGCCTTTGTGCTAAGTTTCGGGCCTTCCTGCTATGGCCGAAAAGACCTACTACGAAATCCTCGGCGTCCCGAAAGACGCGGCCGACGCCGACATCAAGAAGGCGTACCGCAAGCTCGCCAAGAAACATCACCCGGACGTCAACAAAGGAAACAAAGACGCGGAGAACAAGTTCAAAGAGCTCTCCGAGGCGTACGCGGTGCTCAGCGATAAAGAGAAGAGGGATCAGTACGATCGCCTCGGCAAAGAAGCATTCGGCGGACAAAGTCCCTTCAACGGCGGACAGAATCCGTTCGCCGGCTTCGACTTCGGACAGTTCACGAATGCGCGCGGACGCGGCGGCACGCGCAGCACCGGCGGCGGCGCGCGGCGCGGCTCGACCGGCGGCTTCACCGACATCTTCTCCGACCTCTTCGGCGGCGCGATGCCCGACGAGCCGCAGCGCGGCTCCGACATCGAAGCGGAAACGACGATCGACTTTCGCGACGCGATCCTCGGCACGACGCTCGAGTTATCGATGACGCGTCCCGACGGCAGCCGCGCCAGCGTGAAGGTCAAGATTCCGGAAGGGGTCGCCGAGGGACAGAAGCTGCGCCTGCGCGGGAAAGGTTCGCCGGGAACGATGAACGGTCCGGCCGGCGATCTCAATCTCACCATTCACGTTCGCTCGCATCCGTTCTTCGAACGTCGCGGCGACGACATTTACATCGACCTCCCGATCACCATCGGCGAAGCGATTCGCGGCGGACAGATCGACGTTCCCACCATTCACGGCACGGTTCGCGCGAGAATTCCGGCAGGAACGCAGGGTGGACAGACCTTCCGCCTGACCGGGAAGGGTGTAAAGAAAAAATCCGGCGGAAGCGGCGATCATTACTACCGCGTGCAGATCGCGGTTCCGCGCGACGTTCCTGAGGAAGCGTTTCCGGCCGTCGAGCAACTCGAGAGTTTGTATCGCGACAATCCGCGGGCGAACCTGAAAACGGCACTTTGATGGACGAATGCAGATCGAACTGATACGAGCCGACGTCACCTCGCTGAAGGTTGACGCGATGGTCAATCCATCCGACTCGCAGAAGCATGTCGCCGGCCTCGGATACATCCCGGTCGGCACCGCACTCGTTTCCACCGGAGGCAACCTTCTCTGCAAATTCATCATTCACGCGGCCGGTCCTCGCATGGGCGAAGGCGATGAAGATCAAAAGCTGCGCAGCGCGACGTGGGCCGCGTTGCAGCGCGCCGAGGAGCTGGCGGTGGCGTCGGTGGCGTTTCCGGCGATGTCGACGGGAGTGTTCGGATTCTCGATCGAGCGTTCCGCGCGGGTGATGCTTGCAGCGACGATCGATTTTCGTCCGCAGGCGCGCTCGCTGCAGCGTGTCGTCTACTGCCTCTTCGGTTCGGAGCCCTACAACGAATTCGAGCGCGTGCTCGCGGAGCTCGGCGAATGATCTCGACCGGACAAATCTTCATCATCGGCGACTCGCACATCGGTCTCGCCGATGGAAACGAGCAGCCGATCATCGCGTGGATCGATCGCCTCGCGGCAATGCAGCCGCGTGCGCTGTATCTGAATGGCGATCTCTTTCATTACTTCATCGCCGACGCGAAGTTCTACACGCCGTCGGTCGAGAAAGTGTTCGCGCGGTTGCAGCAGTTGCGCGATGACGGCGTCGAGATTCACTACGTCGAAGGCAATCGCGATTTTTTTCTGCGCGGCTCATTCGCCGAGCGCGCGGTGACGAGCGTCGGCCTCGAGTACGCGATCAAAGCGGGCGAGCGCTCGTTCCTGATCGTGCACGGCGACATGCTCAACGATCGCGACTACCCGTATCGCTTCTGGCGCTTCGCGTCGAAGAACGCGCTCTCGAAGTTCGCGCTGAAGTTCGTGCCGAAGCGGACCGCGCGCAAGTTCGTCGACGACGTCGAGAAGCGGCTCTCGAAATCGAACTTCAAGCACAAGTCGCGATTGCCGCTGGAGCTGATGGAAGAGTACGGCCGGCGACGCAGCGACGACGGATACACGCACGTCGTGTTCGGGCATTTCCACGAAAAGCTCGTCCTGCCGACCGCCACGACGACGATCACAATTCTTCCGCCGTGGTACGAAACGGGCGAAGCGATGATCATCGACCCGACGACCGGCGACTTCGACTTCGTGGTCGTGTAGCGCTAGTGCCCCGCGGCGCGCCTTCGCGGCGGCAGCACTTCAATCTCGAACTGCACCGTTGCTGAACCCGATGGCGACGCAAGGTGCGCCCAGAGCTCCGTCTTCCCCGGCTCGCGCGCGTAGAAACGGAAGCCGAGCGTGTTCGTGCCGGAGGGCGGCATCGGCAGCGACGTGTCGCCGATTCTTCCGCGATACCAGGTGCAGGTCGACGCCTCCCATCCGACCGGCTGCGCGCGAAGATCGATCGTCTGTCCGAGTTGCAACACGAGCTTCGCGGCCGGCGCGGCGATCGCTTCGAGCACGGGCGGCTCATAGACGGTGATCGTCGCGAGCGTTTCATGGTTGGTCGCGTTGATGATGTGCGCCACGCCGGCAGTGATTCCGGTGACGGTGATTCCGTTGCTCCCTCCGGTCTGACCGAGCTTCACGACGAAGCCGTACGCGTACGCGACGGCCGGGTTGTCGCTCCGAAAATCATCGCGATCCTCGTACATCACGAGGCCGTGATCCCAAACCGGATACGCCTTCATCGTCTCGCCGACCGCAACGTTGATGTTGGCGGGCAACACCGCCCAATGCGCGTGTACGGCGGGAACGATCGCGAAGAGAAGGACGATCAGCAGCGAACGTTTCATCATCATTCATACGAGTGCTGCGCGCGCAACGTCCAGCCCATACAATCGGCGCCGCATGATCGTCACATTCCTCGGTACCGGTACCTCGACCGGAGTTCCGGTCGTCGGTTGCCGCTGTGCGATCTGCACCTCATCCGAGCCGCGCAACAAACGGCTGCGCCAGTCGGTAAAGATCGAGGCGAACGGCAAACATTTTCTGATCGATACCACGCCCGATCTGCGCACCCAGCTGCTGCGCGATCCGATCCCGCGCCTCGACTTCATCCTCTTCACGCACTCGCACTCCGATCACATCATGGGACTCGACGACATCCGCCCGTTCAATTTCCGGCAGCGCGAAACGATTCATGCCTTCGCGAGCGATCACACCGCGCACGCCGTCCGCCGCGCGTTCAGCTACATCTGGGCCGACACGCAGCCGGGCGGCGGAAAGCCGCAGCTGGAACTGCACGAAGTCTCAGCGCCGTTCACGCACGAAGGCATCGACATCGTCCCGATCCCGGTGCGACACGGCGAATGGACGATCTTCGGCTATCGCATCGGCCCGTTCGCGTACATCACTGACACGAACGGTATCCCCGACGAGTCGCTGGCGCTGCTCGAAGGCGTCGAAGTGCTGGCGCTCGACGGATTGCGTCCCGCGCCGCCGCATCCGACGCACTTCACGATTGATGAAGCGATCGCGGCATCACGCAGGGTCGGCGCAAAGCAGACGTACCTGATTCATCTCACGCACGACATCGATCACGAGCCGTTCAATGCCACGCTGCCCGACGGCGTCGCGCTCGCGTACGACGGGCTGCGGCTGGAATTCGCATGAAGATCATCCCGCGCGTCGAGCGCGTCACCGCGACCGTCGTCGCGCCGCCGTCGAAATCATTCTCCGTTCGCGCGCTGCTGCTCGCGGCGATGTCGCGCGGCACGACACTCGTCACCAACTGTCTCGACTCCGACGACACGCGTCACGCGCTCGAAGCACTGCGCACGATAGGCTTCGAAGTCGGCGGCACGTTCAAAGAAGGCGTGCGAATCGGCGAGCGCATTTCGATGTCGGCGAATGAAGTGCCGGTCTTCGTCGGCGCCGCCGGCACGGCGATGCGCTTCCTCACCGGCTGGCTGTCGTTCACGCCGGGACGCTTTCTGCTACAAGGTGAGAAACGGATGCACGAGCGTCCGATCGGCGATCTCGTCGAAGTGCTGCAATCGATCGGCTGCGAAGTCGAGTACGTTGACAAAGAAGGCTTCCCGCCACTGCGCATTCGCGGCAAGAAAATGCGCGGCGGTTACGACGTCGCCATCGCCGCCGACACGTCGAGCCAGTTCGCGTCATCGCTGATGCTGGCCGGCGCGACGCTCCCCGCCGGCATGACGCTCACCCTGCAGTCACTCGCCTCCGCGCCTTACATCGACATCACCGCCAGCATCCTCGGCTCGTTCGGCGCCGACGTGCAGCGCCACGGCAACGTCGTACGCGTTCGCGCGCAGGAGCTGGCGAGAGATGCGTATCGCGTCGAAGGCGATTACTCGTCCGCGTCGTACTGGTTCGCGGCTGCCGCCGCGACGCGCGGCACCGTGCACGTGAAAGGACTCGCGCATCCGTCCGCGCAGGGCGATGCGCGTTTTCTCGATGCGCTCGCGGAGATGGGATGCGAGACGTACGTCGAAGACGATCAGCTCACGGTCGTCGGTCCTGAATCGCTGCGCGGCGGCCGCTTCGATTGCAACTCGACGCCGGACGTCGTCCCGACGCTCGCCGCAATCGCGCCGCTGGCGACGTCGCCAGTTGAGATCGTGAACGTCGGCAATCTGCGCGTGAAGGAATCGGATCGCCTGGCCACCGTAACGAGCGAACTACGTCGTCTCGGCGCCACGGTGGAAGAGCGCGCCGACTCACTCGTGATTCAGCCGGGATGGTCGAGCGAGCCGGCCACGATCGAGACGCATGACGATCACCGCATCGCGATGTCGTTCGCGATCGCCGGCCTCGCGCGCGGCAACGTGACGATCGCGAACGAGCAGGTGGTGTCGAAGTCGTATCCGCGGTTTTGGCGAACGCTGGACGAAGTCATCGCCTCGTCGGTTTCGGCGTAAGGAAACCGTAGCGATCGAAGATCCGCCGCGCATCGGCGGAGAAGAGAAACGCGAAGAAGCGCTTCGACGCTGATGTCTGACGGATCATCGCGGCGGGATAAACGATCGCTCCGATCAGACTGTCGTCATCGATCTCGAGCGTCGCATGCTTCCGTTTCGCCAGCCGCGCATCGGTTCGATAGACGATCGCCGCATCGACGCTTCCCGCATCGAACGCGGCCAGCGCCGCGCGAACGTCGACCATCGGGATGAGACGCGGTTCGAGCGCCGGCCACTCTTTCATCGCCGAAAAGTACGACGCCGCGTAAACGCCTGCCGGCACGCCCGCGCGCCAGTTCGCGATCGCGATCCGGCGAAAGCGTTTCAGCGCAAACAGATTTGGAATCGGATTCGCCGTGACGATCGCCAGATGATTGGAGAGCAGCGGCTTTCCGGTCGCGTGCACGCGCGTCATCGTCGCTTCATCAGCGGCAACGAAGACATCGACTTTCGCGCCGGCGATGATCTGCCGCGCCATCTCGTTCGAGCCGCCGAAGTTCAGCAGCACGCGATCGTGCGTGCGCGCTTCATACAACTTCGCGACTTCGGTCACCGCTTCGCGCGTCGACGCCGCGGCCGAAACGACGACTTCATCCGCGCGTGCCGGAATCGCCAGCAGGAGCAGGAGCGGAAGGAAGGCACGCATCGGCTGTTACAATACCTCGCCACCATGGATGTCGACCTAACGTCGAGCGCGTTTCGCGCTCCGTAACCATGCACACCTGGTATCTCCTTCTCGCTGCATTTTTCATCCTCGCGAACGGCTTCTTCGTGGCCGCCGAATTCGCGATGGTGAAGGTGCGCCCGACGCAGCTCGCCGAGCTCGCCGCGAAAGGGAGCAGCCGCGCGCGGATGACGCGCCGCATCCTCAAACATCTCGATTCGTATCTCTCCGCGGCGCAGGTCGGAATCACGTTCGCGTCGCTCGCACTCGGCTGGGTCGGCGAGCCGGCCATCGCCGCGCGGCTCATCCCGCTCTTCACCGACACCGGAGTCTTCGCCGCGCCGCTGGCGCACTCCATCGCGGCAACGATCGCATTCATCACCATCTCGTCGCTGCACATCATCATCGGCGAGCAGGTCCCGAAGTTCCTCGCCATCGACAAGCCGGTCGAGACGTCGCTCTGGAGCGCGCATCTGCTGCACGCGTTCTATATCGCGACGTATCCGGTGATCTGGGTGCTCAGCGGTGTGACGAATGCGACGCTGCGCGTCTTCGGGATCCATCCGAATCCGGAAGGCGACGTCGTCCATTCGCAGGAGGAGTTGCGCGCGATCATCGCGCACTCCGAAAAGGCCGGCATTCTCTCCGAAGAAAACCGCGAGATCATCGAAGGCGTCTTTGAATTTTCGAAGCGGACCGCGCGGCAAATCATGGTGCCGCGTACCGACGTCTCCGTGATCTCGACGACGAAATCGATCGAGCAGAATCTCGAAACGATCCGCAACACACGCCACACGCGCTATCCGTTGTGCGACGGCACGCTCGATCACACCATCGGCCTGATTCACGTGAAGGATCTCTTCCTCGCGCAGTTGCGCGGACCGGGTCGTCCGCTGACGGACCTGCGTCGCGACGTGCTGTTCGTGCCGGAGAACTCGACCGTTGAGGCCGTGCTGTCGCAGTTCATCGAGCACAAGACGCACATGGCGGTCGTGCTCGACGAGTACGGCGGCGCGTCGGGAATCGTCTCCCTCGAGAACATTACCGAGGAACTGTTCGGTCAGATTCAGGACGAATTCGATCGCGAGCGGCCGGAGATCGAGCCGCTCGGCAGCGGCAAGTACCGCGTGCGCGGCGACTATCTGATCGAGGATCTCGCCGATCGATTGAAGATCGACGTCGGCGATCCGGATGAAGAGACGATCGGCGGCTACGTCGCGGCGAAAGTCGGACGCGCGGTGAAGCCGGGCGATAAAGCACAGCTCGGCGACCTCGAGATCACGGTGCTGGAAGCGGAACGGTTCCGCGTGCGCTGGGTGCTCGCGCAGTCGAAGATGCCGGAAGTCGAGGAAGTAGCCGAGGAAGAGGACGACAAGCGCAGCCGCTCGTCGTCCTGAAAGAGATTCGGTTACTGGTGGCGGAACATCCCCGCGAGCCGCTGCGGCAGAGTCGCGATCGACTTCCACGCACGCCCCATCATCCCGTCCGATTCACCATGCGCCGCGTTGGTATTGCGAGCGATACGCGATTCTTTGAGGATGCGGTCAGTGTCCTGAATTCTCATGCAGAAGCCTCCTGTTTGCTGGTGACAATAACTGCAAGAAGGGGGCCGGAAGGGAGGGAACCTTTAAGGTTCTTGACGAAAGTCGCGGACCATTAAAGACTGACAGCCATCTGCACCGCTAGTCCGGAGGTAAGGTGAAAACATATGTCGTGGCAGTTGCGATTCTCCTTTCCGCGGCGAGCTCGGCGTTTGCACGTCAGCCGGTTCAATATCCGTCTCCGGTTGATTACAACCCGCCGACCGTTACGCAATGCATCGCATGGGGCTACCTGAATCAGCGTTGCCAGGAGTGCACCAACGCAATCGTGCAGGGCGTGCCTCAGCCGTATCAGACCTGCAAGTACACCACCACGCGGTCGAACTGCGCCTGCACGGTCAACGCGAAGGAAGCGGTCGGCTGCACCGGCGCCATCGGTGACTGCACTTACTACTGATGCGACGTCTCCCGGCGGCCCTGATCAGCCTGTTTGCGCTCGGCGTCGTGTTGCCTGCGACTGCTGCGCGGATTCATCTCAGATCGGCGCGCGCCGGCGCCTCCGGAGAGGTTCGATTTATCTTTTATCGAGTAGATGGCGAGCCGGCAGAGCGGCCGAAGGTCGAGGCTTCCGGTACGATAGGTTCGCCGATCGACGTTGACCTCGCTTCCGGTACGTGGCGCGCGGAGCTGCAGTCCGATCGTCTGTGGGCGGCGCCGCTGACGATCGCGGCGAACGGCGAGACCACGGTCGATGTCTGGCCGGCCGCAACGATTCGCGGCACGTTCGCAAAGGAGAGCGCGTCGACGCTGCGCGTCGCGTTCGAGCAAACGGCGGCATTGCGCGGCCCGGACGGACCTTCCGGACAAACGAACTGCGCAATTGAGCGCAACGAATGGCGATGTCTACTGCCGGCGGTCAGCGAGCCTTTGCAACTGCGTTTGATGCCGGCCGGCAGCGCCCCGGTGTTTCTCTGGGATCAGATCATCGTACCGGGAAAGGATCTCGATGCCGGTGCAATCGCCGTCGTCCCCGGAGCATCGGTGGCCGGCTTTGTGACGACAGCAGGCAGACAGAAGACGCCCGGCGATCTGACGAAAACTCGTCTCACGCTGCTCGCCGCTGGTGCGATCGACGCGCATTCGGCGTTCACTGCATCACCCAACAAACGTGGACTGTTCCTCTTTACAGGCGTTACTCCCGGCGACTACGTCCTTCGTGCGTCGACGCGAGAGCTGGTGGCGACACCGGTGCGAGTTCGTGTCCTCCCGCGCCTCACCGTGCAGTTACGCGAGCCGGTCGTGCTCGACGTTCCGCGACGGCTGACCGTTGTCATCACTCCGGCGTTGTCGCCATCCGGCGAGAAGTGGGTCGTGCAGCTCTCCGTGAAACGCGACGGTTCCGATGTGAGCGAGGTCGTGAATTCCGGGACCGCGGAAGCGGACGGCACGTGGACGTCGCAGGGACTGTCGGCCGGCGACTACCTGGTTTCCGTCAAAACGACAGATGGGTCGGATTGGGATGTGGAAGACGTCGCTCTTCGCGCAGCCTCCGAGCGCGTCGTGCTGGCGGTGCCGCTCGTGCACGCCAGCGGTACGGTTTCGCTCGGAGACAAGCCGCTTGCGGCGAAGCTGACGCTCTGGCAGCGCGGCAGAAACTTCGTCAATTCGAACGATGACGGCGTGTTCGCCGCCACTCTGCCCGGCGACGCGGACGGCGAGTGGCAGATCGAAATCGAATCGGAGAAACCGCCGGTGACGACGGTGCTGCGCAACGTACGAGGGCGGATCACCGACTCCGGTGTGGTGTTCGACGTGAAGGTGCCGCGCACGATGATCTCCGGGCGCTGCGTCAACGCGACCGACAACACGCCGGTCGCACAGGCGATCGTCGACATCGCGGACATTCCGCACAAGGTTTTCCGTCAGGTCTTCTCGCTTGCAGACGGAACGTTTGATGCGATCGGTCTGCCGCCGGGAACGTATCGCGTCACCGGGCGTGACTTCCTGAAGCAGAGCGCAACGATCGACGTCACCGTCGGTGACGACCCGGTGACCGATGTCGTGCTGACGCTTCAGGCGGAAGTCGAATTCAAAGGCCGGGTGTTCGCGCCGAATCAGTCGCCGATTCCTCACGCGAGAATCTACGGCTGGCCGAGCGAGGGGAGCGGGAGCACGCTCCCGCAGGCAAACAGTGATGCGGTCGGTGGGTTCGATCTCGTGATGCCGCCGACGACACACTCATTCAACATGCTCGTCATCGCACCCGGCTTTGCCTTGTCATTGTCACGAATGCAGCCGGGCTCCGACACGGTCGTTCCCGTTTACTGCGATCCCGTCGGCGGACGGATCACCATCGAAGCGAAAGATCCGAACAGCGTCTGGCTGCAACACAACGCCGCGCGATGGCACGCGGCGCACGTCGCACGACTCAGCGGCGGAGCGCTCGACGAGAAAAATGGGCGACTCGCCACCGGCCAGGTCGAAACCGGTTCGTGGTCGGCCTGTATCGGCGACAAATGCGTATCCGGTTATCTCGCGCCCGGCGGGAACCTGCGACTTTCGCTCGGAGACTAAGCGCGGCGCCGTCTCACTTCGCCGCCGGAATCGTTTTCGCGATGTTCCCTGCGAACACCTCGTAGTACCCGGGATTGTTCGCATGCAGATACTCGATGAACGCGTTTGCGATCTCTTCCAGATTGGCGAGCACGCGCGGGTTCTTCTGCACTTCGCGCAGTTCGGGGAGCATTCGCTTCACCTTTTCCCAGACGAACATCAGCTCCATGTTGTTGGCGCGGAAGAAGAGCTCGCGATTGAGGACTCCGGTCGCGACGAATGACGCGGCCATGTCCCAGTACGTCGTCACCATGCGGTAATACGCGTTCTCTTCCGAGCCGGGCGGACAGGTGCCGAGCCACTGCTCGCGCGAGGTGAACGGCGGAATCGCTCCCATCCATTTGCGCGCGGCGCGGAGAGTTTCTTCGCGGCGCAGCTCATACAGGCGCAGGATCAGATTTGCATCTTCGTAGGTCGGCGGGTTCTTCATCGATTTCTCCTCACTTGTGATTTGCGCGGCGCGCTCTTGCGTTCTTCGCCGACGGCCGGCACGACTTCGACTCCCTGCGTGCCGCGTCTTCCGGCTTCGCCGCGGCGCGCCTTTTCGAGCGTCATCAGAAATCCGAACGCCGGATCTTTGAACTGCAGGTGTCGCAGCATGCCCCAGTGTTTGCGCACGTAGGCCTGCAGAAAGTTGAGCACGTGACCGAGCGAGATGATGCGGCACGGCGGAACTGCCGCGCCCGGCGGAAACGCTCCGAAGGCGATGAAGCGGACCGTGAAGCCGTTCGGCAGCGTGGCCACGCCGCTGTGCAGCAGGTCGCGGATCACCGATTCTTCTTCGGCGGACGTGATGCCAAGCCGGCCGACGACGGCGCGCAGAACGTCGGGATCGCGCGCGCCGTCGTTGACGCTGACGCGTCCTTCCTTCACTTCGCCGATGATCATGTCGACCGCGTCGGACTTTACGCCGAGGCCGGGATCGATCTCGCTGGTATCAAGACCACGCGGCACGCGGCCCTGCGGATTCGCGATCGGCAATCCGGATGGAAAGCGGAACGCCAGCACATCGATGTCGGTGATGGTGCGGAACCCGCTGCGTCCCGCGGAAGCGATGATCGGATACTCGGCGGAAGTGAAATAACCGTTGAGTTGCAGGTATGCCTGCACGAGGGCGACGGCGTGGTCCATCGCCGGCCATGATCGCACTACTTCCGTTCGACGGCGACGCCGCGACGCGATGCCAGTCCGCCCGCGTCGAGCCATGCGCGTGCGGCGTCGTCGCCGCGCAGCCACGCGTCGAGGAACGCCAGAGTGACGTCAGCGATGTCGCCGTGATGCTCGTCGGCGACGTTCGAGAAGACGTTGTGATTCACGCCTTTGAACGTCACGAGGTATTCGTTCCTCGCGTGTGTCGCCATGAACGGGATGCGCCGATCGCGCGGAGTCGTTCGGTAGATGAGACTCCCGTCGCACGTGCCGGTCATGTGCAGCACGGGAACCGTAATGAAGTCGTAGCCGCTGGCCGGCATCGCATCGCCGAGCTTCGGCGTCGACATCGCGATGGCCACCTTCACCCGCCGATCGGCGAGCTCGCCGCTGCTTTCGGCGGGACGCATTCCTGCCAGCGCCAGTGCCGTGAACGCACCGGCGGAATGACCGGCCGCGGCGATACGCGTCATGTCGAAGTCGTGTCGTGATGCGAGCTGATCGAGCACGAAGCTGACGTCGAGCGGACGGTTGACCCAGTTCTCTTTCTTCTTCGTTGCGCGATAGAGATTCAGGTAACCGCTCTTCAGCATCGCGCGATCGGTGCCGGCGTGCGTCACGTGAACGGAGATGTATCCATGCGACGCCAGCGCGCGACCGAGCCACGCGTACGAATCGCGATCCTCGCCGATGCCGTGCGAGAAGACGACGACCGGGAGCGGCGGCGTCGCGCCGTGCGGAACGTAGATGCGAACCGGCACGTCGCGATTGCGCTTCGCATCGTGGAAGGTCTCGACACTTTCATCGACCGCGTACGCCGCCGCGCGCGGCGCATACGAAGAGGCGGCAGGCGCGACGCGATAGCGCTCCTCGGCGAGCGAGTCAAGCGATCGACAACAGGAGCTCGCGAAGAACGCGATGACGCAGAGGTACTTCATCTCAGATCCTTCTCCCGGATGGGAGAGTGATCATTGAAGCGATCACGATGCCAGCGTAAGATGCGG
>JAOBAU010000223.1 GCA_025463165.1 Acidobacteriota bacterium | reverse complement strand
ATGAGATGGAGGTTTGTGGTCTTCCCGCAGAGGCCCGGACCGTAATAAACGATCTTCGCGGCCATCTGCATCGTCGCGTAATTGAAGAAGACCATACTCTGCCGGGGCTCCGTGAAACTGAGGGTCGATGGTAGCACCCGCTATTCGCGGGCGGCAAGAATGCGATCCGCCAGAAGTCGATAGATGGCAACGAGCTCCGGCCGATCGGCGAGTGCTGCGAGATGACGTTCGATCGTTTCACGGTCGCCGCGCGCGGCCGGACCGGTAAAGCGTTGCGCATCGTCGTGCGTCCGCCAGTTCGCGATTGCCGAATCCGCGAGGGCGATGAGATCGTCGCGAACGTCGTCGATGCCGATGAGGTCGCGTGCGAGCTCGAGCATGAGCGCGACATAGTTCGAGCCGAAGACCGCGGCGGCGTGATACGCGGCTTTCTTCTCCGGCGCGATCTCCGCGAAGCGCGCACCGGTGGCATCGGCGATTTGCCGCGCCACGTCGCGATGATTTCCTTCGAAGACGAGCAGCGTGTCGCGCAGATCGGACGGTTCACCGGCGGCCGGCAACGCGCGCAGCGGATGAAGCGAGAAGCCGCCGCGAACGGCGGTCAGCGACCCGCTCGGATGAAAGACGATCGCACGCGACTCCGGCAACGACGCCGCGAGCTCGCCGATGGCGCGATCGCTGATTGCGAGGAGCAGCAGCTCAGCATCATTGGCCAGCTCCGCCGTGGTGCGCAGCGGCGCATCGAGCAACGAAGCGATCGGCGACGGCGAACCTTCACGCAGCGACACGCCGGCAATCGGCCAGCCGATGCGGCGCCACGTCGCGCCAAATGCCCACGCGGCACGTCCGCCGCCGATGATGCCGAGACGCATACAATGGTCCGTCGATGAAACGGACGGCCATTCTCGCACTCCTGCTCGCCACGGCGACCGGCGCCTTCGCCGCCCCGCCATCGACATGCGGAGCAAAAGACGATTACGGCCGCGCCCTCTGCGCCTACCAGCGGCGCCAGTTCCCCGAAGCCGAAGCCGCCTTCCGCGCCCTCATCGAAAAGAACGAGCAGGACCCGCAAACGATCCGCGCCCTCTACTTTCTCGCCAGAACCGAAATGAAGCTCGGCCGCTTCGACGAAGCCTCCCCACTCTTTATCAGAATCTACGAGCTCGATGCGGGGTTCTATGCGTCGTGGAATTGCGATTATCTTCTCGGACTTTGCCGCAAAGCTTCGGGGAAGGCCTGAAAGCAGTGCTGAGTGCTGAGTGCAGAGTGCTGAGTCAAACCGTAGTCGTTCCCCGACTCAGCACTCAGCACTCAGCACTCAGCACCGGTTTTTAAATGGCCCAATCCACCTCCTTCGAGCTCCGCCGCAAACTCCTCCAGCTGGAGGCGTTATACGACGTTGGCCGCGCGCTGAATACGCTGCGGCCTGAGGGAGAACTGCTCGAGGAGCTGATGCAGCGGGCCATCGCGGTGCTCGATGCGACCTCCGGCTTCGTCTTCTCGCTCGATGAGAAATTGAACGTGCAGCAGCTCTTCACGTTCGAGCTCGAGATGCCGCCGGCGGCCGGCGCGATCCTCAATGAAGCGCCGATCAAGCAGGTTCTCGCGTCGCGCGAACCGATTTCTCTTTCAGTGTCGAAGTTTCTCGGCGGTCCCGGCGGCGATCTCCTCATCGCCCCCATGGTTGCGGGCGACGACTTCGTCGGCGTCCTCGGCGTCGGCGGGAAGGAAGAACGCGGCGCGAAGTCGGGCAGCTTTGCCGGCGACGATCTCCGCTTCCTCGCGTCGCTCTCGGCGATCGGCGCGGCCGCCATCGACAACACCCGCAACTTTCATCGGCTGAATCTCGTCCGCGAATCGCTCGAAGACGAGAACCGCAATCTCAAGCGCCGCATGCAGCGCGAGTACAGCGACCGGCTCATGGTCGGCGAATCGTCGAAGATGCAGCGCGTCATCGATCTCGTCGCGCGCGTTGCCGACTCGCAGGCGAACGTCCTCATTCGCGGCGAGTCGGGCACAGGCAAAGAGATGGTGGCGCGACTCATTCACGGCAACTCGCCGCGCAAAGATGGTCCGTTCGTCGCGTTGAACTGCGCGGCACTCCCCGAAACGCTCCTCGAATCGGAGCTGTTCGGCATCGAGCGCGGCGTCGCCACCGGCGTCGAAGCGCGTCCCGGCAAGTTCGAGCTGGCGCGCGGCGGGACCGTCTTCCTCGACGAGATCGGCGACATCCCGGTGACTCTGCAGGCCAAACTCCTCCGCGTGCTGCAGGAGCGCGAGATTGAAAAGCTCGGCGGCCGGCGAAAGATCCCGATCGACGTCCGCATCCTCTGCGCCACGCACCGCGACCTCGAGCAGATGATCGAGACCGGCGAGTTCCGCCAGGATCTTTACTATCGACTGAAAGTCGTCGAGATCGTTCTGCCTCCGCTCCGCGAACGGAAGGAAGACATTCCGAAGCTGGTGCGCTTTTTCCTCGACAAGTACGGCAAGCGCGAAGGGTTGCACGACGTCCGGATTACGCAGGACGCGCTGCAGAAACTGATGCGCTATCCGTTCCCCGGCAACGTGCGCGAGCTGGAGAACCTCATCGAAGGAGCGCTGGCACTGACGACCGATCCAGTCATCGATCCCGGCGATCTGCTGATGCCGGAGACGAGCGTCAGCAGCGAAGATCGGGAGCTTTCCGGCGATCTTCCCAGCCTCTCCGAGCTGGAACGGCGTTATGTTGCGCGCGTGCTCGCATTCACGAAGGGAAACATGTCGAAAGCGGCGAAGATCCTGGGCGTCGATCGGAAGACGCTCTACCGGATGAGAGCGTTGTCCCAAAATGACGCACCTGTGGAGCTTTGGGACATTCACTGATAAACTACTCGAAACAGACAGGTTGCGGCATTGAATGTCAGGCGATTTCGTAATGTGGGGCAAAACGCTACAGATTGCAGTTTGGCTTCCCGCTGATCATTCATCGTGTAAACTACGCAGCGTCAGAGGATTAGGAGAGATTTCGCTGATCCGGCACCGGTGGCAGTCGCGTTGCTCATGGAACCCCCCGACACAAGGGGGCAATCATGAACAACATCACTCAGACCCGCACCAGAATCGAGACGGTCACCGTTCCGTACGCGCTGCCGATGCTGCTCGCTGTCAACACCTTCGCTCTGGTCGCGCTCGAGCACCTCGGCGGAATCCCGGTCTGGATCAAGTCGGCCGTCGCCGTCTTCCTTTCCTTTTAGCCACACCCGTCGTCAGGACATCCTTGAAATGACCATGGCCGCCGAAAGGCAGATGGAGCTGACTCTCCCGATGGTGGACGACATCGAGATTGCTGCCGCCCGCGCGGCCGGTAACCTCGCTCGCGAACTGGGGATGAGCTCCGAGAAGATCGACGAGATGACGCACGCAATCATCGAAGCGTGCATCAATGCTCGCGAGCACTCGGGTTGCGCCGATAATCGGATCTACCTAAGATTCGTCGGCACTTCCATCGGCGAGGGTCCGCGCATCGACGTCTGGATCAGCGATCACGGCAGAGGGTTCGATCCGGCGGAAGCACGCTCGCGCCGTCCCGCGCCAGGAATGGCTCACAAGCGCGGACGCGGTCTGCAACTCATCGAGGCACACATGGACGAGGTCGACATCACTACGCAGCAGGGTGGTGGGACGACGATCCACATGGTCAAATACGAGAAGAAATCATGAACGAGGAATTGAGAGTGGCGGTCGACCGGCGCACTAACGGCGCGATTCTCTACACGAAGGGCTACATCAACAACGTCGGCGGCGAAGAGATCGCCAACCGCGCCTACGAGCTGATGGACGCCGACGCCCGCATCCTGCTGCTGAACCTGCGCGAAACGAAGATCGTCAATTCGATCGGCATCTCGATCCTCATCGAGATCATCGAGAAGATGATGGACAAAGGCGGAAAGATCGCGTTCTGCTGCCTCACGCCGGTCATCCATAAGACGTTCCAGATCATGGGTCTCGCGAACTACGCGACGATCTACGAGAACGAGGAAGCGGCCGTTCAGGATCTGGCGCTGTAGTATCCTCCGGCCCCATGCCCGCCGGCCGTCGGTTCAGCGATTTCCTCCGCGAAATCCAGCAGATCGAAAAGAGCGCGGCGCGCGGCGAAGCAATCCTCCAGGCGTTCACTCGCCACACTCCATTCGAAGCAGGCGCCGTCTATCTGCGCGACGGACGCGACACGCCGTACCGGCTCTCCGCGAAAACGCCGCAATGGGTCGCCGCGGAGATCCTCGACTCCGAGCCGCCTGATGACGTGACGCCGATCGGCGGGATCATCTTCGTCCCGCTGCGCACGCCGCGCGAATGCCACGGCGCCGTGACCCTCGCGCACAGCGACGCGCACTCCGACGACGATCTCGAAACGCTTCGCGTCGCCGGCGCGCTCCTCGGCGCCGTGATGACGAATCAGCGCCTCGCGCACGAAATGCGCGAAGGCGATTTCCAGCTGAAGTACCGGCTATGGGAACTCGAGTCGCTTTACGACATCGGACTCTCCATCGCCGCCACGCTGAATATCGACGATCTCGCCGACGAGATTCTCTTCCGCACCATCTCGCTGACGAACGCACGCCGCGCGGCGCTCTTCCTTCGCGATGGTTCGCGCTTCAAGGTCTATCGTTCCTTCGGCGACGTCCGCGGCGATTTCCTCGATGACGATCTCGCGGCGCAGGTCGTGAAGCAGGGCACGCCGATGAGCTTCGAGGAAGGGGCCGACTGCATCTTCCCCGGCTGCATGGCGTTCGTCGCGCTGCCGATCAAAGGAAACAATGAGTCGATCGGCGTTCTCGCCGCGGCCGATCGCGAGACGCGCGACGGCGGTATCGGCGCGTTCGACGCGAACGATCTCCGGCTGCTTTCATCGTTCGCCAGTCAGGTCGGCATCGCGCTGGAGAATTCGCGGCTGCATCGCGAAGCGCTCGAGAAGCAGGCGATGGAGCGCGAGCTCGAACTGGCCGCGACGATCCAGCGCGACATTCTTCCGAAGTCGCTGCCCGACGTCGAAGGAATCGAAGTTGCCGTGCTCGCGCGTCCCGCGCGCCAGGTCGGCGGCGACTATCACGTCTTCTTCGATCGCGAAGGGATCCTGACGATGATCGTCGCCGACGTCGCCGGCAAGTCGATGCCGGCCGCGCTCCTCGTCTCCGCGCTGCACGCGGCGGTACAGCTTCTGTACGCCGAGGGGCGAGAGCTGGCGGAGATTGCAACGGAGCTGAACAAACATATTCATCGGTGGTCGGCGGAGAACAAGTTCATCACCATGGTTCTCGTCGAGATCGACCGCGAAGCGGAAACGATCCGCTTCGTCAACGCCGGACACAATCCGTCGTACGTCATCAGCGACTCCGGCATCGAGCAGCTCCGCTCGCACGGACTGCCGGTCGGCATCCTCAGCACGTCGACCTACAAAACGCAGACGCGTCCATTTCCCGCGGGATCGGTGGTCGTCCTCTACAGCGACGGCATCACCGAAGCGGAAGACGTGGCGGGCGAAGAGTTCGAGAACGGTCGCCTCGAGCAGATCCTCGCGCAGCACGGAAAGGAATCACCGTCGGTGCTGCGCGACCGGATCGCCGAAGCGGTCGACGCCTTCACGCTCGGCGCGCCGCAGAAAGATGACCAGACGCTGGTCATCGCACGCACCGCGCGCTAACCGCCGCCAACCGCCGTCGTCCAACTTTCGAAAGCATCGAAAGGAGAAGACGATGAAACGTTTCCGCTTGCTGTTGCTGCTCGCAGTTCTGCTCTCCGCCGGCGCCGCTCTCTACGCCAAATCAGGAGAGACGAAGACCATCGTCGACGACGGCAAAACGATTCGCATTACGCGCGATGGCGATCGGATGAAGATCGTCGTCGAGACCGACGGGAAGAAGTCGAAAGAGATCACCGTCGAAGGCGACGACGATGATGACGATTTCGATTTCGACGTTCCGCGCCACGGCCATTCGCGACACATCATCATCAACGGCCGGCCGCTCTCCGAGATCCTCGACCTTCCGATGATGCGCGGGCGCCATGATGCGTGGTTCGTCTGTCCGAAAGATCACGCCATGCTGCGCGTGCCGGAGCCGAAGGAAGGCGACACATTCAAGTGTCCGGTCGACGGCACCACGATGGAGAAGCGGAAAGCGCCAGCGTTCAGCGTCTTCTTCGACAACGAGCTCTGATCTCACTCACCGCGGAAGGTCGGCGCGCGTTTCTCGAAGAACGCCGCCATCCCTTCCGCGGCGTCGCTCGACGCAAACGCCTGCAGCTGATTCGCGGTCTCGAGATCGACCTGCGCACCGAGGTCGTTCGACTCGGAGGCGATCAGCGCGCGCTTGATGCCGGCGAGCGGAATCGGCGGCGCGGACGCGAACGTATTCGCCAGTTGCATCGTCGCCGCTTCGAGCTCGTCCGCCGCGACGACGCGATCGACGAGTCCGATGGCGAGCGCTTCCGCGGCGTCGATCATCCGTCCGGTCATCAGCAGCTCCATCGCGCGGCTGCGGCCGACGAGTCGCGGCAGCAGCCACGTCCCGCCCCAGTCGGGATGCATTCCGATCTTCACGAACGACTCGCTGAACTTCGCCGCCTCCGACGCGATGCGGTAATCGCACGCCAGCGCAAGATTGCATCCCGCTCCCGCCGCCACCCCGTTCACCGCCGCGATGACCGGCTTCGGCATCGCCGCAATCGTGGTGACGATTTCCCGTCCCGCATCGAGCAGCTTCCGAAACGCCGAAACGTCACCGTTCTTCTGCAGCCCGCTCATGTACTCAACATCGCCGCCCGCACAAAACCCGCGCCCTGCACCGGTGATGACGACGACGCGACAACGCGCATCGGATTCCGCCGCGCGCAGCGCCGCGATGAGCTCCTCGCGCATCGTGCCGGCGAACGCGTTTAGCTTTTCGGGACGGTTCAAACGGATGGTCGTGATTTCGCCGGCAGCACTTTCGATGAAGGACATTGCCTGATTTTACTCAGCACTCTGCACTCTGCACTCAGCACCTTCTTCTCAGGTATTCTTCGGAACGAATGAAGCGCCTCGCCACCTGCCTCTTCTACGCCGCCATTCCGTTCGCGATTTACCTGCAGTTCTTCGGGGGCAACCTCGTGCTGCAGTTCATCGTGGCGTGTCTTGCGGTGTTGCCGCTGGCGGCGTGGATCGGAGCGAGCACCGAACAGCTCGCGCATCGGATGGGACCGACGTACGGCGCGCTCTTCAACGCCACGTTCGGCAACTTCGCGGAGCTGATCATCGCCATCTTCGCCATTCGCGCGGGACTTCCCGACGTCGTCCGCGCATCGCTGACCGGCTCGATTCTCGGCAACCTGCTCTTCGTGGCCGGACTGTCGATGCTCGTCGGCGGCTGGAACCGCGAGACGCTGAAGTTCAACGCACTCGCCGCCGAATCGCAGGCCGGACAGTTGATCCTCGCGGTCAGCGCGTTTCTCGTGCCGGCGCTCTTCTTTCGCCAGGCGCTCCACGCACATCATCCTGAGCTGATCCATCAGGTTTCCATCGGCACCTCGGTCATCCTGATCGTCACCTACGTGCTCGGACTCCTCTTCAGTTTCAAAACGCATCGCGAGCGACTCAGCGCCGCGGCCACGCAGCCCGATGAGCTCGAGAATCCCTGGTCGATGCGACGCGCGGTTGGCCTGCTGCTCCTCGCCAGCGGTCTGATGGGCGTCGTCGCCGAAGGACTCGTACACGCCGTCGGCGCCGCCGGCCGCGCCTGGGGAATGAACGAAATCTTCCTCGGCTTCGTCGTCGTCGCCATCGTCGGCAACGCCGCCGAACATTCCACCGCCGTGATCCTCGCGCGGAAGAACCAGATGGACACCGCGCTCAACATCTCAATGCAGTCGAGCGTGCAGATCGCGCTCTTCGTCACGCCGCTGCTCGTCTTCCTCTCGTATCCGCTCGGTCATCCGCTCGATCTGCTCTTCACGCCGTTTGAGATGCTCGCCGTCGGACTGGCCGTCGCGATCTTCGCCTACCTCGTGATGGACGGCGAGACGAACTGGTACGAAGGCATTCAGCTGCTCGCCGTCTACGCGATCATCGCCATCGCGCTCTACTTCCTGCCGGCTACGCCGGTGGCCGTGCATGAGTGATCCGAAGCTCGCGCGCGCCGTTCACCGGCCGTATTTCTTCGAGCTCTTCACGATCGCGAACCTGCTGATCATTCACGGAGTCCTGCTCCGCTACGGCATCGCCGGCGCGCTCTACAGCATGCCGAAGATGATGTTGCAGCTCATCCCGCCGGCGATCGTGCAG
Organism: Acidobacteriota bacterium; assembly: GCA_025463165.1. Taxonomy (GTDB): domain Bacteria; phylum Acidobacteriota; class Thermoanaerobaculia; order Gp7-AA8; family Gp7-AA8; genus JAOBAU01. The sequence goes on along the minus strand of JAOBAU010000223.1, from coordinate 12,948 downwards.
CTCATCGTTGGTGTCATCATCCGCGGCGTCGTCGCACACTTCCGCGGAAAGGGTGAGCTGCGCGCGTATCTGAAGATCGTCCGTTCGAAAGAGTGGCTGCTCGACTCCGCGCGGCTGCTCTTCTTCATCACGCTGACGATTCACACCTACGCGTGGATCAAACTGACGATCCCGGTCATGCATCCGCGACTGTTCGATCAACAGCTGTGGGATCTCGATCGCGTCATCTCGTTCGGACTCTCGCCGACGATCTTCTTCCTCAGCCTCTTCTCGAACGCGTCCGCGCTCCGCTTCGTCGACTTCACCTACGCCTACGTCTTCGTCGCCAGCATCAACATCGCGTTCATCTACTTCCTCTCATCGCCGAGCCGCCGCGTTCGCATCGCGTTCAACGACGGCAACACGCTGATGTGGATCGCCAGCGCGTGGCTTTACGTGCTCGTGCCGTCGCTCGGCCCCGCGTATCGCTTCCCGCAGGTCTGGCTCGAATACGCGCCGCTGCTCGTGCACACGCAGTACCTGCAGGCGATGCTGATGACGAACTATCAACTCGTCATTCGCCACGCCATGTCGCCCGACAAGCCGATCGGCATCCTCCTCGGCGTCGCTGCATTTCCGAGCATGCACGTCGCGTTTCAAACGTACGTCTTTCTCTGGATGCGGCGCCTCTGGCGCTACGGCGGAATCGTCTTCGGCTTCTTCACGCTCTTCATCTTCATCGGCTCGGTCGTGACCGGCTGGCACTACCTCATCGACTCGGTTGCCGGACTCGTGCTTGCGTATGTTTCGTACGCGATCTTCGCGCGCATCTATCGACTCAACCGCTGGCTGAAGCTGGGCGAAATCGTGCATGGCTGACGACTGTTTTATCAGTCATGCCGGCAGCACAGACCAAATCGACGCTCGGTGACCTGCTTGCGCGACGGACGGCGGAAGCCGCTCCCGAGCTCTGCGACAAACTCGAGAACAACGCCGTCCGCTGTTATGCGTGCGGGCATCGCTGCAAAATCCTCGACGGACTGAACGGGATCTGCAAAGTCCGCTTCAATGAAGGCGGCGTGCTGAAGGTGCCGCGCGGTTATGCCGCGGCGTTGCAGGTGGATCCGATCGAGAAGAAGCCGTTCTTTCACGCGTATCCCGGCGCGCTCGCGCTGTCGTTCGGAATGATGGGCTGCGATTACCACTGCGGCTACTGTCAGAACTGGGTGACGTCGCAGGCGTTGCGCGATCCGGTCGCAGGCGCGGCGCCGACTGATCTCGAGCCGGCCGATCTCGTCCGTCTCGCAAGGCGCCACGGCGCGAAAGTCATCACGTCGACCTACAACGAGCCGCTCATCACCAGCGAATGGGCGGTCGAGATTTTCCGCGAAGCGAAGCGGGAAGGACTCATCTGTTCGTACGTCTCGAACGGCAACGGAACCGAGCAGGTCCTCGATTACATCGCGCCGTATGTCGAGCTCTACAAAGTCGACCTGAAGGGATTCACGCAGAAGGCATATCGCGATCTCGGCGGCCAGCTCGAGCCGGTGCTCGAAACGATCAAAGGATTGAAGCAGCGCGGCATCTGGGTCGAGATCGTCACGCTGATCGTTCCCGGCTTCAACGATTCCGATGAAGAGCTGACGAACATGGCCGAGTTCATCGCCGGCGTCGACGCCGACATCCCCTGGCACATCACCGCGTTCCATCAGGATTACAAGATGACGGAGCACGCGAACACGACCGCCAGCCATCTCCTGCGCGCATACGAGATCGGCCGCCGCGCCGGCCTGCACTACATCTATCCCGGCAACATCCCCGGCGCCTTCGGCGATCGCGAAGGAACGCACTGCCCGACCTGCGACAACATCGTCATCGGCCGCGAAGGCTTCCGCGTCACGTCGTTCGATATGGATGAAGGCCGCTGCCGCAAATGCGGGACGGAGATTCCGGGGCGGTGGGATGGGACGGCGGAGGTGGGGAGGGATCGTGTTCCGCGCGCAGTCGCGCTCCGGTGACGATTCAGTGCTGAGTGCAGAGTGCAGAGTGCTGAGTCGCTTCGCGTCGGCCTGCTTTTACTCAGAACTCAGCACTCAGCACTCTGCACTGGGGGTTAAGGTACTATCCGCGCCGCGCATGCCGGATTTCATCGACGTCGCGAGCGTCAGCGAGCTGCCTAAGGGACGCGTGAAGGGTGTGGTCGTGGGCGAGCGGCGCATCGCGCTTTGTCACACCACCGCCGGGTTTTTTGCAACCGACAACACCTGTCCGCATCGCGGCGGTCCGCTGTCTGAGGGGGACATCATCGGCAACGAGATCGTCTGTCCGTGGCATTTGTGGGGATTCGATGTTGCGACCGGACTCTGCGCCGGCAATCCCGACATTGCCGTCGGCACGCATGAAGTTCGCATTGAAGGCGATCGCATCCTGGTGAAGCTCTCGTGAATCCGAAACCTCTCCGTCATGTCGATCTCTTTTCGAGCGCCGGCCGGCTCGAAGCGCTTTACCGCGAGTTGCAGGATCCGGCCGGCGTCGCCGTCGTTTGTCATCCGCATCCGCTCGGCGGCGGCACGCTGCACAACAAGGTCGTCTTCCGCGCCGCGCGCGGACTCGAAGCAGCCAACGTCGCCACGCTCCGCTTCAACTTCCGCGGCGTCGGCACGAGCGCCGGCACCCACGATGATGGCGACGGCGAGCAGTCCGACGTCATGGCCGCCATCGACTGGATGGTGAAAAAGCATCCCGGCAAGAAGCTGTTCGTCGGCGGCTTCTCGTTCGGCTCGTGGGTCGCGTCGCGCGTAGCGTGCGAGCTTTCATATGTCGACGCGGTTTTTCTCATCGGCACGCCGGTCAACAAATACGACTTCAGCTATCTCCGCCACTGCGAGAAGCCGATGCTGCTGCTGCACGGCACGCAGGACGAGCACGGCGAGCTCGGAAAGTTCGAGAAGCTCGTGCCGCAGATTCGCAACGCGGAAAGCGTCATCGTCACCGGCGCCGATCACTTTTTCACGAAGCAGATCGACGCCGTCGAAGAGACGATCAGGAACTGGGCGGAAGAGATTCTCGAAACGTAGCGGCGAGGAAGCGCAGCCCTTCAATCGTCCGCGTTCCGTGCCACGTGAAGAGATGGCCGGGAAACGGTCCGATCACGCGCGCGTTCGATGACTGGCGAATCTCCGCCGCGGCCTCTTCGGTGAAGAGAAACGGCTCGTCCGGCAGGAAGATGACGTCCGGTTCGAGCGCGAGCGCGCAGTCGAGATCCATGGCCGGATAACGTTCGCGATCGCGCATCAGGTTGCGGCCGCCGACGCTTTCGACGAGGTTCGAAACGTACGTGTCGCCGCCGCACCACATCCACGGTTTCTTCCAGATCGGACAGAGAAACGTGAACGTCGGCACGGTGAATCGCGCTGCGTTCAGTTCGTTGATCAGCGGACGCGAATCGCGATGATGAATTGTGCCGAGCGTCGTGATGAGTGACGCAACGTCATCGACATTCTTCGGCTCGGTGACGAACAGCGGCGCGAACGTTTCGATCGCATCGCCATGCCGCTTCAGGTTCTCCTCGAGGTTCATGTAGACGAGGTCGGGCTCGAGCGCGCGGATCGCATCGACGTCGGGGTTCTTCGTCCCGCCGACGCGCGGCAGTGCGAGGTCGGGTGGGAAGATGCAGTAGTCGGTGATGGCGGCGACGACATCGCCCGCACCGAGCGCGAAGAGCGATTCCGTGAGCGACGGGACGAGCGAGACGACGCGGCGTGGCGCGCGAATGAAATCGTGTTCGACGCCGCGCACGTCGCGAACGATCATCGTGCGAACTTCCCCGCGAAGAAGTCGCCCGCTTTCCACCGCGGCGCCGACGGCGCATCGGCCAAGTCAACGCCGAGGAGGAAGTTCGCGTACGCGTAACGCGCGCCGGATGGCCAGTCGATCGGCTGCGACGATTCGTCGCGCGGCGAGTGGTAGACCTCGCGCAGCCAGTCCTTCGACAACTTCACCGCATCGATCTTCGGATCGCGGCTCTGCAATCCCGCCTTGATGTGAATGGCCGGGATTCCTTTCTTCACGAATGCGTATTGATCGCTGCGGACGAAACGCACTTCTTCCGGCTGCGGATCGGGCGAGACGATGAAGCCGGCGGCACGCGCGGCGCGCGCCGACGTTTCGCCGAGCGTGCTGTGCTCGCCGCCGAGGAGCACAACGTCTTTGACCGGATACAACATCATGAACATGTCCATGTTGATGTCGGCGATCAGCTTCTCCTTCGCGCGATCGGCGAACGCGGTCGCTCCCTGCTCTCCCTTCTCCTCGGCCGTCAATGCGACGAACAGAATCGAGCGCTTCGGCCGCGTCGGCAGCGACGCGAATGCCTTCGCGATCTCGATTAGCGCCGCGACGCCGGAACCGTTGTCGAGCGCGCCGTTGTAGATGTGATCGGTCCTGTTGTCGGGATCGACGCCGAGGTGATCGACATGCGCGCTGTAGACGATGTGCTCCGCGCGCAGCGTCGGATCGCTGCCGCGCAACAGCGCCACGGTGTTCTCGCTGACGATGTCGGCGAAGGTCGTCGTCGTGTGGATCGCCACGCGTGTCTCGAGCGGAAACGAACGAATGAGACCGCGCTCGACGTCGGCCAGTGCCGCGGCGAGCGGCATCTGCGCATGCTCGAAGAGCGCCGCCGCAACGGCGATGCTGATGCTCGCGCGTCCGCGCAATTGCGGGAACGCTCCTTCGATCTCGCCGCGCGCGTTCACGTAATTCATCGGCACGGACGGTGGCCGCGCCAGCTCGACGGAGAACGGCAGGCGAGTCTCTTCGGTCGGACCTTTGACGCTGATGATTGCGATCGCGCCGCGATCGGCGGCGAAGCGTCCTTTGACGGCGCCGGTCGAGTAATACGCGCGCGGGTTGTTCGCAAACGACGCCGGCGCGCCGCGGACGATCAGCACGATCTTCCCCTTCACGTCGACGCCCGCGTAGTCGTCGTGATGCAGCTCCGGCGCGACGACGCCGTATCCGACGAAGACGACCGGCGCGTCGACATCCGCCAGCTCGTTCAGTCCCGGCGCGATCAGCACGTCTTTGCGATGCACGAAGTCGCTTCTGCGATCGCCATCGAGCACGGCGAACGATGACGATTCCGGCACCAGTCGCGAGGCGCGCAGCGGGACGCGCTGAAAGAACGTGTTGCCGTCGCCGGCCGGTGTCAGTCCGGCCGCGGCGAACTGCGCGGCGACGTAACGGGCGGCGATCGCGTGGCCGCGGCTGCCGGTCTCGCGACCTTCGAGCAGGTCGTCGGCGAGGAAGCGGACGTGCGCCGCGATCGCTTCCGGCTTAATCGGATTGGCGGCCGGATTCGCGGCGGCGATCGGGGAGGCGGCGAGGGCGAGAAGAAGCGTAGCGAGCAACCGAGTCATCGTCCATATGTTAGCGTTCGCGCCGTGCGTGTCCTTCGGCTCTTTCTGCTCGTTGTCGTCGTCGCTCTCTTCGTCCACCTCGGCGGCTTTCCGTTGTTCGACGCCGACGAAGGACGCAATGCCGAAGTCGGCCGTGAGATGGCGGCAACGAACGACTACGTGATGCCGCGGCTCGACGGCCTGCCGTATCTCGACAAGCCGATCATCTACTTCGCAGTCGAGGCCGCGTGCATGGAAGTGATCGGCGCGAACGAGCTGGCGGCGCGGCTGCCGGCGCTGCTGTTCACGCTCGCGACAGCCGCGGTGCTGTTCGCGTTCGCGCGTCGCGTGTGGGGAGAAGAGCAGGGATGGATCGCGGCGATCGTGATGCTGTCGCAGCCGCTGACGATCGCCTTTTCGCGCACCGTCATCTTCGATAGTGCGCTGACCTTTTTCATCGTCGTGGCAATCGTCGCGTTCTACTTCGCGATCGTCGACGGCAACAAACGCTGGACGCTGCTCGCGTGGTCGGCGATCGCGCTCGGCGTGCTGACGAAAGGGCCGGTCGCGATTCTGCTGCCGCTGATCGTCGCCATTCCATTCGCGATCGTGCAGAAGCGTTTCAAGGCGCTCTGGTCGTGGGGCGGAGTGGCGCTCTTCATCATCATCATCGCGCCGTGGGTCTGGGCGATCTCGCAGGTCGTTCCCGATTTTCTGCACTACGTCGTCGTCACCGAAACCGCGCAGCGTCTCGCCACGAAGGCGCTCAAACGGACCGGTCCGCCGTGGTACTTCATCCCGTATCTCCTCGGCGGCGCGATGCCGTGGTCATTCGTGGCGCTCTTCGGCGCGCGGCGCGACGACGTCCGCGCGCGCGACGCGCGGCTCTACGTCATTCTCTGGATCGTCATTCCGTTTCTCTTCTTCTCGATCTCGCAGTCGAAGCGGCCGCAGTACATCCTGCCGGTGATGCCGGCGATCGCGCTGCTTGTCGCGTATCTCTGGAGCGATGAGACGCGTCGCCGCATCGGCACGCGTGCGGCCGCGATCGTCTTCGCATTCCTCGGCGCGGTGCTGATCGCCGCGCCGTTCGTCATCAGCGCGCGGCACATGAAGCCGGGCGTGCTCGAAGCGTCGGAATCGACCGCGGTCGTGATCGGAATCGTGGCGCTCGTCTGCGGCATCGTCGCGTTCGTCCTCGAACGACGTCCTCACGTCGCGTTCATCGCACTCGTGCTCCCCGTGATCCTCATTCCGATTCTCGGCAACCCGCTGATGAACGCCGTCGGCGAGCGCCGCTCAACGCGCACCTTCATCGACAAGCTGCGTCCGTACACGAACGGCACGGAGGTCGTAGGCGTCGAAGCGTTCACCGGCTCGATGGCGTTCTATCTCGGGCGCCCGATCACGGTGATCAGTCCCGACGCCGAAGAATTCACGAGCAACTACCTCATCCGGCATTACGAACACTTCGCGGATGCGCCCGGCTCGCCGCTGCGCACCGCCGATCGCCTCGGGTCGATGTTCGACGGCACGCCGCGCATCTTCATCGTCCGCAACGATGACAAGAAAAATCGCGCGGCGGTCGAGTCGCACGGCGCGAAGCTCGTCGCGGAAAACCCGCATTTCGTGGCGTATACAATGCCGCGCTGATGTGCGGCATATACGGCATGGTCGCCGACAACGGCAGCGCGCTGCGCTATCCGTCGGTGCTTGATGAAATGGGAGCCGCGCTGCGGCACCGCGGGCCGGACGGCCACGCGGCGTTCACGCATCCCGATGCGGTGATCGGCACCGAGCGGCTGCGCATCATCGATCTGCACGAGCGCGCCGATCAGCCGTTCGCCGCTCCCGGCTCGCAAGTCTGGCTCGAGTGCAACGGCGAGATCTACAACGCCGCGTCGATCCGCGCCCGCTATCCGCAATATCCGTATCGCTCGCACTCCGACGTCGAAACGATTCTGCCGCTGTATCTCGAGCGCGGCGCGGCGGCCGTCGAAGAGCTCGACGGAATGTTTGGCCTCGCGATCTGGGACGATCGCACCCGCACGCTGATCCTCGCGCGCGATCGCGCAGGCGAGAAGCCGTTGTTCTATGCGCGCATCGGACACGAGATTCTTTTCGCGTCCGAGCTGCAGTGCATCCTTCGCTATCCCGATCTTCCGCGCGACCTCGACGATGCAGCGCTCGCCGATTACCTTCGCCTCGGCTATGTGCCGGAGCCGCGCACGATGTTCCGCGCCATTCGCCGCGTCGAAGCGGGAACGTACGTTCGCTTCCGCGAGGATTCCGAGCAGGTCGTTCGCTACTGGGATCCGTCGTCGTTCGAGATCGAGCCGCGCTCGTCGTCGAACGCGGTGAAGACGCTGCGCGAGCTGATGGAAGCGGCGGTGCGGAAGCAGGTCATCGCCGACGTTCCGGTCGGCGTCTTCATCAGCGGCGGCATGGATTCGTCGATCCTCGCGACGCTCGCCGCGCAGACGATCGGCGTCGGCAAGGTGCACACGTTTTCGGCGCAGTTCGCCGAGAAGTCGTACGACGAAAGTGGCGACGCGGCGATCCTCGCGCGACAGATCGGCACGCAGCACGTTCCCGTGCGCAGTGACGAAGCAGCGCTGCTCGAAGCGCTGCAGAACGTGACCACGCGCGTCGCCGAACCGCTCGCCGATCCGGCCATTCTTCCGACCTTTCTCCTGGCGCGCGCCGCGCGTCAGCACGTGAAAGTCATCCTCAGCGGCGAAGGGGCCGACGAGTTGTTTGGCGGATATCCGACGTACCTCGGCCACAAGGTCGCGCCGCTCTATGACGCGCTGCCGGCGCCGATCCGCGCCGCGATCCGCAAAGCGGTGTCGGGACTGCGCGCCTCCGACAGGAAGGTGACGATCGAGTTCCTGCTGAAGAAGTTCGTCGCCGACGCGGAGCGTCCGTGGATCGAGCGGCATATGGCGTGGTTCGGAACGGGACTTTCCGATCGCATTCACGTGAAGCCGCCGTCGGCGCTGACGCTTCCCGAGTTGCCCGCGAATGCCGATCCGCTGGCGGCGGCGATGCTGCTCGACTATCGCAGCTACCTGCGGGACAACCTTCTGGTGAAAGTCGATCGCGCCACGATGCTGTCGTCCGTCGAAGCGCGCGCGCCGTTCCTCGATCGCGACCTGACGCGCTTCGCGCTGACGCTGCCGACGTCGGTGCGCGTGAAGCGGCTCGAGACGAAGTGGGTGCTGAAGAAGGCGGCCGAGAAGTGGCTGCCGAAAGATGTGATCTATCGCCGCAAGCGCGGACTTTCGGTGCCGGTGGCGAGCTGGCTCAACGGCGGGCTGCGTGGTGAAGTCGATCGGCTGCTCGATCCCGCTCGCCTGCAATCGCAGGGGCTGGTGAACGCGCCGTACGTCGGCGAGTTGCTCGCCGCGCATCGCGCGCATCGCGCCAATCACGCGAAGCCGTTGTGGGCGCTGGTGATGCTGCAGTACTGGCTCGAGCGCTGGACGTAGCGCGCGCTACATTCGCTCGAAGTCGCGCAACGCGCGGTCCTGCACGATGCCCATCTGATACGACAGCTCGTTCTCGAAACCGCGAATGCAGAGACGAACGAGCGAGCCGAGGTCCGCGACTTCGAACGGCTTGCGAATGACGCCGGCGACGATCTCTGGATCGACCTGTTTGAATTTCTGATCGGCGTACGCGGAGATGACGAGGACGATCGGTTTGAGTTCCGGCGGATGCGTGCGGAGATAGTCGATCACGCCGAACCCATCCAGCCGCGGCATCATCAAATCGAGCAGGATGACGTTGTATTCATGCTGCTTCAGACACTCGATCGCCGCCAGTCCGTCGGCGGCCGAATCGACCGTGAAATGTTCGCGGCGCACGATGGTGCTGACGAGGTGGCGAATCGAACGATCGTCGTCGGCGACGAGCACTCGCGATGCGGGGTAACTGTTTGATATTGCTGCCATAACGCCCTAATGCAGTGAAAGGGATGTGCCACGTTCCGAAGTGAAGTAATGGACGTCACGGTTCCAGAACGTCGTCGATTTTGATCTCGTTGGTGAGCGTTTTATGGACCGGACAACGCTTCGCCGCAGCGAGCAAACGCTCGCGTTCTTCCGCGGTGAGATTGCCGATGAGCCTGATGCGAACGGTGAAGCGATGGATGTAGCCGCTGGCGGTCATGCAGTCCGCGCAATCCTTCGCATAGGAGCGGTCGTTGGTGACCGTGATCTCGGTCCCTTCGAGCGGAATCCCGTCGCGCAAAGCAAGGAAGCGGATCGTCATCGCCGTGCAGGAACCGAGCGCCGCGGAAAGGTAATCGTAAGGTGTGGGACCGCCGTCGGTGCCGCCCGCGTCGGCCGGTTCATCAGCGATCAGCCGATGGTGGCCGGCTTCGATCTCATTGCGAAAACCATCAAGCGCGCGAAGAACGACAGGTCCGCTCATGAGCGAATGGTACGCGAGTTGGCGTAGCCCCTCACCCGGCCTTCGGCCACCCTCTCCCGGATGGGAGAGGGCTGTGACCTGATTCATCCTTCTCCCTCGGGAGAAGGTGCCGCGGAGCGGCGGATGAGGGGCCTGGAGCAAACGAAAACCCCGTTCTCACTCCTGCACGCCGAGCGCTCTAACCCGTCCCGCGATCCACTTGCCGTTTCGCTCGTTCACCGGGATCCAGAACCAGAGCGATGACTCGCCGCCGAGGGAGAGACGCAGCAGCACGCCGACGTCCGTCTTCAGAAACGGATTTACGAACGGCGCGGAGACCTGCACGACCATGACGTCGGAGTCGCGGCGTCGATCGAGTCGCGTAACGGCGTTCCACGGACAGACATCCGAGGCGATGTCGATCGGCAGTTCGGGGAGGTTCGCGTTCAGCTGTTCGGCAACGTCGGCCGCGTTGTGCAGCGCCTTCATCGAACGTTCGGCGAGTCCTGTCAGCGCCGCGGCACTGACCGGTTGCGTCGACGACACAACGTTCACCGGGTTTTCCCTCGCCAGCCCTTCCGCGCGCGCTTCGACGCAGAACGCGTCGAGCACGGTGCGCGGCACCGCCGACCACTGCGGCACCTTCGCCGGCGGCGCGCTGGCGCAGGCGACGAACACGATTGCGGAGAGAGGAACGAGCGCGCGGCGAATCATCGCAGCAGGATACGCGACTGCAACGCGCCTCAGCGCAGCAGCCGCAACTGCGGCGTCGCCTTCGCTTCGAAGAACGCCTGCACTTCGCTCGCCGCTTTGCGCGTGACCAGCTCGCGCGGCGACTCCTCGTACCAGTCGGTGGGGAAGTAGCGCGTGTAGCTCTCCTGCGTGAAGCGCCGGCAGAGCAGCGCGATGATCCCGACGTCGTGCTCGCTGCGGATCACGCGTCCGGCCGACTGCACGACGCGCGTCATCCCCGGAATCAGGTACGCGAACTCGAATCCGGCGCCGTACTGATCGTCGTAATAGCGCTTCAGCAACTCCTGCTCGAAGCTGACCTGCGGCAGCGCCGGCCCGATCACCATCACGCCGGAAAGCATGTCGCCCTGATAGTCGACTCCTTCCGCGTACATGCCGCCCGACACGGCGAGGATGAGATTTCCGCGCCGCGGTTTGTCGCGCAGGATGTCGAGAATGGCGTTGCGCTCGTAGTCGGTCATGTCGCTGCGCTGGACCATGATGTTCTTGCGCAGCGGCGGCATCCGATCGGAGATCTCGCGCAGAAACGCGTAGCTCGGAAAGAGCGCGAGGTAGTTTCCATCGCTCGCTTCGGAGATCTGCGCGACCGTCTCCGCGATCTTGTCGTAATGGTTCGCGCGCTGTTTGTATGTCGTGTCGAGATCGGGAACGATGACGATCTTCCGGTTGTCGCGCGGAAACGGCGACGGCAGCGAAAGCTCGGCGACGCGCTGCGTCGGAAAGCCGAGCGTCTTGCGATAGAAATCGAACGGCTCGAGTGTCGCGGAAAGCGCGATCGTCGCATGCGCGGAGTCGAAGATCTTTCCGAGAAAGCGCGACGGATCTTTGCAGAAGATCTTCAGCTTCAGCCCTTCGTTCGTCTTCTCGATGAGGTGCGCGAACTCGTCGCCTTCTTCGCCGAGGAGGTTCGCGAATTTCACGAGCTTGAAGTAGAAATCGATGAGCGGGTCATCTTCCTCGACGATCCGATTGTCGATCTTCCAGCCGATGTATTCGAGGACGATGCGCTCCCACTCCGCGCGCTGCTCGATGAAGAGATCGCGCAGCGGCGAGCAGAGCGCCTGCTTCTGTCCCGCTTCTTCATCGATCGATTCAGCGAGCTCACGGAAGTGATCCTCGAGGATGACGAGCAGCGCTTCCCAGCCGTCGATCCAGCAGTTGCGGCCGCGCAGATGATTGCGAATCTCATCGAACGATTTCGCGTGCAGCTCCGGCGAATACCAGCCGCGCCCGCGATCGACGAGGTTGTGCGCTTCGTCGATGACGAGCACGCAATCGCCGTAATCGCCGTCGTGCTGATACGCCTTCAGGCCGACGTACGGATCGAAGATGTAGTTGTAATCGCAGACGATCACGTCCGCTTCATCGATCAGCTCGAGCGACACTTCGAACGGACAGACTTCCTTCGACTTCGCCAGCTCGAAGGTGATGTCGGGATCGAAGTAACTCATCGACGTCGTGATCTCGGAGCGCAGTCCCGACTTCTCCATCTTCTCGGAATAGCGCGCCGCGAACGGACAGAAGTCCTCGTGGCAGATCATCTCCGTGTGCGCGCACATCTTCTGTTTGGAGCGGATGCGCAGCACGCGAAACGAGCCGTCATTGATCATCGTCAGCGCGCTGACGGCGGCGTCCTGCTGCAGCGTTTTCGAAGTGAGGAAGAAGAGCTTCTTGCCCGCGCTCAGCGATTCACGAACGGCAGGGAAGAGCGCGGCGATCGTCTTGCCGACGCCGGTCGGCGCCGAGACGAGCAGCGCCTCGCGCTGGCGAATGGTCCGGCCGACCGCGTCGATCATCTCCTGCTGAAACGGGCGCACCACGTCATAGGGAAACGGCATCGTCTCCGCGAACGCTTTCTTCGCGATCAGCAACGAATGCGCGGTCTCGAGCTCATCGACGAGATGATCGAGCGATGCGCCGAGCGCGGATTCAATGTGGCCGCGATCGAAGTCGGCGTCGACGAGGCGCGTGTCGGCGGAGAGCAGATCGATGAGCACGAGCTGCGGCTTGAAGTCATAGCCTTCGAGGTCGGGCTGCCGCGAAAGAAAAAACGCGTAGAGCAGCAGCTGGTAAAGATGCCGCTGCAGTTTCTCGGAACGAAACAGCGCTTCGAGCTCGAGGTCGAAGTGAATCGACTTCACCTCTTCGATGGAAACGATGCGCCGTTCTTTATCGATGGAGAGTCCGTCGATGCGTCCCTGCACCGTGACGTCCCACTCGCGAATGCGCGTCCGATGGATGACATGCACCTCGGCGCGATACGCCGGATCCTCCGCCGCCCGCAGCTCCGCGCGGCGCGTGTGGATGTCCTGACCGATCCACATACGCCGGAAACCGTCGCCGCGCTCCACGCCGATGCGGCGGTAGGTCGACTCGTAAACGAGGTCGCCGACCGAGCAGA
>JAOBAU010000222.1 GCA_025463165.1 Acidobacteriota bacterium | reverse complement strand
TACAAGCGCGTCGTGAAGATGGTCGAAGTCATGGAAGAACACTTCGGCAGCTGCACGATGTACGGCGAATGTGAAGCGGTCTGTCCGAAAGGAATTTCGGTCGACTTCATTGCGCGGATGAATCGCGATTATCTCGTCGCGAACTTCAAGCGCGACTGATGAAAGGGCGGGCCGTCGAGCCCGCCCTTCTTTTCGTCATTTCACTTTCGCGTACGTGGCTTTCGCCATCTCGAGATGATGCTGCAGCGTCGGCAGCGTCTTTCCGGCCCACGCTTTGAGATCGGGATCGGCCGCGTTCTTTGACGCGTTCTCGAAATCCTTCACATCCTTTTCGTGGTCTTCGACCATGTCCTTCATATAGGCCTTGTCGAAGTCCTTACCGGTTTTCTTGGCGATTTCGGCGAGCTTTTTCTTGTGCTCGTCGTCGGTCTCGGCCGGCAATGCCAGACCTTTCGTCGTGGCGAGCTGCTTCAGCTCATCGTTCGCTTTGGAATGGTCGGTGACCATCTGACTGCCGAACGTCTTCACGTCGCGATTCGTCCCCTGCATCGAGGCGGTCTGGCCGCCGGCCACTTCCGCCATGCCGCCCTGCGCGGCTTTCATCACGAATTTCTTGTCGTCTTCACTGAGAGTCGTGACCGTGCCGCCGGTCGAACCGGTCGATGAAGTGTCGGTCGTCGCTGTCGCGTTCGCGGCCGTGTCGTTCACCGTTTCGGTGCTCGTCGTGAGCGTGGCGGTGTCGGTGGTATTCGTGTTCTCGGTCTTCTTACAGCCTGCTGCGATAAAGGTAGCGAGCGCGAGTGTCAGGGCGAGCAATTGTCGTTTTTTCATTTTCTGCAATTCCTTTCTGCCCGGCACCGTGCAAGTTTTGTCCCTGCTTCTGTGCCGTAAGTGCGGCAACCGCAAATTCGATACGCGCCTATGATCAGCGCGCGATGAGTCAGCGATCGCCCTCCGGCAATTTACATATCGCCCGTCCGCTCGATCCAACGGGCGCGGCGAGCGCGGCAGTTGTCTACGGAATTCTCGATACGCCGCACGAAACGATATTCGATGAGCTCGCTCGCGAGGCGGCCTCCATCGCCTCCGCGCCTGTCGCGCTCCTCGGCTTCCTCGACAACGATCGCGAATTCATCAAAGCCGCCTACGGCTGGAACGTGCTGGCGCTGCCCGGCGAATACTCGCTCGCCAATCGGCTGCGCGATCGCCGCTCGATCGTCGTCATCCACGACACCCGTTCCGACGTCCGTTTCAGCGTGCATCCGCTCGTGACGCAGTCGCCGTTCGTCCGCTTCTATGCCGGCGTGCCGCTGATCGACGATCGCGGTCTGCTGATCGGTGCGCTCTCGATCGTCGATCGAGAACCGCGAACGCTGAACGATCAGCAGGTGGAAGCGCTGACGCTGCTGGCGCGTCTCGTCGTCGAGAAACTGATCGCGCGCCGCGACCGGCTCGAGCTGTCGGCGCGGCTTGAAGAGAGCGCGGAACGCTTCCGCGATTTCTTCGATCGCACGACCGACCTCGTGATGAGCGTCGATGCCGGCGGACGTCTGCTGCACGTCAACGATGCGGTGCCGGCGGCGCTCGGCATCGCGCGCGAAGAGTTGCTCGCGAAACCGCTTACCGCGATCATCGACACGCCGCTGCGCGAGGAGTTCCGCACCGCGCTCGCCGAGATCATTCGCAGCGCGCAGGCGCAGACGGTCGAGACGGTGTTCGTCACCGGCGGCGGGCGTCGCATCACCGTCGAAGGATCGATGCAGCCGAAGGTGATCGACGGTGCGGCGATGCTGGCGCGCGTGATCTTCCGCGACATCAGCGATCGCAAAGCGTTCGAAGCGGAGCTTGGTCGCGCACGCGATGCGGCGCTTGAATCGGCGCGGCTGAAAACGCAATTCCTGACGAACGTCAGCCACGAGATCCGGACGCCGATGAACGGCATCGTCGGCATGATCGATCTGCTGCTCGCCACGCAGATGACCGAGGAGCAGAGCGAGTTCGCGCATCACGCGAGAAGCAGCGCGGAACAACTGCTGGCGATCGTCAACAACATCCTCTACATCTCGAACCTCGAGGCGGGAAGTCTCGCCGCGCAGAAGGTCGACTTCGATCTCTTCCGCACGCTCGGGCGCGTCGTGGAAGTGATGAAAGTCGCCGCGCTCGGCAAGGACGTCGACATCCGGCTCGTCTACGACGAACGGCTGCCGGCGCTCTTCCGCGGCAACCAGGCGAAGCTGCGTCAGATCATCACGAACCTGATGGACAACGCGGTGAAGTTCACCGAACAGGGCTCGGTCGAGTTGCACGTCTCGCAGCAGACGGAGACGCCGACGCATCGCGTGGTGCGATTCGACATCATCGATACCGGTATCGGCATCGCCGAAGAAGATCGCCTGCTGTTGTTCGAGAAATTCTCGCAGGTGGAAGCGGGCACGACGCGCGCATTTCAGGGTGTTGGACTTGGACTGGCGACCGCGCGGCAGCTCATCGAAACGATGGGCGGCCTGATCGACGTCGACAGCACGCCCGGCGCCGGCTCGACGTTCTGGTTCTCGATGCCGTTCGCGAAGCAGGGGCTGGAGCGGCCGATCGCATCATCCGATCTCGAGTTCCGCGGGCGGCGCGTGCTGCTCATCGACAGCTATCCGACGAGCCGCCGGATCGTGCAGCACTATCTCGATACGACGTGGGACATGCGCGTCGATGTTGCTGAGACGTCGGACGGCGCGTTGCAGAAGTTGCGCGATGCGGCGGCGGCCGGCGATCCATTTCGCGTCGTCGTCTTCGATCGGATGCCGGACGCCGATCCGTATCTGTTCGCGGCCGAAGTGCGGCGCGATGCAGCGATCGGCGACACGCGGCTCATTCATCTCCTGGCAACGAATGCCGATCCGGATGAAGAGCATCTTCGCGCGGCGGGCGTGCAGGCGTATCTCGCGAAGCCGGTCGGCCAGGCGGAGTTGTTCGATGCGATGACGATCGCGCTTGCACACGATGCCATCGCGCTGGCGCGTCCGGCCATGCCGGCGCGTGCGGCGCATGACGCACCGGCGCTGCTGATCTCCGCGGAGCATCGCGCGGCGACGCGCGTGCTGCTCGTCGAAGACAACTTCCTCAATCGCAAGTTGACGATGAGCCAGTTGCAGAAACTCGGCTATCCGGTCGACACGGTCGCGAATGGGAAAGAAGCGGTGGAGGCCGTGGCCGCGTTCGACTATCCGATCATCCTGATGGATTGTCAGATGCCGATCATGGATGGTTACGAGGCGACGATGGCGATCCGGAAGCGCGACGGCAACCGGCATCGGCGGATCATCGCGCTGACCGCGAACGCGCTGCAGGGCGAGCGCGAGAAGTGTTACGCGGCCGGGATGGACGACTATCTGTCGAAGCCGACCAATCACGCCGAGCTGGAAGTGGCGCTGGCGAAAGCCGCTCAGGCTTAGCGCGCGATCGCCTTCGCCAGCCGCTCGTACTCGTCAATCGTGTTGTAAAGCTGCGCGGAGATTCGCAGCACCCGTTTCGGCGCGACCGGCCAGCGGACGATCGGCACTTCGATGCGGTGTTTGAACAGCAACTCGTCCTGCAGCGGATCGCCGTAGAGCATCGGGACTTTTTCGCCGGCGCCTTCGGGAAGCGGAACGGCGGCCATCGAGCCGAGCATGTCGTCGGGCGCGGGCGGCGCGATGCCGAGCGCGTCGCAGAGGAGATCGCGTCCGCGCAACACCAGCTCGTGATTGCGGCGCATCACTTCGGGCCAGCCTCCGGTGACGAGCGAAGGCAGGAAGCGGAGCGCGTGGGGAACGCAAAGCCACGGCGTCGGATCGGAGGTGCCGGTCCAGTCGAACTCGAGGTGAAAGCGGCTGCGCGTTTCCGTGTCGGCGCTTGCGCCGTGACTGATCGAGACGGGACGGATCGCGTAGTGGCGATTGCGGCGCACGTAGAGAAACGCCGCGCCCTTCGGCGCGCAGACCCATTTGTGCAGATTGGCGGTGTAGTACGCGGCGCCGAGGTTGCGGAGATCGAGCGGGAGCATGCCGGGAGCGTGCGCGCCGTCGACGAGCGTGTCGATGCCGCGCGCGTTCAGCTCCGCGATGATTCGTGCGATCGGAAAGACGAGCGCGGTCTGACTGGTGATGTGATCGATGAGCAGCAGGCGCGTGCGATCGGTGACCTTCTCGAGCACGCGCGACGTCACTTCGTCCGCCGACGCGATCGGATACGGGATTTCGACGGCGACGACCTTCGCTCCTTCCAGCCCGGCCACGTATTCGAGCGCGTTGCGCGACGCGCCGTATTCGTGGGTCGTCACGAGCAGCTCATCGTGCTTGTCGAGATCGAGCGAGCGGAGCACCGCGTTCACGCCGGCGGTTGCATTCGGCAGGAAGGCGAGATCGGACGCGTCGGCGCCGACGAATGCGCCGAGCTCCTCGCGCGCCGCATCGAGCAGCGGCTCGAGCTCGCGAACGAAGAAGCGAACCGGCTCGCGTTCCATCTGCGCCCGATACTCGTCCTGCTTCGCGAGCAGCGTTCGCGGCGTCGCGCCGAATGAACCGTGATTGAGATAGGTGATGTCAGGATCGAGCGTCCAGTGCTGTTTCATACGATGCGGCGGATTCCTTCGCGAAAGATGTCGGGCGGCGTGAGCAGCGAGACGACGAACCAGCCGTCGCGCTCGAAATCGAAAAAGTATCCGGGATGGACGACGACGCCGCGATCGAGAAAATCGAGCGCGAGCTCTTCGTCGCTGCGAGTCTGCGGCACGCGAATGACCGCCGACCAGCCTCCTTCAACCGGCAGCAGTTGCCATTCCGACTTCACGGCGATGGAAACTTTCAGCGCGCCGAGATTCTCACGTGTTCGCTGCGAGATAGCCGATCGAATGCGCGGTGCGATGCTCAGAATCTCCGGCAGCGCGACCTGCACCGGCGTCGCGACGGAGAGGAAGTTGTCGGCGATCAGCTCGAGCGCGGCGATCGCTTCGCGTCGCGCCGCCGGCGGACCGCCGACGCGAATCCAGCCGAGCTTGAAGTGCGGGAGTCCGGCCGATTTCGACAGTCCTCCGAGCGCGAAGTGCAGCACGTCGTCATCCGCGAACGTCGTCCCCGAACCGTCGAGCGGGTAGTCGAGAAACACTTCGTCGGAGATGACCGGCAATCCGTGCGCGGCGAGTGATCGCTGCTCCTCGCGCGCGACGAACGAACCGGTCGGATTGTTCGGATTAACGACGATGATGGCGCGCGTTCGTTCGCCGATCGCGTGTCGCAGCGTTTCGGCATCGAGCTCCCAGCGGCGATGCAGTTCCAGCGCGAACGGCTGCAACGGGACGAGCTCCATCGCCGCGAGGTGTTCGAGCAGCGGATACGACGGCGTCGCGGTTGCGATTGCATCGCCAGGATCCGTCAGCAACTTGAAGAGATACGAATACGCCTCGGAGGTCGACGCGGTGATCACGATGTCGTCGGGATGTGCGCCGATCGCTTCCGCCACCGCTTCACGCGCGGAGCGAATGCCGAGCGGATCGGGCGAGTAGGGGAGTCGCGCGGCGCGAGCGAGTGCGTCGGAAAGCTCGTCGAGCGGATAGTCGATCGCGGCTCGCGTCGGATTCGATTCGGTGAGATCGAGCAGTCCGTCCCGCGACTGCCGTGCGATGGTCAACTGGTTGACCGGCGCGTCCCAGCGCGCGCGCCGCGAGAACATGCGCGCGATGCTACACCACGCTTACGAGTGGCAGCCGCGGCGCGTGTCGGCGAGACCTTTTTCGAGATCGTCGCGCGCAGCCGTGCGCGATGCCGGCACCGACTGCAGCGCCTTGTCGAACGTCGTCACCGCTTCATCGCACGCGCCTTTCGCCGCAAGAATTCGCGCGAGCGTGTCGAGCACGAGATATGGATCGGGTCCCGGCTGTGCCACCGCCTGGCGCGCGAAGCTTTCCGCTTCCGGCAGGCGATTTTGCTGATACAGCAGCCACGCGAGATTGTTCAGCGCGTCGCGCGATTTCTGATCGATGGCCAGCGCTTTCCGAAACGCATCCTCCGCTTCGGTGCGTTTGCCGAGCTGCATTTCGGCGTTGCCAAGGTTCGTCCAGACGAGCGTGGAATCGGGATGCGCGGTGAGGATCGTGCGATAGCTGGCGGCGGCGCCGGCGTAGTTGCCGGCATCTTCGAGCGCGACGGCGGCGCGGAGCGAATCGGTGATGCCGTCACTCGGACGAATGAGCAGCGCGGCATGACCGCCGCCCGCCCACGGCTTCTCCAGCCGCGCGAACGACGTCCAGCGCGCTTTGCCGTCGCCGAACTGCGTGCGAATCAGATTGCGATCGCGATCGAGTCCGTCGACGACGACGTAGTGGAAGAAGTCGTAGCCGATGCCGGGCGCGTCGACGACCTGCAGCATCAGAATGACCGGATGACCTTTCGACACTTCGTCGGTGACGAGATCGCGTGTGCCGGTGACGAGCTCCGCGTCGAAGCCATGTTTGCGCGCGGCGAGGATGAGATCGATGGTGATGACGCCGCCGCGAACTTTCGGCAGCGTCGCATCCCACTCGTTCATCGACGTTTTGTCGCCGTAATGCTGGAGTACCGTCGAAAGCGAGCCGGCGCCGCACGACTCGATGCCCCACTTCTGCATCGGCATGTCGGGGAGCACGGTGGCGGACGGCGAGGTGCGGACCGAGCGCGGCGTCCATGCGACACAGGACGTGCCGAGGAGCAGCAGCAGGGCCGGGATGAGCATCGGGCGAGCGGCCGCTCGCCCGATTGGTGCATGACGCCGGGAAGGCTTCATTAACTGAGTGCGATGACGAGGATCAGAGCGGCGAGCGCGCCGATGCCGATCCAGATCCATTCCTGACGAGTGAGACCGGCGGCCTGCAGCTGATCGAGATTGCCGGCGAGCTGGTGAAGGTCCTGCGGCGAGAGCTGGGCAACGCGCTGGTTGACCTGTTCCGGCGTGAGGCCGCGTGCGGCGAGTGCGGTCGCAACCTGCTCGTTCGTCACGACGTCGCGGACGAGTGCGAGATCGGCGGCGCGTGAATCGAGACTCTGGTTCGCCGCCGTCTTGGACGGGACCGGACCCGCAAAGCTCGGAACGGCGACAAAAGCGACCATGAGGATGAGCACGAAGAACAACGATTTCGAGAGACGCATAGACGACAACCCTCCTAATTTTTTACATCCCGGCGGTCAGGTCCCGCGGCCGCGGCTCCCTGGCTTCCGGCTGAGGCGGGAGCAAGGAGCAAGCCAGCGAACGAGGCATGAGGGATGAGGCATGAGGCATGGGGCATGAGGCATGAGGCATGAGGCATGAGGCATGAGGCATGAGTCGCTCCGCGTCGGCCGGCATCTGGTCGTTACTCATGCCTCATCCCTCATCCCTCATGCCGGTTCACTGAAAGCTGTTAGCATCCTCCGCTGTTCCGGTAAAAACGATGATTCGCTTCGAAGACATCCTGGACAAGGTTGAGAGCTATAAGCCCGACTTCGATGAGGAGCTGCTTCAGAAGGCGTACATCTTTTCGGCGCGGGAGCATCGCGGACAGGTTCGGAGCTCGGGCGAGCCGTATCTCATTCATCCGCTGAACGTCGCGTACATCCTCGCGGACATGCGGCTCGATGAGACTTCCATCGCGGTCGGGCTGCTGCACGACGTCATCGAAGACACGCTGACGACGAAAGAGATTCTGCAGGAGACGTTCGGCGACGACGTCGCGGAGCTCGTCGACGGCGTCACGAAAATCTCGCGTTATGCCTACGTCTCGAAGGAAGAGCAGCAGGCTGAGACATTCCGCAAGATGCTCCTCGCGATGGTCTCCGACCTTCGCGTCGTGCTCGTGAAGCTCGCCGATCGCCTTCACAACATGAGGACGCTCGAGTTTCTCCCCGAGGAGAAACAGCTCGCCGTCGCCAAAGAAACGCTCGAGATCTATGCGCCGATCGCCAACCGCCTCGGCATGGGGCGGATCAAGTCCGAGCTCGAAGATCTGTCCTTCCGCTATCTCCATCCGCGCGAATTCGAAGAGCTCTCGAAAGCGGTGAACGAGAAACTCTCCGTGTCCGGCGATCTCGTCGATCGCATCCGCAAGTCGCTGGCGGGAACGCTGGCGTCGAACGAGATCGAAGGCGACGTCTTCGGGCGCGTGAAGTCGATGTACTCGATCTGGTCGAAGATGCGCCGCCAGGAGATCGACATCGGCCAGCTGTACGACTACCTCGCGTTCCGCATCGTCACGCCGTCGGTCAAAGACTGCTACGCCGGTCTCGGCATCATTCATCAGATGTGGCGCCCGGTCCCGGGTCGGATCAAGGACTACATCGCGATGCCGAAGCCGAACTTCTACCAGTCGCTGCACACGACGGTGGTCGCGGACAAAGGGCAGCCGTTCGAGGTGCAGATCCGCACGCGCGAGATGGATCTCATCGCCGAGCAGGGAATCGCGGCGCACTGGAAGTACAAAGAGGGAAGAGTCGGCGCCAGCGGCGACGACGCGAACTTCCTCTGGCTGCGGCAGCTCGTCGAGTGGCAGCACGACATCAAAGATCCGCGAGTCTTCATGAACTCGCTGAAGATCGATCTCTATCCGGACGAGGTCTACACCTTCACGCCGCGGGGAGACGTCTTCGCATTTCCGCGCGGCGCGATGCCGCTCGACTTCGCCTATCGGATTCACACCGACGTCGGGCATCACTGCGTCGGCGCGCGCGTGAACGGCAAGCTCGTGCCGCTGCGGACGCTGCTGAAGAACGGCGACATCGTCGAAGTGCTCACCAGCACGACGCAGACGCCGAATCGCGAGTGGGTGAACATGGTCGCGACCTCGCGGGCGCGGCACAAGATCCGGCACTGGCTGAACACCGAGCAAAAGTACCGCTCCGTCGAGCTCGGACGGAAGCTGATCGAGAAAGAAGCGAAGCGCTACAAAGTGCAGTGGCGGAAGCTCGTCGCCGAGAATGCGCTCGACGGCGTGCTGTCGGAGTACGGGATCTCGAAGCTCGACGATCTCTACGCGGACGTCGGCTACGGAAAGATCTCGGCGCGGTCGATCGTGGAGCGCTTCGCGACCGATGAACAGAAAGAGAAGCCGACCGACGCCGGCGTGATTCAGCAGGCGGTGCGGAAGATCTTCCCGTTCACGTCAGGTCCGGCGGCGATCAAGGTCAAAGGCTACGACGATCTGATGACCTATCTCGCGAAGTGCTGCAATCCGCTGCCGGGCGAGCCGATCATCGGCTACATCACGCGCGGCAAAGGGGTTGCGATTCACAGCGCGAACTGTCCGAACGTGAAGAACCTGATGTTCAACCCCGACCGCGAGATCGCGGTGGAGTGGGCCGATCAGCGGCAGTCGCAGTTCCAGGTCGACCTCGAGATCGTGATGGATGACCGGCAGGGGATTCTGGCGCGGGTGATCTCGACGATCGCGAACCTGAAGACGAACATTCGTCAGATGGATTCGCGGACCGGAGATGGGAAAGCCACGGCGGAGCTGGTGCTGGAGATCGCCGACCTCAAACACCTCGAGAAAGTGACGCGCTCGATCGCCGGGGTTGATGGGGTGATGCAGGTGGAGAGGAAGTACAACATCCGCCACGCGACGGCGTAGCGGATGTCGTTACCGCGCGGCTTTCTGAATCTTGCCGGTACGGATGCAGCGGGTGCAAACGTTCATGCGCTGAACGGCGCTGCCGACCTGCACGCGAACGCGCTGCAGATTCGGCATCCAGCGGCGGCTGGACACGTTGTGGGCGTGGCTGATCCGGTTTCCGAAAACCGGGGCCTTGCCGCAGACTTCGCACATCTTTGCCATTGTCTACTCCTCAAATAACGCGAAAGGCGTGGGATTGTAACCGCGGTCTGGTTCAGGCGCAACTCTTTCGCTTCCGTACGGCCGCGGCCGCGCGTAATCCTTTGGGTATCTAAATCTTGTAGAGTTGACAGCACTTATAAAACGTTGTAGTTTCGCCTCACCTGTCAACATCCTGGAGCCAGTGAGAAGCGAGTGAGTGTGTGAGATGGATGGGGTGAGCGGTGTTCTTCTCAAAGAGCAAAAATGTCGTCGGCCTTGATATCGGCTCCTCAGCGGTCAAACTAGTCGAGCTGAAGGAGAAGAAGGGCGGGACTTTCCAGCTGGTCAAGCTCGGCATCGAGCGTCTCTCTCCCGAGGCGATCGTGGACGGCTCGATCATGGACTCGTCTCTCGTCGTAGAGACGATCCAGCGGCTGAACACGGAGCAGGTCGTAAAGAATTCCAATTACGCGACCTCTCTGTCCGGCCATTCTGTGATCATCAAGAAGATCACTCTTCCGGCCATGTCGCCGGAAGAACTGGCTGAATCGATCCAGTGGGAAGCCGAGCAGTACATCCCGTTCGACATCAACGACGTGAACCTCGATTACGTCCCGCTGAACTCCGGCGGAGGCGACAACATCGACGTCATCCTCGTCGCGGTGAAGAAGGAAAAGATCAACGACTACACGTCGGTGATCAGCCAGACGGGAAAGATGCCGGTGCTGGTCGACGTCGACGCGTTCGCTTTGCAGAACGCGTACGAAATGAACTACCCGATCGAAGAGGGGAAGGTCCTCGCGCTCGTGAACCTCGGCGCGTCGGTCACCAACGTCAACGTCCTCTCCGGCTCGACGTCGCTCTTCTGGCGCGACATCACGTTCGGCGGCAATCAGTACACCGATGCCATTCAGCGCGAGCTCAGCCTGTCGTTCGAACAGGCCGAGGAGTTGAAGAAGGGGCAGCCGGTCGCCGACTACACCATTCAGCAGGTCATTCCGATCCTCAACTCCGTATCCGAAGACTTCGCGGGTGAGCTCCGCAAGACCCTCGATTTCTTCACGGCCACTTCGGGAGCAGATCGCGTCGACGAGATCGTCCTCGCCGGCGGCGGCTCCGGGGTGCTGAACCTCGACGCCATCCTTCGCGACAAGTTCGGCATCCCGGTCGCGATCATGGATCCGTTCCAGAAGATCACCGTCGACGAAAAAGAGTTCGACCCCGAGAAGTTGGCTGAGATTGGGCCGAGTATGGCGATCGCCGTCGGTCTGGCCATACGGAAGTTGGGGGATGCTTGATTAAGATCAACTTAGTGCGGGAAGGGCGGGCTGTCCGGGGCGCTGGTGCGCTTCCCGGTGCAGCGGCCGTCGGCGCTGCGGCACCGGCGAACGTCAACAACATCGTCGTGGTCGCGTGTCTCATCATCGCGGCGGTGGCGGCGCTCGGCTACTGGTGGACGGAAACGCGCAAGCGCGATGCCGTCAAGCAGCAGGCGGCGGTCAAACAGGCCGATGCTGACAAGCTCGAGACGATCATCAAAGACGTCGAGAACTATCAGAAGCGCAAGGACAGCCTCCAGAAGCGCATCGACCTCATCAATCAGCTGAAGCAGAACCAGAAGGGTCCGGTCAAAGTCATGGACCGCATCAGTCAGGATCTGCCCGATCTGGTCTGGCTCGACCGGATGCAGATGAGCGGCGGCGTGATCACGCTCAACGGCCGCGGTCTGAATCCGACCGCGATCGCGCTGTTCGTCGAGAACGTCAAGAACGATCCTGTTTTCGAAGAGCCGAACCTGAAGCAGGTCACGCAGCTCACAACCGTCCCGCTGGTGTACGGTTTTGATATGACGTTCCACTTCTCGTACGGCGGAAAGACGGCCGAAGGCGGAACCGGCACGACCGGCACCACTTCGACCAGCGGTACCACGGGCACGAGCGGCGCGGCCGCTACCGGCACCGGGGCGAGTAAGTAGGGGAGGAGCGATGGCGAGCGTACTCGATGGGAAGCCGATCTGGGTGGGGATCCTCATTGGCCTCGCCGTGATCGCCGCGGCTATCGGCGCCGTTCACTATTTCCTCGTGATCGACATCGAAGAGGAGATCAAGGCGACGGAATCGCAGATCGCGGAGCTCGACAAGAAGATCGAGCAGGGCCGCGCCGCGCAACGGAAGCTGCCGCAGTTCCGCGAGGAAGTGCGCAGGCTCGAGATCGAGCTGGAAAAACTGCGCCGCATTCTGCCGTCGACGCGCAACACCGAGGAGATCATCCGCAAGCTCAAGTCGCTCGTCGACCAGGGCGACTTCATCCTTCGCCGCCTGCAGTTCCCCGATCTGGGTGCGGTCAAAGGAAGCGATCCGTACGCGGAGTGGCCGATCACCGTTTCGGTGGAAGGGCGCTATCACAACCTCGCCATCCTCTTTAATCGTCTGAGCAACTTCTCGCGGATCATCAACGTCGAGCAGATCACGATCGCGGCGCTCGGCACGCAGGTGGACCGCACCATCGCCGCGGATTTCACGGCGAAGACGTTCGTGTACGTCGAAGCGAAAGACGACACGAAGAAACCGGCAAAGAAATGAAGACCAATCGCACATCCAGCTCGTTCGCCGTCTCGCTGATCGTCGCCGCGGCTGCAATCGCCACGGTGATGGCGCAGACGCCGGCTTCGAAACCGGCGTCCACGACGACGACGTCAACAGCGACGACCGGCACGACCGGCAGCACGACCTCGGGCGACAAGAACGTGCAGCAGACGCTTCAGGAAATTCTCGACGAGCCGACCGGCGGCGAGGTCTATCGCTACGATCCGCAGGGTCGCCGCGATCCGTTCCAGTCGCTGATCGGACCGACGCCGAAGCTCGACAAGAGCAATCGTCCGGACGGCGTTCCGGGCTTCCTCATCGACGAGATGAAACTGCAGGGCGTCGTGAAGACGCGCCAGGGACTGCTCGTGGCGATGGTCGGTGGTCCCGACAACAAGGGTTACATCATTCGCGTCGGTGACAAGACGCTCGATGGTGAAGTGATTCGCATAACTCCCTCCTCCGTCATTTTCCGGCAGGAGGTCAACGATCCGACTCGAATCGAGCGGTTCCGTGAAGTAGTCAAGGAGCTGACTCCGGTTGCGCAGAAGAAGTGACGGGCGGGCGTTCATGGGCTGCGTGGAGGGCTGTGTGATGGGCAAGGCAGGACGTATGACAAGAGCCAGGCGAATTCTGCTGATCGTGGGCATGACCGCGCTTTGCGCGGGCGTTGCGCCCGCATCGATCTTCAGGCGCGGCGGCGATAAGAAACCGGCGCCGGCCACACCGGCCGTGGCACCGGCCGCGCTGTCTCTGACTGCCGTCGAGGTGGAGCCGTCTCCTTCTCCGCGCCTCGTCCTTCGGACCAGCGGCGCACCGGTCTACAGCTCGTACAGCCCGGCGCCCGACCAGTTCGTCGTGGAGTTCACCGGTACCTCGAAAGGCTCCGCGCTCGCGGTTCCCTCGCCCCTTCCGGTTGCGATTCAGTCGGTCAGCGTCGATGAAACGACGGACATGGGCGCAATGCTCACCCGCGTCACCGTCCGGTTGACGCGTGCGCTCACGCCGCAGATCTCCGTCGTCGAAAACGCGGTCGTGGTCACGCTTCCGGAAGAAGCGCCGAAGCCGGTCTTGGCCGAGGAAGTTCCGGCCGTCGCGCCGATCGTCGAACCGGCGATCGTTGAAACGACGACCATCCCCGAGCCGACCGTGCAGTCGGAGCCGGTCGCCGCGGAAACGCACATCGCGGCTGCACCCGCCGCGCTCGCGCCGGTTCCGTCGAACAAAGCGAAGACGCTGAAGAAAGTCGAAACGTCGGGCAGCGGCAACGCGCTCGAAGTGCAGCTCGCCGGCGACGGCGACATCAACTACAAGAGCTTCCGCCTCGTCAATCCGGCGCGCGTCGTCATCGACCTCGCCGGCGTTCGCAACGCCGTCGCGCAGAAGACGCTCAACGTTACTGACTCGATGGTTCGCCGCGTTCGCGTCGGCCAGTTCAAAGATGCTCCCGATCCGATCACGCGAGTCGTGCTCGAGATCGATGAGAAAGCGACCTATCGCATCGACAAAGATGGCAGCCGCCTCCGCGTCACGTTCGGCGGCAGCGCCGCGCCGGCGATGGCCGCGAGCAACACGACCGTTCCCGAAACGAAGACGACCATCGTCGAGCAGCCGCCGATGATGCCGGCCGCGAGACCGGTCGAAGTCGTCGCCAGCGCGCCGGCGAAGCAGGCCGACATCACCACGCAGGTTCCGGTCGTCGCGGAGAACGCGACGTGGAAGATGCCGCCTGCCGCATCGAAGGGTGCGACGCCGGTCATCAACGCGCCGGCACCGCAGACGCCGCCGAAAGCTCCGCGTCCGACGAAGGCTGCAACTCCGGCCGCGGCATCAACGCCGGCGCCGGCCGAAGACGTATTCAACGACGCCGCGCAGGCGCCTGCCGTGCAGCCGTCGCAGAGCGGCGCGGTGCTCGGCGGCACGCTCGGCGGCTCTCGTCAGCTCAGCGCGGGCGAGCATGTCTATACCGGTGAGCCGATCTCGCTGAACCTCAAAGATGCCGACATCAAAGACGTCCTGCGCACGTTCGCGCAGCTGACCGGTTTGAACATGGCCATCGATCCCGGCGTCGCCGGCTCGGTGACGGTCGACTTCGTCGAAGTGCCGTGGGACCAGGCGCTCGACATCATCCTTCGCCAGAACGGACTTCGTTTCGTCCTCGATGGCAACGTGATGCGAATCGGCACGATCGATCGGATCACCGGTGAAGAGAAGGCACTTCAGCTGTTCCTTCAGCAGCAGTCGGAAAACGTTCCGCTGCAGACGGTGAGCTTCAAGCTCTCGTATGCGCGCGCTGCCGACGTGCAGACGCTGCTCAAGGAAATGGCGTCGACGCGCGCCCGCATCATCGTCGACGCGCGCACCAACCAGCTGATCATCAGCGAGATCCCGCAGTACCTGCAGACGATGCGGAACCTGATCGACGCGGTCGACGTTCCGACGCGTCAGGTCGTCATCGAAGCGCGCATCGTGGAGACGTCGAAGCTCTTCACGCAGCAGTACGGATTCATCACCGGCTTCCACGGCACGCTCGATCCGTCGCTCGGCACCGGCACCGGTCTCGTCTTCCCGAACAAGGTCGACGTCATCGGCGGTCCGTTCGACTTCGGCGGCGGCGGCAATCCGCTCATTCAGCTGTCGCTCGGAAACGTGCTCGGCACGTTCACGCTCGACCTCGCGCTGACCGCGTCGGAGTTCGAAGGTCTGACGCGCATCATCTCCGCACCGCGCGTCACGACGCAGGACAACGTCTCCGCTGAGATCCAGAGCGGTTTCCAGATCCCGTATCAGACGCGCGTCAACTTCACGACGACCGTTACTTACATCGACGCCACGCTTCGTCTGTCGGTTCTGCCGCAGATCACCGAAGCGGGCACGATCATCATGGACATTCAGGTGCAGAAGAACGAGCCGAACACTTCGCTGGCAATCGCCGGTGCGGTCGGCGTTCCGATCAGCACCCGCCAGGCGAAAACGCGCCTCATGGTGCGCGATGGCGGCACCTCGGTCATCGCCGGTATCTACCAGACGAAAGACGGCACGGGCCAGACGCGCATCCCGTTCCTGCATCAGATCCCGATTCTTGGCAACCTGTTCAAGACGCATGAGATCAACACCACTCACGACGAGTTGCTGATCTTCATCACGCCGCGCATCGTGCGGTCGTCGTAAGAGTTCGTAATAATATGGAGCGCAGGATCGTCTCGAATCGGTTGCGTTCGGAGGGTGGTATGAGAGGGTTATCGAGAAATCTGGTTCCGCTCGCGGCGGTCGTTTTCGCCGGCCTCGCGGCGTTGTCCTGCAGCGAAGCGAACCGGCAATCGTCGCCGGTGCTGGTGACGCTGAGCAACTCCCAGAACTTCAATCAGATCGATCTGTCGGGCGGCACAGGCTGCACGGGATCGGTGGGTACGGTCCTGATCTCCACGCGGACGATCCAGAACACCGCCAACCAGGGTGTGGACGTCAACAACCGTCTCAACGACGTCCGTTTGACGCGCTATCGCATTTCGTACGCGCGCACCGACGGCGGCAAGGTGGTTCCGACTCCGTTCGTCCGCTCGATGGACGTGCTGATCGCGCCCGGCGGCTCGTCGACGCTGTCGCAGTTCCTCGTGCTCGAAGGCGATGCGTTCAATCAGGCGCCGTTTGCCGCGCTGCTGCCGCAGAACGGCTCGCGCGATCCGGAGACCGGACGTCCGATCGTGAAAATGGAAGTGATCCTCGAAGTCTTCGGCGAAACGCTGGCGGGGGAGAACGTCTCCGCGTCGACCCGTTTCCCGCTCGACTTCTGCTACGCGTGCGGCGGCTGCGTCTAGCGAGCTGCTGGTTGCTCCCGTTTCTCGGGAGCGTGGTGGGTGTGATGAGAAGCTGGACGGGGGTTTGTTATGAGTGAGTACAGACGGCAGACGTGGGTGTTCGTGCTGCTCGCACTGCTGGCGTTGTTTGCCGGATGCAAAGGTGAATCGTCACCGACGGCACCGCCGGTAACCGGACCTGGCAGCACCGACACGACAGGTACGGGAACGACGAATCCGGCGACCGGCGCCGTCGTGACGCTGGCTGTTTCGCCTGCGACGCCCGTGATCGGTTCGGCATCGACGATCACCGCGACCGTGACCGTGGCTGGAAAACCCGCGCCGAATGGAACCGGCGTCGAGTTCTCCACCGATATCGGTTCGTTCTGTCTCGCGGTCACCGGTTGCAGCGAGCCGACCACCAATCCGATTCGCGCGGCGCTGCGCACGACGACGAACGGCATCTCGACGATCGTGATCTCTTCGTCAGCGGTCGGCGTCGCCACCGTGCAGGCTGTCGTCAACAACGTCAGCGCGAAAACGACTGTCAACTTCGTGGCCACGCCGGTCGATCCGCCGCGGCCTGATCTCACTCCTGCCATCACCGCCGTTACTCCCGCAATCGGTCGTCCCGCCGGCGGCGAGACGGTCACGATCACCGGCCGCAACTTCACCACTCCGGTTCGCGTTCTCTTCGTGACCGATACCGGCGTGACCAAAGAAGCGCAGGTCATCTCGGCCAGCGCCAACGAGATCAAAGTGTTCTCACCGGCATTCGACGTCGGTACGACGCAGCAGTTGAAGGCGACGATCACCGTCATCAATGCGGCCGGCAGCGCGAACGAGTCGCGCATTACGCTCGCCACCGGAACGTTCACCTATCAGTCGACGATCCTCACGCCGAAGGTGACGACGATGTCGCCGGCGTCGGGTCCGATCAACGGCGGCACGCGCAGCACGATCTTCGGCGAAGGCTTCCAGTCGCCGCTGCAGGTCTTCTTCGGCTCGGCCGAAGCGCAGGTCGTCAGCAACACGTTCAATCAGATCATTGTGCTCTCGCCCGCCGGAAGCACGACCAGTCCCAACGGCTCCGGCGCCGTTCTCGGTCCCGTCGACGTTCGCGTCGTCAACATCAACTCGGCGACCACCGTCACCGCGTCCGGTCTCTTCCGCTACACGCCGAAGATGCAGATCACGCTTGCCGGCCCGAACGAAGGTCCGTTCACCGGCGGCACTGAGTTCCACATCGATGGAACCGGCTTCGACGATCCGCTGACCGTCGTGGCGGCCGGCGTCGCCGCGGACATCATCCGCGTTTCGGGTACGCAGATTCTCGCCAGAACGAATCCGGTTACGCCGACGGGATGCAATGACATCTCTGGTCCGATCGTCGTGACGAATGGCGACAACGGAGACCAGGCGACGGGTCCGAGCTTCACCTACCGCATATCGAAGCCGTTCATCATCAGCGCCGTGCCGAGCGGACCCGGGCCGATCGTGCCCGGATCGTCGGTGCTCATCACGGTCGCGAATGCGTTCGGCCTGCCGCAGTTCAAGTTCGGCAGCGTGACGCCGATCGTCAGCGGTGCCACTCCGAATGCGGATGGAACGACGACGTACACGGTCGCCGTGCCGTTGAACATTCCGCTGCAGACCGGCAACTGCGGTGGAACCACCGCGCCGCAGGCGACGTCCTTCGACCTTACGTATACGAGCGCGCTCACGACCTGCACGAACACGCAGACCGGCGGCCTGTTCGTCAGTCCGCCTCAGGTCGGAAACCTGTTCCTTACGCCGAATCCGCTGAACCTGACCGCAACGGCTGCCGTTCCGGCTTCTGCCGGTCCGCCTCCGGTGGCCGGCACTCCGGCAATCCCGGGCAACGGCACGTTCAACATCGTGAATAACGGCGGCGCGCCGCTGACGATTACCAGCATCGCCACCGGTGGATGCCCTGGCTACATCGTCTCCGGACCTCCGCCCGGCACCGTGCTCCAGGCTTGCGACATCGCCGCGGTTGCAGTTCAGTACCCGGCGGGAGGTCCGCCGAGCTGTCTCATCACGATCACGGCGACCTCGGGTTCCACGACGTTGGTTCGCAATGAGTCGGTAATCGGCACCACGCACTAGAAGTTTCCATTCGTTCCCCAACGAAGAACCGCCCCCCTCGGGGGGCGGTTCCTGTCTTCAGCGGTTGCACGCGCAGACGTAGTAGGCAAGAATTCACGGTTCCGACCTATGGCTCAACCGGCGATGAACCACAAGATTGATGACCTGCGGTTCCGTATCAAAGCGGATCCGAAGAGCCGTCTCTTCTTTCCTCTGGCGGAGGAGCTGCGCAAAACGGGCGCGCTTCAGGAAGCCGAGGATGTCCTGCGAGCCGGACTGACGCATCACCCGACGTATTTATCGGCGTGGGTGAGCCTCGGACGCGTGCTGCGCGAGGAAGGAAAGAATCCCGAAGCGATCGAGTCACTGACTCGCGCGTTGCAGATCGATCAGGGAAACGTCGTCGCCGCCCGTCTGCTCGCTGAGGCTTACGAATCGCTCGGCGAGAAAGTCGAAGCGATCAAGAAGTACAAGCTCGTACATGCGCTGATGCCCGGCGATCAGGATCTCGAAGCGACCATCGAACGTCTCGATCGCGAGATCACGCGCGAGCGCGATGGCGAACCGGTCGTGGCCGCGGCGGAAGTTGCGGCGGAGCCGGAGCCCGAACCGGAGCCCGAACCGGAGCCGACGCCCGAACCGGAACCTGAGCCGGAACCGATCGCGGCCGCTCCGGTCACTTCCGACGAATCGCCCTTCGCGTCTGATGACGCGCATCTCTTCGACGAGACCGAAAAGAGCCTCGAAGAAGAACATCGCGTCGAGGTGGAGACCGGCGACGTCGAGCCGATGCTCGCCGCGCACGACGAGAGTCCGTTCGAAGAACCTGTCGCCGCCGTCGGCTACACGAGCGACGCGTTCGCGCTCGAAGCTCCTGAAGGGATGCACGTCGAAGAGGCGCCGCTCTCCGCGGAAGTCGCCGCGCCGTGGCAGGAAGAAGAAGAGCCGGCGCCGTTCGAAAGCGCGTCGGTGTCGCCGTTCGAAAGCGAAGCCGACGCAGTTCCCGAAGAGCCGGCGGATGTGTTCGCGCCGGTTGCCGAAACGCCGTTCCCGTCAGCCGACGAGCCATCCGAACAGGAGCCGACCGACTTCACCGATACGCTCACGATGGCTGACCTTTACGCGCGTCAGGGGCTCATCACCGACGCGCGTCACATCTACGAGAACATCCTCCATCGCGATCCCGAGAACGAAGACGTTGCCGCGAAGCTGAGGGCGTTGCCTTCTGCCGGCGACGTCGTCGAGCCGGAGCAGGAACCGGAACTGACGGCCGATGACGACGAGTCGCCGTTCGAGCCGGAAGCGCCGGCGGCCGCGATGTCTGCTCCGATCCCGTTCACCCCGCGTGCGACGCCCGAGGCTTCGTCGAAAGAGGCGAAGATCGCGCGTCTCGAAGAATGGCTGGCGAAAGTGGCGAGGAGAGGGGAAGGCCGTGTTTAGAAAGGTGCTGCAGGGGATCTTCGACCGCGTCGAAGGAACGCTCGCCGTCAGCCTGATCGGTCTCGACGGCATCCCGATCGAGACGATCAATCCGGATCGCATCGCGCTCGACGTGCTCGGCGCGGAGTTCGGCGGCTTCATCAAGTCGATCCGGCTCTCGAACACGGATCTCAACACCGGCGAGGTCGAGCAGTTCTCGCTGGTCACCGAAAAATTCATCACGTTTCTCTCCGCGGTCACCGCGGAGTACTTCGTCATCCTGGTCATGCGCCCGGATGGCAACTACGGACGAGCGCGTTTCGAGCTCGTCAAAGCGAAACATCTGCTCCGCGACGAGCTGATCTGAGGTAATTGAATTTTGAATTTCAAAGAGATTCTGGAACTCATCGACAAGGTCGCCGACCGCGGCATCGCCGGGGTCGAGATCGAACAGGCCGGGACGAAGCTGCGCATCGAAGGCAAGAGCGCCGCGCCGCAGGTCTTCCATTCGTACGTCGGCGGCGATATGGGCGGCGGACAGCAGCCGTCGCTTCCTGCCATTGCGGTGAACGCGCTTCCTCCAGCGTCAACGCCGGCGCAGCTCGAGGCCGCCGCGAAGAAAGCGGAAGAAGACAGCGAAGCGGGACTGCACATCATCACGTCGCCGATCGTCGGCACGTTCTATCGCCAGGCGAATCCGGAGTCGGAAGCCTTTGTGAACGTCGGCGATCACATCACGCGCAGCAAGGTTCTCTGCATCATCGAAGCGATGAAGCTGATGAACGAGATCGAATCGGACGTCGAAGGGACGCTCGTGAAGATCTATCCGCAGAACGGGCAGCCGATCGAGTATGGCGAGAAGCTGTTTGCGGTGAAGGTCTGACCGCCGCATGGCCATCTCCAAAGTCCTGATCGCCAATCGCGGCGAGATCGCGCTGCGCATCATCCTCGCCTGCAAAGAAATGGGGCTGAAGACGGTGGCCGTCCACTCCGAGGCCGACCGTGACGCGCTGCATGTCCGCTACGCCGATCACGACGTCTGCATAGGTCCGGCGCTGTCGCGCCAGAGTTACCTCAGCATCTCGTCGATCATCGCCGCGGCGGAGATCACCGGCGCCGACGCCATCCATCCCGGCTACGGTTTCCTCGCCGAGAATGCGCACTTCGCCGAGATCGTCGGCGAGTGCGGAATGACGTTCATCGGTCCGACGCCCGACGCCATTCGCCGCATGGGCGACAAGGCGGTCGCGCGCGAGAACGCGAAGAAAGCCGGCGTGCCGATTCTTCCCGGCAGCGATGGTCCGGTTCGTTCGTTCGATGACGCTGCCGCGGTCGCGAAGGAGATCGGATTTCCGGTCATCCTCAAAGCGTCGGCCGGCGGCGGCGGACGCGGCATGCGCATTTGCGGCGGTGAAGCCGATCTGCAGAGCGCCTACGAAACAGCGCGCAGCGAAGCGGAGCGCGCATTCGGCTCCGCCGACGTCTACATCGAGAAGTATCTCGAGCGTCCGCGGCACATCGAGATTCAGGTGTTCGGCGATCGCTTCGGCCGCATCGTTTCGCTCGGAGAGCGCGAGTGCTCGATCCAGCGCCGCCATCAGAAGCTGATCGAAGAATCGCCGTCGCCGGTCGTCACCGAGGAGCTGCGTAAGGAGATGGGCGACGCGGCGATTCGTCTCTGTCAGTCGGTCGGTTATGAAAACGCCGGCACGATCGAGTTCCTTTATCAGGACGGCCGCTTTTACTTCATGGAGATGAACACGCGCATTCAGGTCGAGCACGCGGTGACGGAAGAGGTGACCGGAATCGATCTCGTGAAGGAACAGATCCGCGTCGCGGACGGCAAGCCGCTCTCGATTCCGGAAGGTCCGTTTCGTCTGCGCGGCCACGCCATCGAGTTCCGCGTGAACGCCGAGGATCCGCGCACGTTCGCGCCGAACCCCGGCAAATTGAAGGAGTTCCACGTACCCGGCGGTCCCGGCGTGCGCATCGACACGGCCGCGTATCGCGACTACGTCGTGCCGCCGCACTACGACTCGATGATCGCCAAGCTGGTCGTGCGCGGAAAGGATCGGCTCGAAGCGATCGCTCGCGGACGGCGCGCGCTCGACCTCTTCATCATCGAAGGCGTGAAGACCTCGATCCCGCTGCATCGCGCCATCCTCGACGATGACAGATTCATCCGCGGCGACATCTCGACCCGTTTCATGGAAGA
Organism: Acidobacteriota bacterium; assembly: GCA_025463165.1. Lineage (GTDB taxonomy): Bacteria > Acidobacteriota > Thermoanaerobaculia > Gp7-AA8 > Gp7-AA8 > JAOBAU01. The sequence continues at coordinate 2,119 of JAOBAU010000222.1, read as the reverse complement.
ATTCGAGTGGTAGCCGGGCCGCGTCTCCGGAACACCAGATGAAAATCTATCTCGTCGGCTTCATGGGAGCGGGCAAAACGACCGTTGGCCGCGAGCTGTCGTCGCGCATCGATACCCCGTTCTTCGACCTCGACGATCTTGTCGAAGCGGCGGAGAAACAGTCGATTCGAGAGATCTTCGCGCAGCACGGCGAGCCGCACTTCCGCAAGCGCGAGCGCGACATCCTCCGCTCCACGCGCTATCTCGAGAACGCGGTCGTCGCCACCGGCGGCGGCACGTTCACGTTCGACGAGAACATCCAGTTCATTCAATCCGAGGGGCTTTCGGTTTATCTCTCCGCGCCGTATTCGCTGCTTCGCAGCCGGATCGGCGAGAAGGCGGCGGAGCGGCCGTTGTTCCGCGACGACATCGCCACGCACGAGTTGTTCAACGCGCGCATCCGCTATTACAGGATGTCGGACGTGACGATCGAAGTGCGCGAGGAAGAGACGCCGAACGAGATCGTCGAACGTCTGCTGCTGGAGCTGCCGAAAGGTTTCCTCGAAACCGCTCGCCGCGCGCGGAGAGTGTCGTGAGAGCGCTGGTCGTCAGCGATCTCCATTCGAACGCCGAGGCGTTGCGCGCGGTCGTGCATCACGTGCGCCGCAAGAAGTTCGATCACATCGTCTGTCTCGGTGATTTCGTCGGGTACGGCGCGCAGCCGAATCAGGTGCTCGACGTGATGCGTACGTATCGCGCGACGAAGCTCTACATCCGCGGCAACCACGATCGCGTCGCTGCCGGCATCGAAGACGGCGAGGGCTTCAATCACGCCGCGAAGTACGCGGCGCTCTGGACGCGCGAGCATCTCAGCGCACCGAATCGCCGCTTCCTCGCCGGACTCGCGCACGGTCCGATGGCGAACGACGGCGTGATGCTTTGCCACGGCTCGCCGCACGATGAAGACGAGTACGTGTTCAACGAACATCACGCGCGAACAGTGTTCGAACTGCACTCCGCGCCGCTGATCCTTTACGGACACACGCACCTGCCGGTGATCTTCTCGTGCGATCGCGACGGCCGCGTGCGCGGATTCTCCGTGCGCGGCGAAGCGATCGTGAAGCTCGATCCGAATCTCCGCTACCTGATCAACCCCGGCTCGGTCGGACAACCGCGCGATCGCAATCCGCAATCGTCGTTCGCGATCGTCGACTCGACGAAACGCACCGTGCAGTTCTTCCGCGTCGGATACGACGTGGAGAAAACGCGCGCGTCGATCATCGCCGCCGGCCTGCCGCGCGTGCTCGCCGATCGTCTGCGTCACGGCACATAAGCGCCGCGCGTCAGGTCGAGTTCCCCACGTCCTTTCGTCGGAATGAAATATCAGGCCGAGGGCTCGAACCCGCGACCTCCGGGCGTGACAGGCCGGAGTGCTAACCCTTCGCAGCGTCCAATTGGCAACGGTTGGAAACGGGCGTTCCTACGTGCAGCCGATCATATTCTACAGACGTTGGATCGGCCCCGTGGTGGCACCTGATGAAAGTTGGGTCGTGATTCAAACACGTCCCGTGGAGTGGAGCGTTGTCCCGAACTGCCGGTGGACGACGGATCGCGAAGGGACCGGGCGATGGTTCACGAGGCTCTGGGTTGACGAGGCTCGCTGCGCCTTCTGCTCGACGGCATCGAGTACCACAAGGTGTTTGACAAAGCGCGCTGGATGTTCCTCGACAAGCTCAACCCGACTGGACGAGCCCACGGCGGCGACGAATACCGGTACGCCGCGATCATCGAAGACCATGACCAATACCATGCCGATCTCGCCGCCCGTCACAAACCTCGTGCAGCCTTCCCGGGACAGCCGAGACTCGCCGGACAATGTGCGGCGTAGCCATGGACATCACTTGAACAGCCCGAGCAGTTCCACTTGGATCAGTTTCGCGGCCGCGATCAGCAAGAGTATGAACGCGACGGTGCGGATAACGAGGTGCTCCAGCTCCGTGAATAATTTCGTCTTCATTCGGGCGTTTCCCCACCATCATCGGCCGCCTCCGCTTTCCAAGGGCGAGCCTTCAGGATCCGGACGATGTCCGTCGCGTTGAGCTCTCTGCCCAAGAGCGATTTCTGCATCGGCTTAAAGACC
>JAOBAU010000199.1 GCA_025463165.1 Acidobacteriota bacterium | reverse complement strand
GTTTGACTCAGCACTCTGCACTCTGCACTCAGCACCTCTGACTATTCGATCGAGATTTTGCGCAGCAGATTGAAATCCGTCAGCATCTGCCCCGTTCCGAGTGCGACGCACGCGAGCGGATCTTCGGCGAGGGTGACCGGGAGCCCCGTTTCTTCGCGGAGGCGCTTGTCGAGGTTCTTCAGCATCGAGCCGCCGCCGGCGATGATGATGCCTTTGTCCATGATGTCGGCGCTGAGCTCGGGCGGGGTGCGCTCGAGGGCGACGCGGACCGCTTCGACGATCGTGGCGACCGTTTCGCTGAGCGCTTCGCGGATCTCTTCGTCCGACACGACGAGCGTCTTCGGCACGCCCTCGACGAGATCGCGGCCTTTGATCTCCATCGTCATCTCTTCATCGAGCGGGAACGCCGAGCCGATCTCCATCTTGATCTGCTCCGCCGTCCGCTCGCCGATGAGCAGGTTGTACTTGCGCTTGATGTACTGAATGATCGCGTCGTCCATCTCGTTGCCGGCCACGCGCACGGAGCGCGAGTAAACGATGCCGGCCAGCGAGATGACGGCGACGTCGGTCGTGCCGCCGCCGATGTCGACGATCATGTTTCCGGTCGGATCGGTGATCGGTAGTCCCGCTCCGATCGCGGCCGCCATCGCCTGCTCGATCAGGTAGACCTCGGTGGCACCGGCGCGGAGCGCGGAATCCTTCACGGCGCGCTTCTCAACCTGGGTGATCTCCGACGGCACCGAGATGACGATGCGCGGCTTCACGAGGAAGCGCCGTCCGTGCGCCTTCTCGATGAAGTACTTGATCATCTTTTCCGTCACTTCGAAATCGGCGATGACGCCGTCTTTCATCGGACGGATTGCGGCGATGTTGCCGGGTGTGCGGCCGAGCATTTCCTTCGCTTCGCGGCCGACCGCTTCAACGTTCATGTTGACTTTGTTGACCGCGACGATCGACGGCTCACGCACGACGATGCCTTTGTTCTTCGCGTAAACGAGAGTGTTCGCCGTTCCGAGGTCGATCGCAAGATCGTTCGAGAACATCGACAGAAGTGATTTCCACGCCATTGATTGAGGTTTCCTTCTCGAGAAACTGGGGAGCCATGGTGCGCCGGTGCAAGACTGCTGCCCCGGGCGGCGATGCGGGAACTACTCTTCGACGAGCACCGTCTGCGATTGTACTGTTTGATTGCCGCCCGGATCGACCGCTTTCACGACCACCGCGTTCTGGCCGATCTTCGCGAAGACGATCAGCTTCTTGAAGTGGCCGCTCGACTCGACGTCGACTTCCTCTTCATTGATGAAGACCGTCGATCCCGGCTCGGTCGTTCCTTCGATGATGTAGTAAGCGCCGCCGATCGGCTGCGGACGTTTGAGCGTCAGCGCCGGCGGCGTCGTGTCGGTCGAGTTGATGCCTCCGGCGCTCGTCGCGTCGCGTCCGCCGCTGACGCGGAAGCGGCGGAACGGCGAGAACGGTCCGACTTCGCCATCAGCGCCGATCGATGCCACGCGCCAGTAGAACGCGCCTTCCGAGGTGACCTTGGCCGACGCGGTGATCTTCTGCCGTTTTGAGTTGATCTCGAGCGTCGAGAAGAGTCGCGAGCGTGAGACCTGCAGCTGATAGCTGGCCGCTCCCGCCTGCGGTTCCCACGCGAACTCGACTTTCGATTCGTCCGTCACCTGGAAGACCTGGTTGTCGGACGGCGATTTCAGCGCCGGCGGCAGAACGAGTTTCTTCACCGGACCGAGGCCGCCTTCCGGCGACGCGCTGACCTTCTCGCCGCTGTTGACGACCACCGCTTCGCCGCCGCTCTTCGGCGTGACCGACGCGGAGCCTTTCGTGCTGACGACGGAGGTCGACTTCGTATTGTCGACGCCGACCTGCGTCGTTGATTCGGAATCGACGACGATCTGCGTGCCGGGCGTGCGAACGGACGACGCCTGATCGATCGTTGCGACCTCGACCGTGCCGACCTGCATCTGCACGGCGTTGTTCTTCTTTGATGAGCCCGGCTGCACCGCCGCGTAAACCTCGAGCAGCGCATTCGGACCGACGGTGTAGAGCGAACCGTTGCTGTTGAAGACGAGCTCTGCCGAAGCGCGATCGCCGGTCTTCACCCAGTCGCCGTTGTAAAGCGGAACGCGCATCTCGGCGTGGTGCCAGTCGCTGTTCGTCGACTTCTGAAACTGCACGTCGCCTTCGACGGTGATGAACTGCGCGTCGCCGTTGCCGGAGTCGCCGCCGCTGACCGCGGCGCGGCTGATCGTTTGCGACTCCACCGCCGCGCCCTGCGCATCGACGTACTTTGCCGAGCCGAACAGGGTGTTGGCGTCTTCGAGCTTCTTCTGCGCGCGCTCGAACTCGCTGCGGCGATTCGGGAAGTCTTTCGACGCGGCGAGCGTGTTCAGCGCAAGGCGCGCATCGGCGATCGCCGATTCAGCATTCGCTCGCGGATTCCCCTTCTCGTTGTGGATAAACCAGTAGCCGGCGCCCCCCAGCAGAAGGATGAACAGGACGAACCCGATTTGCTTCAGGCGATCGATCGAGATCAGGTACCAGTCGATGTCGCCGCCCGAGGAGGCCTTTTTTCTAATCGCCATTTGCGGACGGAAGCCTTTATAGCACAGGCAACACGGCCGTTTGCGCGTGCTGCCGGGAATAGGTAAACTGCCGCGTTTTTTACGGAAGATCGCGCCGCACGGCCGTTCCAGTCCACTCCGCGCGCGCATCCAATCACAACGTTAAGGATTTCCAATGCTCAAGCTCATGCGCGACAGTTTCTCGCAACTGAAATGGATTCTGATCGCGATCGTCGCGGCGTTCATCTTCGGCTTCGTCTATTTCGACATGGGTCTCGGTGGCGGCAGCGCCAGCGCATCGACCGATCAGCGCTCCTGGGCCGCGCGCGTGAACGGTGAGACCGTCACGTATCGCGAGTTCGATCGCGCGGTGGCGATGACCGAGGACCAGTACAAACAGATGTACAAGCAGAACCTCACGCCCGAGATGCTCGCGCAACTCGGCGTGCAGAAAGGCGTGCTCGACTCGCTCGTCGATCAGAAGCTCCTCCTTCAGGAAGCGAAGCGTCTGCATCTCGATGCGACGCCGGAAGAAGTGCAGCGCCGTCTTCTGCAGGTGCCGACGCTGAATCCGAACGGCAAGTGGGTCGGATCGGAGCTGTACGGCCGCTTCTGCCAACAGATGGGTTACTCGTCGCCGGCCGAATTCGAAGACGAGCTGTCGCGCCAGATCACGCTCGAGAAGATGGACAGCGCGCTGCAGAACTCGATCGTCGTCTCGCCGAAAGCGGCCGAGGCCGAGTATCGCCGTGTCACCGAGAACGCGAAGATCCGCTACGTTCTTTATCCGGCCGCGCGCGAAGCCGGCAACGTCAACGTCAGCGACGCCGAGCTGCAGGCGTACTACAACGCGAACACCGCGAAGTACGCGCACGGCGAACAGCGCGCGGTGAAGTATCTCGTCGCCGACACGACGCGCCTTCGCGCGCAGATCGTGCCGAGCGACGCCGATCTCCGCAAGCGCTACGAAGCGTCGAAGGAAGACTTTAAGTCGCCGGAAGCGGCGCACATTCTTCACATCCTCATCAAGGTCGATCCGAATGCGACCCCGGACGTCGACGCGGCCGCTCGTGCGAAAGCCGAGTCGCTCGTGAAGCAGCTCCGCGCCGGTGCCGACTTCGCGAAGCTCGCGCAGGACAACTCCGGCGATCCGTCTTCGTCCGGCAAGGGCGGCGACATGGGCTTCGTCAGCCGCGGCTCGACCGTCGAGCCGTTCGACTCCGCCGCGTTCTCGATCGAGCTGAACAAGATCAGCGATCCCATCCGCTCCGCCGAATACGGCTACCACCTCATCAAAGTGCTCGAGCGTCGCCAGGCGACGTACCGTTCGTTTGATGAAGTGAAGGGCCAGCTGGCGATGCAGGTCGTCGATCAGATGTCGAAGGATCAGGCGCGCGAAGAGATCACGCGCATCAACTCGCGCATCAAAGAGGCGAAGCCGAAGACCGCCGACGAGTTCGCGAAGTTCGCGAATGACAAGGTCACCTCGAGCGACTCGCTCTGGTTTGGCAAGACCGATCCCGTCCCGGGCCTCGGCAACAACCCGGCGCTCGCCGCGTGGGCGTTCTCCGCGAAGCAGGGCGATTTCGGCGAGATCATCGGCACGAACCGCGGTCCCGCCATTCCGTTCCTCTACGGCATTCGCACCGCCGGCATCACGCCGTACGCCGACGTGAAAGAGAAGGTTGCCAGCGACGCGCGTCTCGAGAAGTCGCGCCAGCTCGCCATGCAGGCGATGTCGCGCGCGCTGCCGGTTGCGAACGTCGATGCGGCCGCCGCGAAGGTCGGTCTCCAGCCGGCCGAAACGACGCTCAGCCGTCAGGGTTACGTCTCCGGATTCAGCGGCGACGTCACGCCGCTGATCGACGCCGCGATGAAAGCGACGATCGGTCCGGTGAATGGCCCGGTTTCGGTCGCGGAAGGCGCGGTCGTCTTCCAGGTGCTCGAGCAGAAGAAGGTTGATTCGAAGGCGGTCGATGAGAATCGCACCGCGTACGCCGAGACTCTTCGCCAGCAGGAAGCGCGCAACCTTCGGAAGGTGCTGCTCGACCGCCTGAAGAAAGAATCGAAGATCGAGATCAATCAGCAGGCCATCAATCCGACGGGCGAACGCCCGGCGGCGGAGAGCTGAGTTGACGGAAGGGATCACGCCCGCCTGGAACGAGCCCGCGATTCGCGTGCTCATGATGCCGCGCGATACGAACGCGCACGGCACCATTTTCGGCGGCGTGATCCTCTCCTACATCGATCAGGCGGGCGCGATTGAAGCCCGTCGCCAGGGCTGCCATCTGATGGTCACCGTTTCGATGGACCGCGTGGTGTTTCATCAGCCGGTCTTCGTCGGTGACCTCGTCAGTTTCTGGACCGAGACGACGCGCATCGGCAACACGTCGATCACCGTGAAAGTCGTTTGCGAAGCGATTCGCGGCGAGAACCCGGGCGAGAAAGTGATCGTGACCGAGGCATCGGTCGTCTACGTGAACGTCGGCAAAGATCGCAAGCCGGCGCCGATCCGCCCGCACGCCAACGCGTACCAGAGTTGACGCGCGCTACTTCTTCTCGCGCGCGGCGCGCATCGCGTCCAGCCGCTCTTTGATCTTCACTTCGGCGCCGATCTCTTTCGGTTCGTAGAAGCGGCGGCCTTTCAGCGCTTCCGGCAGGCAATCCATCGCCGCGGTCTGTTCGGCGAAGTCGTGCGCGTACTGATAGCCGCTGCCGTAGCCGAGGTTTTTCATCAGGCGCGTCGGCGCGTTGCGGATGTGCAGCGGCACCGGCGGATTGTCGCCCTGCCGCACTTCGCTGACCGCTTCGCCGTAACCGACATACGCGGCGTTCGACTTCGGCGCCGCGGCGAGGTACGCAACATATTGCGCGAGCGCGACGCCGGCTTCGGGCATGCCGAGGAAGTGCACGGTTTGCTGCACCGCGATGCCGAGGATGAGCGCCTGGGGATCGGCATTGCCGATGTCCTCGGATGCCGCGCGAACGAGCCGGCGCGCGAGATACATCGGATCTTCGCCGCCTTCAAGCATCCGCACGAGCCAGTAGACGGCGGCGTCGGCGTCGCCGTTGCGCAGCGATTTGTGCAGCGCCGAGATGATGTTGTAGTGCTCGTCGCCCGACTTGTCGTACATCAGCGAGCGCCGCTGCAGGATCGTCTTCACCTTCTCGGCGTCGATCGGCGAGTCGGTCGTCGACGCCGTCTCGACGACGAGTTGCAGCGAGTTGAGCGCCTGCCGCGCGTCGCCGGCTGACGTCGCGGCCATGAAATCGAGCGCGTCGTCGGCGATGACGATCCCGTACTTTTTCATGGACGGATCGTCGACCGCGCGGCGAAGGATCTCCATCACCTGCTCGCGTTCCAGCGCCGGCAGCACGACGACTTTGCTGCGCGACAGGAGCGCCGAGTTCACTTCGAACGACGGGTTCTCAGTCGTTGCGCCGATCAGGATGATGTCGCCCGCTTCGACGTACGGCAGAAACGCATCCTGCTGCGCTTTGTTGAAGCGATGGATCTCATCGATGAAGACGATCGTCTTGCCGCCGCGCGTTCTGCGTGCGTCTTCCATCAGCGCGCGAATGTCTTTGATCCCTGTCGACGTGGCTGAGAAGGTGACGAAGCGGGCCTGAGTCGTCTTCGCGATGATGCGCGCGAGAGTCGTTTTGCCGGAGCCGGGCGGACCCCAGAAGATCATCGATGGGATGCGATCGTTCTCGATGGCGTTGCGAAGAAAGCGTCCTTCACCGAGCAACTCTTCAAGGCCGATGACCTCGGAGAGCGACGAAGGACGCAGCCGTTCCGGCAGCGGCTGATCGCGCGTCGGCACAGCCGCGGGAGAAAACGAGTCGCCGCCGAAGAGGTTCCCGGTCATTGCCGTCGCAACTTATCCCAGCAACCGGAAGTCCAGGTTGCCGCCGCTGATGACGATCGCGGTGGGACCTGTCGGTTTGATCAGGCCGGTGAGCAGCGCGGCGATGCCGAGCGCGCCGGTCGGCTCAATGACGAGCTTGGTGCGATACATCGCGAAGCGGAGCGCGTCGAGGAGGACCTCGTCGTCGACGCTGACGACGTCGCGCACGCGCTCGCGAATCACCGCGAAGTTACGCTCGCCGATGGCGAGAGTGCGTGCGCCGTCAGCGATGGTTTTCGGCGGATCGATCGTGACGATGCGTCCGCTGCGGAATGACTGTTCGCCGTCATTGCCCGCGCGCGGCTCCACGCCGAAGACGGCGATGTCGGGACGCAGCGAAGTCGCGGCGAGCGCGGTACCGGAAAGCAGCCCGCCGCCGCCGAGCGGCGCGACGATCGTGGCGACGTCCGGCCATTCTTCGACGATCTCAAGTCCGACCGTGCCGGCGCCGGCCATGATCCGCTCGTCATCAAACGGCGGAATGACGGCGGCGCCGGTCTTCGCCGCGATCTCTCGCGCGACCGTATCGCGCGTCGCGGAGGTGACGCCGGCCGTAACGACCGTCGCTCCATACGCTTCCGTCGCCGCGACCTTCGATTCGTTCGAGCCGTCCGGCATCACGATCGTCGCCTTCATCCCCAGCAGTCTCGCGGCGAGCGCAACGCCCTGCGCGTGGTTCCCGGAGGAGAACGCCACCACGCCGCGGCTGCGCTCGTCATCAGAGAGACTGAGCAGCGCATTCATCGCTCCGCGGATCTTGAACGAGCCGGCGCGCTGCAGGTTTTCGCACTTCAGCCGCACCTCGACGCCGATTCTTTCCGAAAGTGAATGGGAAGAGAGGAGGGGAGTGCGATGGATCCAGGGACGGATGCGGTCGGCGGCTGCGCGCACGTCCGCGAGGTTGACGGTGGTGGGTAGTGGGTCAGTTTGAAAGTTATTCGTCATGGTGATCTTCGGTCCGCGATTTCTGCTGATTCGCGTCCGGCGA
>JAOBAU010000221.1 GCA_025463165.1 Acidobacteriota bacterium | reverse complement strand
GCGACGATGATCGTCGAAGCTGCGGAGCGACATCCACGCATCGTAGCGGCGCGTGACTTGTGAGCAATATACTGCTACCGCGCAATTGACTCGCATCCGAGTCAGCTGGTGGAAATAGGCAATAAAGGAGTCATTGCTTCACGGACCTACCAGGAAATCCACGCAAAATCCGCCGATTCCAGGTAACTTAAGAGTCATGCGAAGCGGCGAACGGCGGGGCGGATCGGTCCGCGACATCGCGACTCTGGCGAAACGAGTGCACGAGCGATGGCTCGCGTGGCGCCGCCGTCACGTCGGAATGTCGATCCCGGTCGATGACACGCTGTCGCGCCTTTTCGAGCACGTTCCCGATTACCGCCCGCTCCGCGAGCGCTCGCCCGTTCGGAAAGAACGCGCCGCCAAAATCCCCGGCGTCTTCAAACTGCAGCAGGTCGCCGACATGCTCGACACGACCGTCGGCGATCTCCTCGGCGAGCCCGGCTATGAATCGCCGCGCGACCTCGTCACCAACGCGCAGCGCCGCACGTTGCGCGAAGCGATGCTCATCCTTCGCGACCTGTTCGATCTCGACGATCAATCACTCGACACGATCGACGAGCCGCAGCAATACCGCTTCGCCGTTTCTGCCAGCGACTTCATCGAGCGCGATCACGACTATCCGCGCACGCTCCACGCGTGGGTCGTCCCCGAGCTCTCCGCCGCCGCCGGCAAGTCGGGAGCGGAATCGGAAGTGACGCTCGGATCGGCGCAGATCCTCCACTCCGTGCGCGAAGTGTGGGACTCGCGCCTGCAGGTCGTTCGCGTCATCGGCGAATCGATGTCGCCCGAACTGCGCCACGGATGGAAGGTGCTCGTCGACACCGAACTGACGCGCCCCATCCCCGGCGCACTCGTCGCCGTTTATCTGAAAGATGAAGGCGGAATCCTCGGCCGCTGGCACTTCGAAGACGGGCGCCCTTCCCTGCGCAAAACGAACCCCGAATTCGCGACGATCATCCTCGGCCCGCCGAACGAGTGGACGTTGTGGGGAACGGTGACGAAGGTGGTTGAAGCGCCGGTCGCGTTGCGGGGAGCGTGAACGGTGTGGGGGCGGGCGCTTCGGCCGCCCGGGACGGGCGAAGCGCCCGTCCCCACATTTTTGTCCACTTCTCGCGCCGCTACCGCCCCAACTCCGCCGCCATCCGATCCGCGAGCGCTGCCACCGCCTGGCTCATCCCCGTCGCGATATTCGCGCTGTCGAGCGACGTCACCTCGATCGTGATCCGCTCGTGATGTGTCACGTCGGCGCGGTTGTTTTCGCGCAGCACCCAGCGGCCGTCGAGCACCACGGTGTTCCCGGGTCCGGCGGCGAGCTCTTCGAGCACCACATCAATCGATCGCGTTGGTGCGAGCGGTTTGGCGGCGCCGGGGAGGATCACCATTCCTTCCGGCAGTCGCGCCGCCAGGTCGAACGCGAGCGTGTGCAGAACGAGCGGCTGCAGCGATGCAGACCATTGTTCGGCGGAACGGATTTGCAGTTGGTGATCGGCTTGCCGCAGCACGACTTCGCGACGATCGAGACCGGGCGGAAGCTCGACACCTTCGATGGCGACCGGCAATCCGCGCGCGGCCGTGACGGACGCCGGCGCGATTCGATCGAGTGAATAGAAGCGGCTTTGCGAGCGCGAGAAAAACGAGCAGCCGGGCGCGCACAACAACAGGAGCATGATCATCGTCCGGCGGAATCTCATTTCGCTTTTCCTCTTCCCTTCAGCAGCGCATCGGGATTCTCTTCGAGGTACGACGCCAGGCCGCGAACCGCTTCCGCCGCGCGTGTGAGCTCTTTGATCAGCGCGCCGAGGTCGTAGTTCTGGCGCGCGGAACTGCCCATCAGCTGCTCTGCTCTCTTCGCGGCCGCTTCGGCGGAATCGGCGGTGTTGCGGAGGCTGTCGACGATCGGCTGGACATTCTGTTTGACGGTGTTCGCCGCTGACTCCGCGGACGACGCCGCGTTGCGGAGACTGCCGACGATCGGCCCGACGTTCTCACGCGTCGTCGACGTGATCTTCTCGACGTCGGCGAGCGAGCGATTCAGCCGCTGCAGACTCTGATCGAGAATCGGATCGTGCACGAGCGTGTCGAGCCGCTGCGCGGTGCTGCGCAGATGGCCGGCGATCTCTTCGATCGGCAGATTGCGAATGCGGCCGGCGACGTCGTTGATCGCGGAGAGCGCGCCTTCGATGCCGGTGCCGGCCGATGCCGCCGGAACGATCGGCGGATCGGTCGTCGTAACGAGACGTCCGGAGCCCGGTGACGCAACCATGTCGAGCGAGATGCCGCTCGCGCCGGGCAGCACGAGACTCGTCGACAGCGTCGCGCGCATTCCTTTCTGTACGAGCCGCTGCAGCACGTCGTTCGTGCGGACGCGCACGTCTTCGCGCGTCGTCGACGATGCGACGTCGATCTGCAGCAGGCGCGGATCGATCTCGAAGATCACCGGTGTCTCGAGGCTCGCGCTCTCCGGGACGTAGCGAAGCTTGACATCGCGGACGTGTCCGATCTGCACGCCTTTCATCTGCACAGACGTGCCGGCGGTCAGCCCTTTGATGTTGCCGGGGAAGTAGGTCATGTACGTCATGTGCGGACCATCGGCGGCCGCGATCGCGGTGGATTCGGAGTCATACAGTTCGAAGTGCGAGCCGGCGGCGACTTCATCGCCGGCGAGCACTTCGGGCGTGTAGAAGGCGATCGGTGCGGTGAGCAGCGAGCCGATCGATGCGCCCCCGAGGGAAAGGCCGCCGCCGCCGAGGGAGACGTTCAGGCCGCCGCCGCGCCAGAAGCGCGTGGAGCGGCGAACTTCACTGGCGAAACGCTGTACGACGAAGGTGTGTACGGCGGTGACGCCGGTCTTGTCGTTGTATTCGGCACCGAGGACGCGGCCGACGCGGATGCCGCGGAAGAGCACCGGCGAGCCGACCGCGATCGAGCCGAGGCCGCGCGCTTCGAGGATGTATGTGCGGCCGGCTTCGGGTGGCGTCAGCACGGGCGCGTACTCCTGCCCGTTGAACTCGCGGATGTTCTCTTCCTTCCCTTCACCTTCGGCCGGCGCGATGCCGACGTAGGTGCCGCCGAGAAGACTGCCGATGCCGCCGCTCTCGAGTCCGGCCTCGACGATCCAGAACTTCGTCCCCTTGCGCAGCGCGTGATTCATCGACGCGTCCATCGAGATTCGGACCACTACCTGGCGGAGATTTTGATCGATGGTGATTTTCTGCACGGTGCCGACTTTCGCACCGCGAAATCGCACCGGACTGTATCGATCGAGACCACGTGCGTCGGCGAAACGGACCGTGATGTCGCCGCCGCCGAATCCGTATCGAACGACGAGCCATCCCGCGAAAAAAATCGCCAGCGCGGGAACGATCCAGACCCACGGCGTCCATTTGGCGAGATGAACTTTCGCTTCCGGCGGCGGCTGGCCGCGGCGTTCTTCGGCGTGCTGATCGTACTCACTCATGTTGCTTCTTCTCCGGCGGTCTTCCACATCAAACGCGGCTCGAAGTAGCGGACCGCGAACGTAATGAGCACGATGATCATGAAGAGCGGCGTCGCGCCCGGGCCGGCGACGATGTCGTCGATGCCGCGGAAGTCGACGATCGGCGCGGCCAGTGCGGCGATGAACGGAATGATCATCGGCCAGCGCACGAGGCGATGCAGGACGCGGTACGCGCGCGTGCGAATGATCAGTCCATTCTTCTGCGGAAAGCGGACGCGCGCGAGAAGCCACAGCAATCCGAACAGCTCGACGATCGGGATGACGACGCCGGCGATCAGGATCACCGCGCCGATTTGCCAGTAGCCGCGATCGGCGAGAAGTTGCACGGTGCCGAGCACCGTATGTTCGAGCACGCCGGTGAGCTGATCGTTCACCATGATCGATGCCGAGTACGCGGGAAGACAGAGCGGGATCGCGGCCGCGACGGCGCCGAGTGCGGGAGCGAATCGCGGCGTGATGTCGCGATCGAGCCGGCTGCCGCAACGCGGACAGGGATCGCCGGGACGACGATCCATCACCGCCAGCTCGCAGACATCACACGACGCGAGATGGCGAACCGGCGGCACAACGCTGTCGGGAAAAATCTCGTTCCAGACGGCGCGCCGATCGAGTGCGCGATCGCCGATGAATGCGAGCGCTGCGACGGCGATGTAGCACCACGCGCCGACGCGCACCGTGACGTCCGCGGAAATGTTCGCGCGGTAATACGCAACGGTGCCGGCGATGACGACGACGTCGGTCATGCACCAGAGCCGCAGCTCTTCGCTCCAGCGGAAGATGCGGCCGAGCTGCGGCACCTTCCACTTCCACCGAAGCGAAAGGAAGACGACGATTTGAAAGGACGCGCGCAGCGCGGGAAAGAGGAACGCGAAGAAGAGAAAGCCAAACGCGAACGGGAACCACACTTCGCTGTAGATGACCGGGACGCTCGACACGAGGCGACTCTCATCGGAGAGGAGATGTTTGATCGTCGAATCGAGCAGCGGCATGAAGACCGCGGGCGGCAGGAGGATGAAGATCGCCATCGCGCAGGCGAGCGGAAGATCGAAGAGGCGCGAGCGATGTGCGAGCAGCCGGTCGCAACGGACGCATTCCGCCTCCGCGCCGGGCGGTAGCGCGGGGATGCTCTGCGTCCGGCCGCAGTCGGCGCAGGTGATCGTCACGGATGTCGCGTTTCGCACGTCGGCCACCAATCGTGGCAACCGTTGCAAAACGAGTTCCGAGCGAGCTTAGCCGCCGCTCAGCGCGGGGAGAATGACGATCTCCGAGCCGTCGCGGACGGCGGTCGAGAAGCCGTCGAGGAAGCGGATGTTCTCGCCGTCGACGAAGATGTTGAGGTGCGGCCGCAGCTCGCCGAGCTCGGTGACGACGCGATCGCGAAATGCGGGACACTCCGCCCACAACAGCGGCAACGCCTCCGCGAGCGAGCTCGCGCTGCGGTCGATACGCACTTCGCCGCGATTGCCGGCGAGCTCGCGCAACGGTCCGGAGATGACGAAGTTCAGTGCCATTACGAAACGATCGCCGTTTTCACCGCGACGATCGGCGGCAGTCCATCGACGAGCGCGGTCCATGTCTGTCCTTCATCCGGCGAGCCGAACAGTTTTCCGCTGCGCGTGCCGAAGTAGACTCCGGCAGGCGCGAGCGTGTCGACCGACATCGCGTCGCGCAGCACCGTTTCGTACGCGTCGTGTTGCGGCAGGCCGTCCGCCATCGGCTCCCAGCTCGCGCCGGCATCGCTCGTCCGATAGACGCGCAGCTTTCCTTCCGGCGTACAGCGGAACACGTCCGCTTCGAGCGGCACGATCCACGCGCGATCGGCATCGCGCGGATGGATGACGACCGGGAATCCGAAATCGGATGGAACGCCGTTCGCGACGTCGAGCCAGTTCTCGCCGCGGTCGTCGGTGCGATAGAGACCCCAGTGGTTTTGCAGGAACATCCGCTCCGGCCGCTGCTGCGACTGCGCGACCTTGTGCACGCACTGGCCGAACTCCGGATGTTTGTCGGGAAGGAACTCGGCGCGCACGCCGCTGTTCGACGCGCGCCAGTTCGCACCGCCATCTTCGGTGACGTACATGCCGGCGGTCGAAACGGCGATGCGGATTCGTTGCGGCTCGACCGGATCGGGAAGGATCGTGTGCAGACAGAGTCCGCCGCCGCCCGGCATCCAGCGCTCGCGATGGGGATGGTTCCACAGCCCTTCATCGAGCGACCACGTTTCGCCGGCGTCGCGCGAAACGAAAAGCGCCGCCGGCTCGACGCCGCAGTACATCGTGTCGGGCTCGAAATCGCGGCCGGGGATGATCTGCCAGATTTGCGCGAGCGCGGCGCCGGTGCCCTGCGGAAACTTGACCGTCGCTTCCTCGGGATTGGTCCAGTTGCGGCCGAAGTCATCACTCGAATGAAGGAGCGAGCCCCAGTGCATGCTCGACGCCGCCGCCCACAGCCGCCGACGTCCGGCGCGTCCGTCGTAGCCGATCGCATAAACGGAACTGCCCGGAAAATAGGGACCGCCGAGCTCCCACGTTCGGCGCGCCGCATCCGCCACGAGAATGAACGCGCCTTTCATCGTGCCGACGAGGACGAGAACGTCGCCGCGCTTCGCATCGATGTGCTGAGTGACCGGCATGAAGTGAATCCTCCGAGCCGGTAAGTTTAGAGCGGAACGTCAGCCTCCTCCCACTTCCCCGCCGGACAATGTTGTTTCGTCAGTCGCGCTTTGAGCCGCATGTAGCATCCGCACAGCTCGCAAACGCGGCGGTCGGTCGCCCACGGCGCGATCGTCAGCAGCGGATCATCAGCCGGCTCGCGGTAATGCGGACAGCTGTTGCAGACGTCGAGTCTTCTGAAATACGTCGAGGGCTCGACGAGGCCGAAGCCGTTCGCGGCCCACGCGCGGATCGAGCGCGTCAGCTCTTCGATCACGTCGACCGGCTGCTGTCGTACGGCCGCATCTTCATCCTCGGCGAGCAGCAGCGAGTGAAGGAGCGCGGGTTTCTTCGCCAGCTGCGTGAGCCGCGCGCGAAAGACTTCATCGTGCGAGGCTCGAAGGATCGCCGCCGCGGCGCGACGGCGATCCACCCCTCCGAGTCGAGCCAGCTCTTCGGCGGCTGCCTCGAGTGACACGCTAGTACGATCCGCTGCAGCTGCTCGACGAACTGGGAACGATGACGACGCCGGTGGACGTTAGCGTGACGGCGACCGACGTGTCGCCCGAATCGATGGCGCAGTCTTTGGTCGTGCTGCCGGCGTTCGAACTGATCGCCCACCGATCGGTCGACGTCGTTTCCGTCTGCCATTCGCCGCCGCCTGCCGTCGCGCCGTTCGCGAGATTCGAGAACGTGCAGGGCGTGCTGTTACACCCTTCCGCGAAATGCGAAACGGAACCGCTGATGGTCTGGCCGGTGTTGTTGGTGACGGTGAATGGACCGCTGTGCTGAGACATGATTTTGCTCCTCTCGATTTACGCAACGGCCTTATTGCCGTCGTGCATTCATTAAGTGTCGGAGCATTGAGATTCATCTCACTCGGCGTGATCCATGTCCGAGTTTTTCCTGTCGCTCGAGGATGTCGAGAAAGCTGCGGCGGGCGCGGAACAGGACGCGGTTGAAGTGCGCGGAGTCGAGCCCGAGGTCGGCGCAGATACGATCTTTTGCTTCGCCGTCGAAGTAATAGCGAGTCAGCAGTTGTCGATAACGGAGCGGATGGACGGACGCGACGGCGCGCTGCACGCGCTCGCATTGCTCCCGGCGCAGCACGTGCGACAACTGCCCGGGATCCGGATCGGGATGATCGATCGCCAGGTTCTCTTCGACCTCGCCGCGACGTCTTGCCTTTCGCCAGCCGGAGATGAGCAGATAGCGCGCGGTCTGCCTCAGAAACTGTGCGAGCGCGGCCGGCTCATCGATACCGCGGCGTCGCAGCCGCTGCAGCACGGTCGCGAATGTGTCCTGATGAACGTCTTCCGCCGACCAATGGTTTCGCGTGAGCGATTGCAGCATTCGCATGACCCGCGGACCGTATCGCTGCACCAGTTCCGCTTCCGCGGCGGGATCGCCTCCGCGGATTCGCCACACCAGTTCCGTCGCTTCCTTCGCCTCGCTCTCTTCCATTGCCAGCCGAGGCCGGTGGCGGACGTGTCTGGTGACACGCGGCGCCTCACCGCGACAGCCGCGGGAATCAGGGACGGCCGTTCGTTTTGCCTCGGACCTCTCGCCGGCTAAGTGCGTCCGAGCCGCCCGCGCTCTCACTTTTTCTTACTTACGGCGGTCAAGAGGTCCAGCCGTCAGGAAGGACGTTCGAGCGCGTGCGGCGAGCACCAGCATCTGGCGAAAATGCGCGGCGTCACGGATTTCTACCGCCTGTCGCGCGATCTTTTTCACGCGCTCTCAGCGGTGTCTCACGCAGACGCAACATCACCACGCGCAGTGGAGACGTGGTGCTTCACCGCCGCCGATCGGCGACGCGCAGCAGTCCCTTGCACGGTCCGGCGATCCGTTCCGCGATCAGCGCGTAGCCGCGTCCGTTCGGGTGGATCTCGTCGCTCTTCAACGACGGATCGGTGAGAATTCCGCGCAGCACATTCGGCACGAGCAGGCAGCGCTCGTCGTGCGCGATGCGCTCGTACATCGATTCGTAGTTCGCGTTCATGCTCGGGAAGCGGAAGCCGAGGAGGATGACCATCGAGCCGCGGCGCTCGATCTGCTGCACGATCGTGCGCAGGTTCGCTTCGGTGGTCGCGATCGGAACGCCGTGCAGGAAGTCGTTGCCGCCGAGGCCGACGATGACGAGGCGCGGCTCGCGCGCGAGGACGTCGGCGTCGATGCGCGCGAGGGCGGACTCTGTGGTGTCACCGCTCACGCCCGCGTTCACGACCGGCATCCTGATGAGCTGCGCGAGCTTCGTTGGATAGTCCTCGCCTGATGCGGCGCCGAATCCGGCGGTGAGCGAATCGCCGAACGCCACGATCGCGGTGCCGCGCGATGAAAGGTTCGCGACGCGCGAGTAACTCGACGGCCAGAGCAACCAGATCAGCGCGATCACGACGACGGCAATCAGGACGAGGACTCGCGGCCGCTTCATTGATTGATTAGAACATCTGGCACAGAACTCGTAGCCTGCCCGGCTGTGAGTCGCGACAACGAGCCGCATCCGTTCGTCCGCGTGCGTGGCGCGCGGGAGCACAACCTCAAAGACATCGACGTCGACATTCCGCGCGACGCCCTGGTCGTCTTCACCGGCGTGTCGGGATCGGGGAAGTCATCGCTGGCGTTCGGAACGTTGTACGCCGAGGCGCAGAGGCGGTATCTCGAATCGGTGTCGCCGTATGCGCGACGGCTCTTTCATCAGATGGCGGTGCCGGAAGTCGATGAGATCGATGGACTGCCGCCCGCCGTCGCGCTGCAGCAACAGCGCGGTTCGCCGACGACGCGCTCGTCGGTCGGCAGCGTCACCACGCTCTCGAATTTGCTGCGGATGCTTTACTCGCGCGCCGGCGACTATCCGCGCAATCAGCCGCTGTTGTACGCGGAGTCGTTTTCGCCGAATACGCCGGAAGGCGCATGTCCCGAGTGTCACGGACTCGGTCGCGTTTACACCGTCACCGAGGAATCGATGGTGCCGGACGAGTCGCTCACGATTCGCGAGCGCGCGGTCGCGGCGTGGCCGCCGGCGTGGCATGGACAGAACCTGCGCGACATCCTAGTCACGCTCGGATACGACGTCGATCGTCCGTGGCGCGAGCTGCCGCGCAAAGAACGCGACTGGATCCTCTTCACTGATGAACAGCCGACCGTTCCCGTCTACGCCGGTTACACGCCCGAAGAGACGCGGCGCGCGCTGAAGCGGAAAGAAGAGCCGAGTTACATGGGGACGTTCACGAGCGCGCGACGCCACGTGCTGCACACGTTCGCGAACACGCAAAGCCCGCTGATGAAGAAGCGCGCCGCGCGCTACATGCTGAGCGCCGACTGTCCGCTGTGTCATGGCAAACGGCTGCGGCGCGAATCGCTTTCGGTCACGTTCGCCGGTTACGACATCGCCGACATTTCGGCGCTGCCGCTGGCGCGACTGGCGTCGGTCATTCGTCCGTATGTCGATGGCACCGGCGCAACGAAAGCGTCGATCGGACATCCGGAGAAAGCGATCGTCACCGAACGAATCGCGTGCGATCTCGCCGCCCGTCTCGACGTCCTCCTCGAGCTCGGCCTCGGCTACCTCTCGCTCGAACGAAGCACGCCGACTCTGTCACCCGGCGAGTTGCAGCGGCTGCGGCTCGCAACGCAGGTGCGCTCGAATCTCTTCGGCGTCGTTTACGTGCTCGATGAACCGTCAGCCGGACTGCATCCCGCCGACACCGAAGCGCTGCTCGGCGCGCTCGACAAATTGAAAGCGTCCGGCAACTCGCTCTTCGTCGTCGAGCACGAGCTCGACGTCATCCGCCACGCCGACTGGATCGTCGACGTCGGTCCGGCCGCGGGCGAGCACGGCGGAGAAATTCTCTACAGCGGACCGCCCGAAGGTTTGAAAAAGATTGCGGCGTCGCAAACGCGCGCGCATCTCTTCGCCGAGCAGGCGCCGCCGGAACGAACACCGCGCGAGCCGCGCGGCTGGCTGCGACTGGAAGGAGTGACGCGCAACAATCTGCACGAGCTCGATGCGGAATTTCCGCTCGGCATCTTCACGACTGTGACCGGCGTCTCCGGCTCCGGCAAATCGAGCCTCGTCAGCCAGGTGCTCGTCGAACTCGTCGCCGAACATCTCGGACATGAGCTCGAAGCGGATGTCGAGGAAGCCGAGACGCTGGAGCGCGTCGTCAAGACGATCGGCGGCGAGATCGTGGCCGGGATGGAAAACATCAAACGGCTGGTGCGCGTCGATCAGAAACCGATCGGCCGCACGCCGCGCTCGAACCTCGCCACGTACACCGGACTCTTCGATCACGTACGCAAACTGTTCGCGTCGACGAAGGCGGCGCGCGCACGTCATTACGACGCCGGGCGCTTCTCATTCAACGTGGCGAAGGGACGCTGCGAGACGTGCGAAGGCGAAGGCTTCGTGATGGTCGAGCTGCTGTTTCTCCCGAGCGTATACGCGCCGTGTCCGACGTGCCACGGCGCGCGTTACAACGCGAAGACGCTGGAGATCAAATACAACGATCGCAACATCGCCGACGTACTGGCGATGACGGTCGATGCGGCGTGGGAGTTCTTCACAGAGGAGCATCACGTCCATCGCTCGCTGGACGTCCTTCGCGAAGTCGGCCTCGGCTATATCCGGCTCGGCCAGCCGGCGACGGAGCTGTCGGGCGGCGAAGCGCAGCGGATCAAACTCGCGACCGAGCTGCAGCGCATCGGCCGCGGCAACACGCTCTACATCCTCGACGAGCCGACGACCGGACTGCATCCGTCCGACGTCGAGAAACTGATGACGCAGCTGGAAGGACTCGTCGATGCCGGGAACACGGTGATCGTCGTCGAGCACGACATGCGCGTCGTGGCGGGCAGCGACTGGGTTATCGACATTGGACCGGGTGCGGGCGAAGAGGGCGGCCGCGTGGTGGCGAAGGGAATCCCGGCCGAGGTGTCGATGAGTCCGATGAGCCGCACCGCCCCCTA
>JAOBAU010000219.1 GCA_025463165.1 Acidobacteriota bacterium | reverse complement strand
AATGCGCGAAGCCGGACTTGCCCGGCTCGACTTCGTTACGCGAACCGGTCTGCACCGGGACGTACATCGAGACGATGTTCGGGAAGCCGGTCGGGACGACGATGACCTTCAGTCCGTTGGCGAGCGTTTTTTCGGTCGCCTTGAAGGGGAGGATGTTTTCCGCGGCGGCCGTCGTCTTTTTCTTTGCGGCAGGTGCGGTAGCTGCGGACGCAACGATCGGGACGAGGATCGCTGCGAGTGAGACGAGAATACGAAAACGCATAGTTCTCCTTGCGGCCCGGCCACGGGCCGGCGGCAACGTGCCGCTTCGTTGGTTGGCCAAGCCTCGGCGACCGGCTTCGCGGCGGATTCTCGCGCGGCTACCGGTGGGATGCAACACGCGGTTTGATCTTTTGCGGCGTTAGCTGGGCGTGGAAGGTGCGTCCGCCGTTCCTGGGCACAAGGATCGTGGTCGATCGATAGTCGGTCGTTGTGTATGTTGCGTCGGTGGTCGTGAATGCGCCCGGCACTGTGACCCGGAACGTGCCGGCGGCGCCGTTGGTCGGATCGCTTGCGTAGAGCTCCAGCGTCGAGCCGTCGTTGACGAGCCAGACGATCGATGGCTGATCGGACTGAATCCCTTCGATGCTGCCGGCGCTCCAGAAGACGATGCCGAGCTCGTTTGAGCGACGTACGGCGGCGACGTGCGTGTCGTTGGCAAGGATGCGGATCGGATTCGCCGCCGTCCACGCGCGCATCGCTTCCGTCGTCGTGTTCGGGACGATCGCGTATGCGGCGCCGGCGTTCACCGGCGCGACTCCGTGGTCGTACCACATCGTCAGAAACGTGGCGCTGCGCGGCGTCGTATCGCTCGAGCCGCCGAGCGCCGCCCACGTCCCGCTGTGCACTTCGCGCGAAACGTTCGGCATGCCGTTCGGGAACCAGTAGCCGACGCGATCGCAGACGAGCCACTGCGCGTTGTCGCCGGTGATCGGCGCATTCGGATTGTCGAGTGGCCACTGATTGACGATCGTCTCGACGCGATTCGACGACGGCGACGTCACGCCGCTCGTCAGAAAGACGATGGCATCGTCGAAGAAGAACCACGACTTCTTTGCCGTCAGCGCGGAGTTGAGCGCGTCGAGATCCATCGCCGAGACGCCGTTGCGCCCGTCGCCGGTGCCGCCCGCGAAGTTGCGCAGGCCGTAGCCGAACGTGTCGTTCGCGGTGTCGGCTTTCTGTTCGACGGTGATGCCGGGTAGCCGCGACCAGTCGAGCGCCGGCGGGTTGTTGCCGCCGAAGAACTCGTCGCCGTCGAGCGAGAGAAAGAAGCGGCCGTCCGACTGCCGCGCGCCGCGGAGATTTTCGTCGTTCGTCTTCTCGCCCGATTTCGTGCGCGTCGAGAACATCTTCACCGATGCGAACCAGCCGTCGCGGCGATGGACGGTGTAATCGGAATCGAAGTAGTGACGATGTCCGGACGGCCACGCCGCGGCCGCGTGCGACTGCTCGACGATTGTCGCGAGACCGGCCAGCTCCGGCGGCAGCGCCGACTGCCACGTCGTCAGCATCCGCGCGGCAGCGGCACGAATCTCGGCGACGTGCGGCGAGTCGAACTGCGACGCCTGAATCAGCGCGGCGACGCCGTTGTAGCCGGTCGTCGTGTTGCGGACCGCTTCACGTCCGGTGACCGAGACGTCGAAGTAGTTGCCGTACAACGTCCAGCCGACGCCGTCGGCGACGTATGTCGAGAAGGTCGCCAGCGCCGCGGGCGGCAGCGTGAAGTCGCTGTTGCGCGTCAGCAGCGCGTAACGCGCGACGTCGTTCGCGAACGAGCCGCCGTAACCGCCTGTGTAAAGCTGCGCGCCATGCTGATGGAACGACGCATCGGCCTGAATGCCGTCCGCTCCCTGCGGGACGACGCTGCAGACGGTCGCCATCGCATTCCGTACGGCGGTCAGCATCGGCGGATCGTCGCGCACGAGCGCCAGACATAGATGTGTGTATGCGGACCACGTCAGGTTCTCGCCGACCGGCGCTGGGCCGACCAGCCCTTTGCCGGACGGATTGCTGCCGATGTGGATGGCCAGCGTCTTCACGCAGTCGTCGAACACTTTCGGATCGACGGCGTCGCGCATCAGCACGAGCGTCGGCCCGAGGTCGAGCGGCACGCCGATGGTCCAGAACCACCAGTTGCCGGATGGCCATGTCAGCGGACCGTAATAGGCCGGCACGTAGCGGAGCGCCGATTCGATGGCGGTGCGCAGCGACGGATCGTTGTAAAGCGACGTGCCGGGCGTCCGATACGCCTTCGCCATGACGATGAGGCGCCGCGAGTGTTCCCACGGCGACCAGCCGCCATCCGGCATTTCTTTGTAATCGATGTCGCTCCAGCTGCCGTCGCCGCGGAGATATCCGGGCGCCGCGAAGGAGCGGGCGGCATCCGCCTGAGCACTGAGCGCGGCGATCATGCGCGGCGATGAGCGATCGGCTCCGGCCGCCGTGTAGTAATCGACGAAGTTCTGGCGCACGACGTCGATCGGCGCGGCGAACGCCGATGATGCGAGGAGCGTTGCGAAGAGGACGAGGACGAAACGGCGCAAGTTATTCGGATAAATGACCGAATGCTGCGCCGCTATTCCGCGCCGTTATCGTTTCACCAGCGCCACGATTCGCACCGGACCTCCCGAACCTGCACCGATCTTCATCGGCAGCGCGATCACGTATGCGCCGCGCTCCGGCAACTGGTCGAGATTGGCGACGTTCTCCAGTCCCGGCACGCCGGCGCCGTTGGCGATGCGATGAACGATGAAGTCGCGCGACTGGCCGTAGTCGATGCTGGCGGTGTCGAGCCCGATCGCGCCTGCTTTGCGCTCCTCGACCAGCAGCCGCGCCGACTCCGCGCCGAACGACGGGAAGTGCAGCTTGTCGGTCGCGCCCGGCGTGTCGTCGCCGAAATACGCCTTGCGATCGCCGTAGCGCGAGCCCCAGCCGGTGCGCAGCAGCACGATGGCGCCGGCGGGAATCGTGCCGTTGCGTGCTTCCCATGCGCGAACGTCGTCGACGGTCAGCCGGTAGTCAGGATCTTTCGCCGAGGCGTCGTGGATGTCGATCACGACCGCGGGCGCCATCAGTTGTTCGGGCGGCAGCTGATCGATCGTCTTTCCATGCTCCGCGAAATGAATCGGCGCGTCGAGATGCGTGCCGCCGTGCTCCGGCGCCGAATAGGCGTTCGACGAGTAGAAGTAGCCGCCCGGCGTCGGACCGTACGACAGTCGTTTCAGCTCGAAGCCGCCCGGAGAGTTCGGCCAGTAGAGCGTCTTCTCGTCGAAGGCGTACGTGAGATCGACGACGCGCGTGTGCGAGAGATCGAGCGGGGGAGGCGTAGCCGTGGCGCAGGCCGAGAAAACGATGGCCGTGATGAGCAGGAGAGGACGCATCTTCGCTCCTTTGTTTCTTTCGCGATTTCGCGGGTGTCTCAACGATAGCGCGGGAATCGGCGAAACGCGTCCCTCTCATGACGCGGACGGTGACGTTTCCTGCTCCGGCTCCGTCTTCAGGTAGGACGATGTCTCGTCAAAAGAAGATCGTCATCATCGCGCCCGATGGGCTGACGGCGCCGCTCGCGCGAGCGGCGTCCGTGTTCGGCGAAGTCGTGGCCTTCGAATCGTTCGACGAGCTCGATCGCTGGCGCCGCGAAAACGGTAACGGCAACGGACATGGCGGCACGATCGCCGCCGATCTCGAACGCGCGCTGCAGGAAACGGGTTGCGCGCTGACGTCGCTGCCGCTGCCGCTTCGCGAGCTGTTCGACGCGCTGGCGTTGCGGAGCTGTACGCCGTCGATCGCCGAAGTGTTGAATGACTGGCCGTCGCGCCGCTCGTTCTACCGCACGTGGCGCGACGCGATCGCGTTGCCGCCGAGCGCGTTTCTCCGTCGCGTTCGGGCGCTGCACGCGGAGCGTCTCGTCGATGGCGGAATGACGCTGAAGAAAGCGGCCCACATCGCCGGATTCAGTTCGACCGATCAGATGCGGCGCGCGCGAAAGAGCGCTCAGGTTGACGGCGATTGGCACAAAACGGGGTTGCGTCCTTCCGCCCCGACAGGGTAATGTCTGGCCGTCCAGGTCCAGCAAGTCCCAACAACTTAACGCAGTACCAACCCCGACGGAGGTCGTGTCCCCGTGCAACAAAACCTCGTCTATTCAGGGGGCGGGAGGGTGGTCTTCGCGCTCATCACGGCGCTCGGCTTCGCCCTGCCCGCGGCCGCCGCCGGCGTCCTCTTCCCGAAGCCGCTCCACATCGTCCGCCGTCTCGAAGATCCGATCGCGAAACGGACGATCACCGTCGACGAATACTGCAGCGGCAATCGAGTCGTCAGCATCAACGGCCGCAAAGTCGTCATCACCGATTACGACACGCAGCAGATCACCGAGATCGATCACGATCGCGGGACGTACAGCATCACTGCCTTCGCGGACGCCGCGAAAGCGCAGCCG
The DNA here is from genome assembly GCA_025463165.1 of Acidobacteriota bacterium. Classification (GTDB taxonomy): domain Bacteria; phylum Acidobacteriota; class Thermoanaerobaculia; order Gp7-AA8; family Gp7-AA8; genus JAOBAU01. Next base: position 4,796 of record JAOBAU010000219.1, on the reverse strand, counting down.
CACGCCGCGACGAAACAGGGAAGCTGGAAAACGACGCCGCTCGGGATGAAGACGTCGTCAGCCGGACGCTCGATCGATGCGTTCACGTTCGAAGTAAACACGTCCGAAGCAAAAGGCGACCGCGAACATCGCCGCGTCGAAGTCGGCGTCGATCGTCAGGTCGCGCTTTCACGCGAAGCGGTGGAGGTGCTCGTCGGCGCCGCGTATCCGTCGCAGCCTTCCGAAGAACAGGAGCAGCTCGTCACCGCCGCGAAAGGACGCGCGGGACGAATGACTGCCAACAGCGAGTCATCATCGCCGGCCGAATACGGTCTCCCGTCCGAGACCGTCCTCTCATACGACGGCGACAACACTCATCTCACGTATCGCAACAGCGTCGTTCGCATTGGCGACGAAGCGCCGCCGCCGGAGCTCCTTCTCATCGCACCCGGTTCGACGCGAGTCGAATCACGGCTGACCCGCGCCGCGCGCGAAATGCGCGAGCTCGATTTCCCGCCGCAGCCGTAACGCAACGAAAGAAAAGCAGACCAGTTTGATGCCGTCATTGAAGACACTCATCCGCGTCGCATGCGCGACCGCGCTTCTCGCTCTCCCCGCATCCGCCTCCGAGATCGGCAGCGCGAAGCTCGACATCCTCGGCGTCTCGCTGGAGGTCGTCACCGATCCGCCCGTCGCCACCGGCATCGACATCCCCGCCGTCGTGCAGACGAAGTTCGGCGGAAAGATGAACGCCGACGCGCCGCCCGCGCCAGGATTTCTCGCCGTCGGCGAGCTGACCGGACCCGGCATCGACACGCCGATCATCGTCACTGCAACGCCCGGACATACGTTCGAGCTGCCGGCGCTGCGGCGCAGCGGCGACTACACGCTGCAGAACATCCGCCTCGTCACCTCGCCCGGCGGACAGTTCGTGCAGCAGGCGGTGCCGTCGTCGGTGAACGTCAACGTGAGCGACGTGCTCAAGCCGAGCGTCACCGTGCGGCAGCTCACGCCCGACGATCTGCGCGCGCGCGGCATCACCATCGATTCGCGCAATTTTGATTACTACGAGTACACGTTCGTCTTTGCCGTCAAAGGACAGAACGTCGTCATTCCATACACGGTCGTGATGGACAAGCGGACGAACCAGCCGCTGCCGCCGCTTCCCGACAATCCGTACAACATGCCGGCGCCGGCGTTCGGCAGTGCGCCGCCGCCCCGTTTCGATCAGCCGAACATCGGCGGCGGTCTCCTCGTCCCCGAACTGCCGCCGGATGTCGAAGGACCGCCGGACGATGGCGGCTCGAACGGCGGAGGATTCGACCGCCCGCGTCTTCGTCCGACCATTCCCGCGGCGATCGTGCTGCCGACCAACTTCGGCGTGCTGCATCAATTCTTCGCCGTGATTCTCAACGTCACCAACAACGCGCCGGCCGGCACGTCGATCCAGCTCGACTCCGTTCGCGCGGTGATGACGACGCCGCAGGCGCTGCGCATCTCGAAGACCGAGCCGGCCGTTTCGATCGGTCAGGCGGTGCCGGTGCGCGCGGCCGACGGCTCGACCTTTCTCATCGCCCAGGCGGAAGGCTCCGCCGAATGGACGCTCGAAGCGATGCGCGCCGGAACGCACACGCTGAAGATCGAGCTGAACGCGACCTATCGCGCGCCGAACCAGGCCGACGTTCCGATGAAGGGCGTGCTGCCGGCGACGATCTCCGTCGCCGATCCGCGTTTCCAGATCAACTTCGTCCATCCCGACACGATCCGCGCGAACGAGAACTACACCGCGTACGCATTCGTCACCAACACCTCGACGACGGCGCAGACGGTCACGCTCAATCTCGATTCGCACATTCCGCTTTGTTCGACCGGCGGCAGCGCATCAGGTATCTGCGTCGTCGAAGGGCTCTCGCAGCAACCGATCACGATCGCCGCGGGCGCGACCGTCACCGTTCCCTACAAACTCCAGGCGAAGATCACCGGCCACATTTTCGCGACGGCCGGCACCGCCGACGAAACGATTGCGCTGAACGTCGCGCTGTCGATGGGCGTGAGCGAGAGCGGCGTGCCGCTGTCGCCGGCGACCCTGCTGATGCCGTACTACGCGCAGTTCGTCGATCAGAATTTCGTCTCGGCGTACATGCCGCTGCTCGGACTCGGCTACAGCCTGGCGACCGCGCCGGTGAATGCGAAGACGGCGCAGTTTCCGCGGCTGATCCGGAGCGACGTCTTCCGCCGCGCGCAGGACATCGCACGCGCCGGCCAGCGCAGTTTCGTCGTGCGGCGCAATCGCAGCGAAGCGACCGCGGACGAAAATCGCGAGTCGCTCTTTCATCTCGCGCTCGATCTCTTGTGCAACGTCGAGCGGCTCGATCTCAACGCGTCGACGCCTGACTTCCATGAATGGGATCAGTTCCGCCGCCAGGAAGCGAACGGACGCAAAGCCGGCGCCGCGATGGCGCGGCTCCTCGAAGGCGTGGCGTTTTCCGCCGGCCGCTCGATGCCGGCGTTCGTGTCCGACTTCGCAACGACGACCTCGCATCGGACGCCGTTCGCAATCGCGCTCGTACACGGCGCGCCGGTGTCGGGCGCCGCTCGTCCGTACGCGCTGACGGTGAAGACGGTCAGCGATCTCACGCTCGCAAATCCGTCGGAGCTCGCCGGTCCGTGGCAGCGCCAGATTCCGTTCGGCGAGCTGACGCAGTTCACTGGCGGCGGCGAGCAGGGCGAGCTGGCGATGGTCGGCCGCTGGAACGAAAACCTTCGCATCACCGTCGTGCCAGCCGCGACGCAGTTCACGCTCGAGCTGCTTTATCCCGATGCCGCCGACGGCTCTTTGCTGCAGGCGAAGCTTGACGTCACCGGCGCCACGATCGGACAGCCGGTCACGTTCACCGTCGATCGCACCGCGACCTCGATCGCAATCGCCGGCGCCACCGCCGCGAGCTCGATTCATCCGGTCGTGCAGACTCCGCTGGCGATCGTCGCCGCGGCGCAGGACGTCGCGCTCGATTCCGCAGGACGCACCGTCGCGCTGCTGCTCAATCGACCGATCCGCGTCGTCGACGCGCTCACGTTGCGCGACAACTTCACGATCTCCACCGCCATCGCGCAACTCTCGTACGACGTCACGCGCCGCAACGACGCCACGCAGACTCCGGTCCCCGGCGCGACGCTGCAGGATGACGGACGTCTCATCATCCTCACGTTCAACAAATCGCTCTCGTCGAACGCGACGTATCGCGTCGGCACCGTCACGCCGCTGCGCGATCTGCGCAACGACAGCAACAGCATCGTCACGAGCGTCGTGCCGCGCATCGATGACGATCGTCCGGGCGGCGTCGTCTACGGCAACGTACTCCTCGCCGACAACACGCCGGTGAAGAAGACGACCGTGCAGCTCGTGTCGGGCGACGGCTTCCAGCTCGATCTCACCGACGACAGCGGCGGGTTCCTCTTCGAGTACATCGCACGCGATCCGCTCCGCAATCGTCCCGGCTACTACACGCTCGAAGCGCGCACCTCCGACAACAAAGTGGCGACGCTCGAAGGGTCGATCCGTCTCGTCGGCGAGCTGCAGCACGCCAACCTCGTCTTCATCGGACGCGGCAAAGCGCAGGGCTACGTTCGCTACAGCGACGGTGCGGTCATCGCCGGCGCAGAGGTGACGATCGGCAACAGCTTGTACGGCGATCTGCATCGGACGACGACTGACGCGAACGGCTTCTTCTCCATCAGCGATCTCGCCGTTGGTCCGGTCACGTTCGCCGCGGTCGATGCGAAAGGAACCGTCACGTATGCGACGTCGCAGCTCCGCGTCGCCGGCGAGCTGCTGACGCAGGACCTCATCATTCAGCGCCGCACCACGCCGGGCGGTTTCGGCCGCGTGCGGGTGACGGTTCGCCGCTCCGACAAGATGAGCGATCCCGATCCGAACGCGTCGCTCGTGCCGGGCGCGCGCGTCGGGATTTACTCGCAGGGCTTCGGACTCGTCGATGGCATCACCGACAGCGGCGGCCAGGCGTTCTTCGATCACATTCCGGCCGGACAGATCTCCGTCCTCGCCGCGGAATTCAGCGTCGCCAAACGGAGCAACGGCGCGGAGACCGATCTCAAAGCCGATCAGCTCGTCGAGCAGACGGTCGTGCTCGAAGTGCCGCCGGTCGCCTCGCCGCAGTTCGTCACGGTCAAAGGCATCGTCTTCCGCGACGATCCTGCCGCGCCGAACGACGACACGCGCGTAACCGCGGTCGCCGGCGCAATCGTCACTTTCAAAGGATTTCCGCCGGTCACCGCCAACGCGCAGGGACGCTACGTTTACTACGACGTGCCGGTCGCCTACGCGAACGGCGGCGGAGTGCACGTCTACGATCCGTCGACGAATCGCAGCGGCTCGTTCGCGTTTCCGGCGCTGCGCGCGGGCGAAGAGAACACGCTCGATCTGAAGCTCAGCTCCAAACAGGCGCAGGGAAAAGCGACGATGCGCGTTCGCGTCGTCAGCGCCACCGGCGAGCCTGTCGACAACTACACCGTCATCTCGCCCGGATTTCCGCCCGATCTTTTCACCGGCAAAGGCAACGGCATCTACGAGCGCGTCGTCGACGTGCCGCAATCGCTCGACGTATGGGCGATCGGCATCAATCACGCGAAGTACGGCGATCAGACCGTGCGCGGCAATCTCGCCGTCGACTTCGACGGACAGATCGCCGCGACCGAGCTTCGTCTTCCCGGCCAGGGAACGATCATCGCCAACACCCAGATCCTCGGCACCTGCTCGGTTCCCGGTTGCACGCCGCAATGGATCAATTCGCCCGGTC
>JAOBAU010000130.1 GCA_025463165.1 Acidobacteriota bacterium | reverse complement strand
CGGTCGCATCAAACCAGCGTACAAAACGACGCTCGGCCGAATGTACTGCGGACTCGCCGAAGACGCTTTGAAGAAGCGCCCGCTTTCGGACCTCACGAACTCCGTCCAGCTCATCTTCACATCTCCCCCGTTCCCGCTGAATACGAAGAAGCGCTACGGCAATCGGAACGGCTCAGAATATGTGGACTGGCTGGCAACCTTCGGCCCGTTGTTCCGCAACCTTCTCACCGACGATGGCTCAGTGGTCATCGAAGTAGGCAACGCGTGGGAGCCGGGCAGGCCCGTCATGTCGACCCTCGCCCTGAAAGCCCTCATCGAGTTGCAGGAAAAAGCGGAGTTGCGACTCTGTCAGGAATTCATCTGCTACAACCCGGCGCGGTTGCCGAGTCCAGCGCAGTGGGTGACTGTCGAGCGGATTCGAGTCAAGGATGCCTACACTCGCCTGTGGTGGATGGCCCTTTCCGACCGACCGAAGGCCGACAACCGCCGGATTCTCCAGCCATATAGTCCCGCGATGAGAAAGCTGCTCAACCGACAGAAGTACAACTCGGGTAGACGACCATCCCAGCACAAGATCGGCGAGGAGTCGTTTCTCACCGATCACGGTGGATCGATACCACCGAATGTGCTAACGATCTCGAACACGAACAGCAATGATCCTTATCAGCGGTTTTGTCGCGAGTACGGCATTCAAGGGCATCCCGCACGCATGCCGGTTGAACTCGCATCGTTCTTCATCAGTTTCCTGACAGAAAAGGGCGACCTCGTGCTTGACCCGTTCGCCGGAAGCAACACGACCGGATACGCTGCGGAAAAGCTGAAGCGGCGCTGGGCCGCGATCGAAGCATCCGACGCGTACGTTAGCGCATCTGAATTTCGCTTCAGTCTCGACGACGCGGCAAGCCAGAAGCCGCAAAAACAAGGCCAGGCCCATGCCCATTCGCGAGCTGTATCAGCGGCTTCAAGTCGCTAACTCAGTCGATGAAGTCCAATCCGCGCTCACGCGATTTGAGGAAAGTGTTGGCGAGTCTGACCTCGCGTGGCGACCGCTCGGCGACCGAGAGAACAACCGAGGTATCGTCGAGGTGTCAGCCGATCCCGGACGCTCACTCGTCGAACGCCTCACGAACGCGATCGATGCAGTCCTCGAAGCTGAGCATGAGAAGCATCATGGCCTGCCTGAGTGCGGGTCGCCTCGCGAAGCTGCTGTCACTTGGCTAAACGTTCCGGAGGACGGACTCAGTGCGCTGAGTCCCGCACAGCGTCAGAAGCTTGCAGACCGTTGCGTCATCAGGCTTCTGACCGGCGAGGGTCGCGAATCACGGTTAGTTGAGGTTCGTGACCACGGCGTCGGTGTGACGCCAACACAGCTTCCGCTCACGATTCTGAGCCTCAACGAGAGCAACAAAATGCAGAAGCACTATCTCGCTGGCGCGTACGGACAAGGGGGATCGAGCACATTCGCCGCGTCGAAGTACGTCCTGATCGCATCGCGACAGCACGAGTCGCCTCTGGTCGGCTTCAGCGTAGTCCGATTCCATGACTTGCCGCCCGAGACTTTCAAGATCGGCCGATACGCATACCTCACGTTGGATGGCTCCGTGCTGGAAGTCGAGATGTCGGAGGACGAATTTCCTCCTGGAACCTTCATTCGACACTTCGGCTACGACCTGAGCAAGTATCCATCTCCTGTGGGTCCCAACAGTCTGTACGGCCTGTTCAACGAGGTCATGTTCGATCCGATCATTCCGATCTGGCTCGACTCCGTCGTTCATGGCTATCGACGCGTTATCAAGGGTTCCCGGAACGCCTTGAATGGTGCTGTCGATGAAGGTGATGAGGACCGTCGAGGTCCGAAGCTAGCGCACAACGTACCGCTGTACTTCGTGAGGCTCAGCGACTTCGGAAGGATCGGGATCGAGTATTGGGTGCTCGACGCACCGGAGAAAGAGCGAAAGCGACCGAGCGCTGCGTTCGTGAATCCCTCTCGCCCGATCGTGCTGACGCTGAATGGACAGAACCAAGCGGAGCTTTCGCATTCGCTCATCCGCAAGGACGCGGATCTCCCGTTTCTGTCACAGCGCCTGATCTGTCATATCGACTGCAACAACCTGACGCCCCAAGCGAAGCGTGCCCTCTTCGTCTCAACACGCGAAGATGCACGCAAGGGGCTGATCTCAGAACTCATCGAAGGCGAGTTGGTGAAGGCTCTCCGTTCCGACGACAAACTTGCGGAGCTGAATGCCGAGGCTCGTGACGACCTTCAGAAGGGTAAGGACGAGGCGGCATCGGAAACGATCAAGAAAGAAGTCTCGCGTCTCCTGAAACTGCAAGGAGTAACTGTCGGAGAAATCGAGGGCGAACGGCGATCCGGTGACAAACCGGGCGACAGGCCGCGCGTCACGAGGCCACCCCGTCCGAAGCCGCAGCCAATCGAGATTCAGGAGCCACCAACGTACGTGAGGCTCGTGTCGTCCGGAGAAGACATCACCTTCTACTCCGGTCAACGCCGTTACGTCCGAGTAGAAACGGATGCAGCCTCGTCGTACCACAACCCTAACGATCCTCAAATTTCGCGGATCAACGTCATCGTCACCGGCCTTGCGCTCGACTACTGCGGATCAACTCCGCTGAAGGACGGTCGGATGCGTGTCATCTTCGAGGCTCCGGCTCAGAGCCAGATCGGCTCAGAGGGCCTCATCCGGGTTGAGTTGAGTCGAGTCGGTCTGCCAAGCCTTTCCGATGAGCGTGCTGTTCGGATTGTTCAGAAACCACCTGCGCGCCCTGCAAGCAGCAAGTCCACATTGCCGCCGTTCAAGTTTGAACCTGTCGACAGCGTTGATGCGCAACTTTGGATGACTTTGGATTGGCCCGAGGACGTTTCGGCCGTCGCGTCCTCGGCTCAAATGGAAGCAGGTACCCTCGTCATCTACTACTCGACGGTGTTCCCGAACTTCGTCAAGCCTCGCTCATCTTTCGAGCAGAAAAGCCCTCAAACAGGAGCCTCCTTCGTCGAGCGATACAAAATCTGGTTGGCAGTTCACTCGCTACTGGCATACCAAGATAAGCAAGCACGCGATGCAGCAGAGGATCATGCGGAGATCGACGAGGAGGTCGAAGAAAAGCTTGATCGAGAAGAGAGATGCCGAATCGCTACGATGTCCGCGATGATCGCGGGCAGGGAGATGAAAACCGAGGCAACGCTTGCTGAAGCTGCGGAAGAATGACGAAGAGGGGAAGCAGGAGAGGATTCCAATCATTCACGGCAGTATTCGTTCTCACGCTGTCCCTCGCGCAGATGATCGGCACCTCGCGCGAGACCGTGGCCCGGCTGCTGAGCGATTCAAGCGCCAGGGCGAGGCCAGGGCTCTCGACCATTCTCATCCTGCGTCCCAAAGCAATTCGCGCGATTGGCGAAGGAGAACGATGCTAGACCATCGCGCGGAGTTTCTCATGATCCTCAACTCTCCGTCTGTCCCGCGATCGCGCCAAGCGCGCCCGTCACGCAGATGCCTGCGATGACGTAGACCATCGACTTGCCGAACTCCGCCAAGGTCGGCTCCTGGCCCATCGCCGGCATGTTGCGCCACACGCCGACAACGCTCAGGGCGACGACCGCAAGCGCGATCACCGCGTCGAGCAGCGGCGCCGGCTGGTGGAGGTAGTGCGTCGCAAATTCCGTCACCTGGGATGGCAGCCATCCGGTCACACCATAAAGATTGCTGATGAAGAGCAGGACCGCGATGGAACTGCCGATGGCGACTGCTCCGATGATGACGCCGTAGCGGCGGCGTCCCGCGGAAAGTGCGCCGTTGATCTGATCGAGCAGCAACTGTCCGACCGTCGCCACTGCCACGATCAACAACGCACCCAGCAAAAGCTTCGCGATCAGAGCGACGATGAACAGCACGATCGATCGCAGGAATGTCGCGAGCGCGACCAGAATCGGCTCGATCCACCGCCAGGCCCAGACCAGCGCGAACAACACTCCGCTCGCCGCTGCGCCCACGAGCAGAACGCGGCCGATTAGCGCGAGCAGATCTTTCGGGCTGGTGCGTGATCGCAGCATCAGCGCCAGCATCACGACGACGCCTGCGACGGGCACGATCCACCAGAACGCGCCGAGCCAGTTCGCGAGCAGCTCATAGATCCACACGAAAATCGCGAAAACGGCCTGGAGGATCCACGTGAGCACGGCGCCGAAGAACCGCGCGATCCCTCCGAAGACCCACAAGACGAACATTACGATCTTCGCCACGATGAACGATACCCAGATCAGCACGTGCAGAATCGCCACGGAAAACGCGAGCGTGGCCGCGCCCCATCCGAACAGGTTCACCTGTCCGTGGTGCACGCCAAGGATCAGCAGCGAGATGAGGTAGATCACGACCGCCCACGCGACGTAACGCATCAACGTGGAAAAGTCGGGAATGGCGCCGGCCAGTCGCCGATTAAAGGCGAGGCTCCATTCGCCGAGGCGCTGGACCGCCAGCCATTGCCGCTCGGCGCCGAGCGTCGCCAATCCTTTCGGCAGCGTGAAGCCGATGTAGAACGTACCCAGAGCGAAACTGGCGATGAAAACGGCCCAGCGTTTGCTCGTCGCGGAATCGGGCTGTTGCCCGGCGGAGTAGCCGATGCCGGCCAGCAACGCTCCGATCAAGAGGAGAACGAGCAGAGTGGCCAGCGCGCCGCCACCCTCAGTGGCAACGGGAGCGGGCGCCGGCGGCGCGGCGGGAATCATTTCGACGTATTTTTTTGCCAGCCAGCCCTCGGCGCCGCCGCCCGCCACGCGCACGCGACACCACGCGCGCCGCATCTCGAGGATCTCGAAGGTGTCGGCCGTGCTCAACACGGCGATGACTCTGCTCCTCCGCGTGTTCGGCGCGGTGCGCAGGTTGACATCGGTGCGCGGCTTGCCCGCCTCGCCAAGAGCAGTGACGGCGACCAGCCACACCATGAGCATGCAGGCAGCTCGACGCATAAGTATCCCTCGCTGTGCTGAAGCTAGAGCGGAGATATTAACAGAAGGCTGGCTATAACGCCGTAATACGCCGCGCAGCAGCTATCTCCGCGACTGGGTTTACCTCGCCGGGAGGACGTTCGTCTCGCACCTGCCGCTGTTCCCGGCTACATCTTCGTCCGCCGGTGCAGGGACTCCGCGAGACGCTCTGGCGCACCAACGCAGTGCCAACATGCTCGAGGTCCCGGACCAGCCGAGGCCCACCGCCGAACTGTTGCAGATCCGGCAGCTCCAGGCCAGCGGCGCCGTCCTGACCCCCATCGACCAGATCACCGCCGGCGCCTGGTGGACATCTAAGGAGGCTCACCAGCGGTACACCGGCGTCGTGCTGCATGAGCGCGGCCGCCCTGCGCCTAAATCGTCTCCGTCTCCATTCTCGAAAAGTCGGTGGCTGTCGAGTTTCCGCCCATAAATCCCCACCCCCGCCCAATCCATCCCTGATTCCGTCGCATCCATCCCTTTCTCGTTCGCCACGCGATCGACGCACCGCAGACTCGGCCGGTGACAAGTACCGGCACGCAGCCGCTCTATCGCATCAAATCGGTGATCGACCGCGTGCAACTCGACGCCATCGGGGAGAACGAGCAGGCGGTCCTCGTCTTCGGTCCCGGTGCCGTCGCACGCGACGTTAGCGCGGTGCTTGACCTCCTCGCGGAGAAGAGCACTCGATGTACGAGCATCGTGCTCAGCTCGCGTGACCAGCTGGCGGACTTTCAGCCGCTCATCGACACCGATCGGCTCTTCTATCTCTCCTGTGGTGACCTTCCGGAACGCGAGCTCGATGCACTGATCGACGCCGCGCGCATGACCGATGGCCGTGATGCACCGGCCGATCTGTTTCTGCCTGCCGAGGATTTGCGGAGGATGGCGACGGCGGAGAATGTCGCGGACGTCGCCGATGCGGTGGAGCGCGCGATCGCCAGCGTCGTCGAGACGCGGCGCAGCCGCTGCGTGTTGTTTGAGCGTGAGCAACACGTCCTCTGGAGTCCGGGCGACGCCAGCGAAGAAGCGAGCGCCGCGGTTGGTCTCGTCAGTTTCATCGTCCGCACCGGGATGACCGTCTGTCTCTCGCGGCTCGCCGGCGATCCGCGCGTCGATCTCGATCTCGACAATCCGGACGGCGATTCATCCGACCGGTTCCTTGGCGTGCCGGTGCGCGCTGCGCGCGGCGCCATCGTGGCGGTGCTCGTCGCGCTCCGGCCGGAACACGAGTCTCCATTTCAGCCAGCCGAGGTCGCGATGCTCGAGGCGCTGGCCGCGCATGCCAGTCCGTACCTCGCCACCTGGCTCGTGCAGACGCCGGGCAGTCCGTTTCGTCACAACGCGCTGCGCGAGCTCGATCAGCCGCTGCTGGCCGGTTCCGAACCGTTGCGCATCAACGCGGCGTGGACGCGCGGCACGCCGTGGCTCGCGGTGGCCACGATCGCGGCTCTGCTGCTGGCGCTTCTCTTTTCCGTGGGAATCGGTCATGGCTAAACGCATCCCCTTCGTCGCGCAGACCGCGGCAACGGACTGCGGCTCGGCATGTCTGGCCATGACGCTTGCGCTGCACGGAAAGCACGTCTCGCTCGATGACGTGCGCGGCGTGACCGGCCTCTCGCGTCACGGCCTCGACGCGCAACGCCTGCTCACCGCGGCCGCGCATTTCGGATTGCGCGGCCGCGGCGTGCATCTGCGCACGCCCGACGACCTCGCCTGCCTCGACGCCGGCAGCATTTTGCATTGGGAGTTCCGGCACTTCGTCGTGCTCGAGCGCGCGGAGAAGAACGGTGCGTGGATTGTCGATCCGGCGAGCGGCCGAACCTTCGTGACGCGCGCGCAGCTCGATCGCGCGCTGACCGGCGTCGCGCTCACGCTCGAGCCGGGGCCGGAGTTCGCGCCGGGCGGCAGCCGGCGCACGCCGCTTCTCGGCCGCTATCTCAAACGCGTCCTCGGTCACGACGCGGCGCTCGTCCGCGTCGTGCTGACGTCGATTCTCGTGCAGCTCTTCGCGCTCGCCATGCCGCTCCTGACGCGGCTCGTCGTCGATCGCGTCGTGCCGCACGGCGACACGCACCTCTTCCGAATTCTGGCGGCCGGCGCGGTGATGCTGGTCGTCTTCTCCGCGCTCGTCACGTTCATCCGCGGTCAGATCCTTCTCGCGTTGCGCACGCGGCTCGACGCACAGCTGACGACCGATTTTCTCGAGCACCTCGTCCACCTGCCGTTCTCGTTTTTTCAACAACGGTCGGCGGGCGATCTGATGATGCGCGTCGCGAGCAACTCGACGATCCGCGAGATCCTCACCTCGACCGTGCTCTCCGGCGCGCTGGACGGCCTGATGGTCATCTCGTATCTCGTCCTGCTGCTCGTCGCCGACGTCCATCTCGGCCTCGTCGTCGCCGGACTGGCGCTGCTGCGCGTAGCCATCCTCCTCGGCGCGTTGCGGCAGCGCCAGCGCCTCACCTCGGAACAGTTGCAGGCGCAGTCGGCGGCGCAGAGCTACGAAGTCCAGCTGCTCTCCGGCATCGAGGCGCTCAAGGCATGTGGCGCGGAGCGACGCGCGGTCGACACGTGGTCGCACCTCTTCGTGCGCCAGCTCAACGTCTCACTCGCCCGCGGACGTCTCGATGTGCTGGTCACGTCGCTGCTCGACGCGCTCGGAATCGCCTCTCCGCTGATGGTGCTGCTGTACGGCGGTGCGCGTGTGATGGAGAGAGGTCTGACGCTCGGCACGATGCTCGGCCTCGCGGCGCTGGCAGCCGGCTTTCTCGCTCCGATCTCGACACTCGTCAGCAACGCGTCGCAGTTCCAGTTGCTCGGCAGCTATCTCGAGCGGCTCGACGACGTGCTCTCCACTCCGTGCGAACCGCAGGGCCGCGACCTGCCGCGGCCTTCGTCGTTCGCGGGGCGGATCGCATTCGACGACGTTACGTTCCGCTACGGACCGCTCGTTCCTCCCGCGCTCTCCGGTGTGTCGCTCGACATCGCGCCCGGTTCGTTCGTCGCCGTCGTCGGCCCGTCCGGGTCGGGCAAGTCGACGCTCGCCGGTCTCGCCGCGGGGCTCATCACCTCGCAGGCGGGCGCCGTGCTGTACGACGGACGTCCGCTCGAACAATTTCCGCGTGAATGGCTGCGCGCGCGCATCGCGTATGTGCCGCAGCATTCGTATCTCTTCGGCACGACGATCCGCGCGAACATCGCGCTGGCCAACCCCAATCTCCCCTTCGAACGGATCGTGGAGTCCGCAAGGCTCGCCGCGATTCACGACGATATCGCCGCGCTGCCGATGGGCTACGACACGGTGCTCGCCGATGCCGGCACGTCGCTCTCGGGAGGACAACGACAGCGCATCGCTCTCGCGCGCGCACTGGCGGGCCGGCCGAAAATTCTGATCCTCGACGAAGCGACGAGCGCGCTCGACGCCATCACCGAGCAGACGATTCTGAAGAACCTGCAGTCGCTGCGCGCCACGCGCATCGTCGCCGCGCACCGACTGAGCACGATCCGCGACGCCGGTCTGATTCTCGTCCTCGATCAGGGATGTGCCGTCGAGACGGGCACGCACGCGGACCTCGTCAATCGCAACGGTCTCTATCGCCAACTGGTTTCCGCGCAACTCGCGAGCGCGGAGGAAGCAACCCCCGTCAACCCGCGCACGAGCCCCGCACCTGCGGGGGTGGAGGCGAGGCTCACGCGCATCAACTGAATGAAAAGGAGTCAGCCGTGAAAAAACAGATCGTCAGCAAGCTGCACCTCAACAAGGAAACGCTGCGTAACCTCTCCGAACGCGACCTCCAGGGCGCGGTCGGTGGACGGACGTGGGCATGTGTGCCGACCGGTATCTCGTTCTGCCTCGACTGTCCGACCGAAAGCTGCATCACCGGCGGCAGCTGTCTCACTCCGACCTGGGCCGCGAACTGCTGCTGAGATCCCCGACCACATGAGACGGCCGGGGACACCACCCGGCCGTTTTCTTCTTCAGGAGGAACGACCGATGTGGCAAGCCATTGCCGGCGCGGACACGATCCGCGATTGCCGCGCCACCATCGCCGACATCGAGCGCGTGCTCGCCGACTACGTCGCGTACGGACCGGACGACGGCACGCATCTTCAGGCGCACGTCGCCGGCGGCACGTCCGGCGTGGCGCTTTTTTTCGCATATCTCCACGCGGCCGGCGGCAACGACACGGCCGCCGATCGCGCGCTGGCGGCGATCGAACTGAGCAGCGGCGCACTCGCCGAGCACGGCCTTCTGCCCGATCTCTACTCGGGTTTCTCCGGTGTGGGATGGGTGCTCGCGCATCTGACGCGCGAGTTGTTCGAAGGCGACGGCGATCTCGCACTCGAGGTCGACGACGCGCTGCGCCAGTTGCTCTCCGACGTGACGCGGCCGATGCCGTTCGAGCTGGTGGGAGGATTGACCGGCTACGGGAGCTACCTCGTCGAGCGGCTCCCGAACGCCGGTGCCGCCGAACTGCTCGATCGCGTCATCGGACTGCTCGAATCTTCACGCGAATCCAACGGCGCGTGGTTCTCCAATCCCGACTGGCTGCCGGACTGGCAACGCGAGCTGATGCCGCGCGGCCACTACAACCTCGGCGTCGCGCACGGCATCCCGGGCGTGATCGGTTTTCTCGCCGCAGCGCGGGATGCGGGCGTGCGCGATCCGCGCCTTCCGCGTCTGGCGAACGACGCGGTGCAATGGGTTCTCGCGCAGAAAGGAATCTGGCCCGGCTCTCTCTTTCCGTCTCACATTCCGCCCGATTCCGAGCCGCGGCAAACGCGTACGGCGTGGTGCTACGGAGATCTCGGCGTCGCCGCGGTGCTGCTCTCCGCCGCGCACGCCTTCGATCGCCCTGAATGGCGGGACGAAGCGCTGGCGATCGCGCACGTCGCGGCGCGGCGCTCGTTCGACGACACGATGGTCAGCGATGCCGGCCTCTGTCACGGAGCGACCGGTATCGCGCACCTCTTCAATCGCATGTATCAGGCAACCGGTGATGACGAGCTTCGCGACGCCGCGCTGCGGTGGTATCGGATCGCACTCGACATGCGGCGCCCCGGCCACGGCCTCGCGGGATTCCTCAGCTGGTACGAATCGACTCCGACCGCAGAAGGCTCGTGGAGAGGCGAGCAGGGATTCCTCTCCGGCATCGCCGGCATCGGTCTCGCGCTGCTCGCCGCGATCACGGACGTCGAGCCGTCATGGGATCGCGTGATGGTCGTCAGCATCCCGCCGCGCCCGGACGTTCATCGTGGAGCGATCGCCTCATGAGCATCTCCAGCGACTTCGCCGCGAGCGGTTTGATTGTGATGCGCACGCCGCTGCTTCCACGCGAAACGCTCGACGCATGGACGCACGGACTGCGCGCCTCATCGGCTGATGATGCAGCACTCGACGACGCATTGCTCCACGATCGCGCGCTGCTGCGCGAGCGGCTGCAGGCGATGCTCGGCCGTCCGGAAGTCGCCGATGCGATCTTCCTCGCCTCGCCCGCCATCATGGACAGCATCGAAGCATGGCAACGCGAGCCCGACTCGAAGAAAGGGCGGCGCACCGAGCAGGGACTGGTGCGCTACTTCCTGCGCATGGTCACGCGGCCGACGCCGTTCGGGCTCTTCTCGGGTTGCACGCCCGGCCGCATCGGCGAGCGCACGCGGCTGGCGTTGACCGAACGCGGCGCGTGGCGCCGACACAGCCGCCTCGACATGGACTATCTGCACGCGCTCTGCGAGCACCTCGCACGGATTCCCGAGATCCGCGGCGAACTGACCTTTCGTCCGAACTCGACGCTCTATGAAACGGCAGGACGCCTGCGCTTCGCGGAGTCGCGCGTTGCGGGGCGGCAGCGGACGTATCACCTCGTGGCGTTCGACGCGTTCGATGCATTGCGCGACACACTGCAGCGCGCACGCGGCGGCGTCCGTTTGCGCGAGCTCGCCGAGGCGCTGGTTGCTTCCGATCCGGATCGGGAGATCACGATCGAGGATGCCGCGGCGTTCCTCGATGACGTCGTCGACAACCAGCTCCTCCTCCCCGATCTCGCGCTGCCGGTGACGGGCGGCGAAAGCACTGCCGGACTGCTGCAACAACTCGAAGGCGTCGCGGCCGCCGGTGACGCACGCACGCGATTGACCGGCGCGGCGGATGCGCTGGCAGACATCGATCGTTGCGCCGGCACTTCGACGGAAGAGCGCTATCGCGAAGTCGCGCGCGAGCTCGAGCCGCTCGGCATTCCGCTCGAGCTCAATCGGCTCTTCCAGGTCGATCTCATCAAACCGCCATCGGACGTCGTCCTCGGCGAAAGCGTCGTCGCGGAGATCCTGCGCGGCGTCGAGATCCTGCACCTCTTTTCACAGCAGCGGGGAGACCAGGCGCTCGATGAATTTCGCGCCGCCTTTCAGGAGCGGTACGGATCCGATCGCGAGGTTCCGCTCCTCATCGCACTCGACGAGGAAAACGGCATCGGCTACGAGCGCGCCGCCAACGCCGCCGCCGAAGCATCGCCGCTGCTCGCCGGTCTTGCGCTGCGCGGACGAGCCGAGAGACCGCGCGTCGCGTTGAGCCACAGCGACGGCGCGTTGCTGCAGCTGCTCGTTCGCGCACTCGGCGAAGGACGGACGGAGATCGAGCTCAATGACGACGATCTCCTCCGAATGCAGAACGTCGAACGGCCGACATTGCCCGACGCGTTTCACGTCATGGGGACGATCGCCGCGGCCTCGGCCGAAGCGGTGGAGCGCGGCGAGTACCGCATGCACGTTCACTTCGCCTCCGGTCCGTCGGGCGCGCGCATGCTCGGCCGCTTCTGTCACGTCGATGCCGCGATCCGCGAAGGCGTCGAGAAACACCTGGCGGACGAAGAAGCGCTTCGCCCCGACGCACTGTTCGCGGAGATCGTCCACCTCCCCGCCGGACGGATCGGCAACATCCTCGCGCGTCCCGTGCTGCGCCGATTCGAGATTCCGTTCCTAGGCCGCTCGGGCGCTCCGCAGGACGCGCAGATTCCGCTCGACGATCTGCTCGTCAGCGTCTCCGGCGACCGCATCCGCCTTCGCTCGAAACGCCTCGACCGCGAAGTGATTCCTCGCCTCACCAGCGCGCACAACACCACCTCCGAAAGCCTCGGCGCCTATCGCTTTCTCGCCGCGGTCTCGCAGGGACTCGGCATGCAATGGACCTGGGGACCGCTCGAGACGTTGCCGTTTCTGCCGCGCGTCATCAGCGGCCGGATCGTCCTGGCACGCGCACGCTGGCGCATCATGACCACGCGGATCCAAACGATCGCGGCGACCTCCGGCGCGGCGCGCTATCGCGCCGTCCAGCGCTTTCGCGAGGAACATCGCATGCCTCGCTACGTCGTGTTGACGGACGGCGATCACGAGCTGCTCGTCGACTTCGAGAACGTCCTCGCGCTCGACGCGGCCATCGAGCTCGTTCGCAACCGTCCGGACTTCGTCTTCACCGAGCTCTATCCCGCGCCCGATCAACTCTGCGCCGAAGGTCCGGAAGGACACTTCTTCCACGAGCTCGTCATTCCGTTCGCGAAACGTGCGGAGCTCGCGGCGCCTGCGCCCGCCGCGAGGAGGTCGCCCGCGCCGCTCATTCAACGTACGTTTGCTCCGGGATCGGAGTGGCTCTTCGCGAAGTTCTACACAGGCACCGCCACCGCCGATCGCGTGCTGGCGGAGGAGGTCGGACGTCTGGCCGCGGAGGCAATTGCAGATGGCGCGGCCGACCGCTGGTTCTTCATCCGCTATTCCGATCCGCACTGGCATCTGCGCATCCGTTTCCACGGCGATCCGCGAACGCTGCGCGACTCGGTTCAACCCGCGCTGCAGGCGGCGGGCAGCCGTCTTCTCGATGAAGGGCTCGCGTGGAAAGTGCAGTTCGACACGTACGAGCGCGAAGTCGAACGCTATGGGGGTGCCGAGGCGATCGACCTCGTCGAAGAGATCTTCTTCCGCGACAGCGTGGCGGTGATCGAACTGCTCGACGCGTGCAGTGGCGACGCGGGATCGGCCTCTCGCGCGCCTTTCATTGCCGCCGGCATCGATGCGCTGCTCCGCGATTTCGGCTGCAACGCCGCCGGCCGGCTGCACCTGGCGGAAGCGTCACGCGACCTGCTGGGGAAACAGTTTCAGTACGACGCCGTGCGCGAAGCCCTCGCGGAGCGGTTCCGCCGCGAGCGCGGCGCATTCCAGCGGCTGGTTGATGATTCGGCGTCTGTTCGCGCATTGCAACGGAGATCGGCAGCGATAGCCGGAGTCGTCGCCGAGTTGATCGCGCTCGAGCGCCGCGGCCGTCTGCAGATGCCGCTGCAGGCGATCCTTCAGAGCGTCATCCATATGTTCGTGAATCGTCTCAGCCGCTCCGCCGGTCCCGAGCACGAGCTGGTCGTCTACGACTATCTCGTGCAGTTGTATCGCTCGCAGTTGGCAAGAAACACGCGCGCGCAAGCAGCCCTTCTCCCTCCGGGAGAAGGTGGCCGAAGGCCGGATGAGGGGCGAGGCGTCTACGCCGAATCGCGATAACGCTCGCCAAGCGACTCGTGCATCTGCGCGCCGAGATCGGAGATCAGACGTTGCGCGCCGGCGACGTCCGTAGCCATGAGCGTGGAGAGACGCGCCAGTGCGGCGTCCAGCAATTCAGGCTGCAGATGTGCCGACGCGGTCTTCAGCTCCGCCCTCGCGATCGCCGCATCGAGCTCCGCCGCCTCGGCCAGGCGCCGGTCGTCGACAGCCCACGAGTAAACCCCGTAGGCGATCCCCGTAACGATCGCGACGTAAAACGTAACGGCGTAGAACGAGCCGGGAAGATACTGGAGCCATCGCGCCACGAACGGTTGCGGCTTGATGATCGAGTCGAAGAGCGCGCGAACGGTGATGATCGTCATCGCGAGCGTGGCGATGCCGGCGGTTGCCGCCGCCATCGCCGCGAGCCGCGGCTGGGGACGGAGTCTCTGCCGCCATTCGACCACCGCGAAAATGACAAACGCGACGCCGATCCAGAGCAGGCTGTCGAAAAGCACGTACGCGGAGACGATCCACGGCCATCCGTCGTTGAACCCGCGCACGTGCATCGCCGCGTTCAGCACCGTGAACACGATGATCGGGAGCATCAGGCTGCGCCGGACCTTCGCCACGCCAAGCAGATGAACGTTCATCACGCGGCCATCCTTTTCTTCCCGACGAGCGGCATCGTCACGGTCACGTCCGTCACGCCGTCGCGGTCGTCCGTCAACGTCAACCGCTGCGCGCTTCCGAAGAGGAGCGCCAGCCGCGCGCGGACCGCGGCCATCCCGATCCCGAAACCGGCACAGTCCGGAGTGCCGGCGCTGCTGTTCCGAATGTGAATCGTCAGCATGCCGACACCACGTTCGGCATCGAGCGCGATCTCGCCGCCGTCTTCGCGCCGTGCCACTCCGTACTTGATCGCGTTCTCGACGAGCGGCTGCAGGATCAGCCGCGGGATCCGGCAATCGAGCAGATCGGCGGGAATGGCGATGCGCGTGCGCAGCCGCGTGCCGAAGCGCAGCGACTGCAGACGGAGATACTGGCGGACGAAGTGCACTTCGTCTTCCAGCGTGACGGTCGCGGCGGCGCCGTGACGGATGGAGTACGACAACAGCTCGCGTAGTCCCGTCAGCATGTCGCGCGCGGCGGACGGATCGCTCGCGGCGAGCGCCGAGATGCTCGTGAGCGTGTTCAGCAGAAAATGCGGCTCCAGTTGTTCCGCGACGACGCGCAGCTCGGCTCGAACGAGAGTCTCTTCATTCTCCGCACGGTGACGCGCTGCGTGGAGCTGGCGTTGCCACCAGCGCATGCCGACCGCCGCGGCGGCGAGGACGATCGTGAACAACGCGACGCCGGGGGAGCCGGACCGCAGGGAGCGCACAAAGGACGCGCCGTCGATCCGCGCCGGCATCCGGAGCAATTCGATCGTGAGCGCATAAAGGACGAGACGGAGCGCCCACGCGGCGACGATCGCGCCGGCGAATGTCACGCGGCGAACAGCTCGCCGCCGGCGTGAAAGTGCGAAGTCGCAGGCGCGGAAAAGGAGCCAGGAGATGACGGCCCAGATCGCGGAGTACAACAGTCTGGTGAGCGTCAGCCGCAGATACGGGACGGGCGACGTGGCCGCGCGAAGCATGGCGACGTCGAACGACGTATGGAAGACCGCGTACAGCAGCCAGAAGAGCGCCATCGTCCGGCCGAGGTGCGCCATCGGCGCGGGACGGCTTTCCTGCCAATAGCGCATGTCCTTTTATACGTAAGGCCCGCCGAAAAGTCATCAGCCTGGCGATGTCGAAAGTGTGAATTCACAGACCTTCGATGAGTTTGCGCAAACCGTCACGGTAAGGCGCGCCGAGGCGGAGGCGGGCGCCGTCGCGCAAAAGCACGACGAGCTCGCGACCGAACGTCGGCTGCAGTTCGACGATGCGGTCGACATTGACGATTGTGGAGCGATGGATACGGACGAACCGCGCGGGATCGAGCCGCGACTCGATGGCTGCCATCGTGGTTCGGTAGAGATACTCCGCCGCGCCGGCGTGCAGGCTCACGTAGTTGCCCGCTGTCTCCAGCCAGTCGACGTCATCGATCCTGACGAGGTGGATCCGCGCGTTTTTCCTGACGGCTACGCGCGTGAGAAACGCCGCCGCCGGCGACTCCGGCGACCGAGCGATCTGCTGCCGCAACCGCCCCAGCGTTCTGGCCATGCGGTCCGCGCAATACGGCTTGAGGACATAGTCGAGCGCCTGTTCCTCAAACGCGCGCACGGCGTATTGATCGAAGCCGGTCACGAAGACGACGTGCGGCTGCGCCCCCGCGGCGTGGAGTCGCTCCAGCACCTCCAGCCCCGAAAGAGTCGGCATCTCGACATCGAGAAAAATGAGATCTGCGCCGATCGCCGCCGCATCGTGCAGGAAGGCAGTGCCGCTCCGGTACTCGGCAACGACGTCGATATCCTCCTCGTGCGCGAGCAGCGAGCGCAGCGACTGCAGCGCCAGCGGCTCGTCGTCGACGAGGACCGTCCGGATCGGACGTATCGCCCGCACCGCCTGCCTTACGTTCATCGTGACGAGTATACGGATTGCCGGAATGTTGGATTCATGACGAGGACGGAAACAGCGAAGAGCGTGCTTATACGCCCGCCTCTCCGACTGTGCGTATAATTTGCAGCCGTGACCATCTCCCGAGTCGCGGAAACGACCCAGACCGTCTACAGCGAATTGCTCGATCAGCTTCGCTCCTCGACGCTTGTGCCGCGCTCGGGGTCGTTCGTTTCGAAGTCCGTCGCCGGATCCACCTACTGGTACGTGCAGCGGAAGGACGGCGCGCGAAGACGCCAGATCTATCTCGGCCCTGAGTCACCGGAGTTGCTGGCCACGATCGCACGCGCGGAAGAAGCGCGCAACGAGCTCGCGGATGAGGAGAGCCGCCGGCGCGAGCTGGTCGCGATGCTCATCGCCGGTGGAATGGTTCGCGAACAGGCCTCCATCGCCGGTGTGCTCACCACGCTCGCGGACGCGGGTCTCTTTCGCGCCGGCGCGGTGCTGGTCGGCACGCAGGCGTTCATTTGCATCGCCAACATGCTGGGAGTGCGATTCGATCAGCAAACGCTGCGAACCGCCGATGTCGATCTCGCGCAGCCGGCGATCAGCGTCGGCGTCGCAGCGATCCGCATCGACATCCTCGAGACTCTCCGTGCTTCCGACCCGCGCTTCGTTGCCGTACCGGAGCTCGATCCGCATGACCCGAGCACGTCGTTCAAAGTTCGCGGTCGCGACCTTCGTGTAGATCTCCTGACACCCGGCAATCGGGATGGTGCGAAGCCGGTGCATCTCCCGCATCTCAATGCTGCCGCTCAACCGCTGCCCGGCCTCGGATACCTCCTCGCCGAAAGCACGGAAGCCGCCGTTCTCGCCGGCGCAGGAATCCTCGTGCAGATACCAGCGCCCGCCGCATTCGCATTGCACAAACTCTGGGTCGCGGAGAGACGACCGGTGTCCGAGCAGCAGAAGGCGCGCAAAGACCGGCGGCAGGCCGCGCAACTGATTGAGGTTCTCGCAGACGACCGTGCGCTGGATCTGCGCAGGGCGTGGAAGCGTCTTCCCGCGAAGA
Source organism: Acidobacteriota bacterium (assembly GCA_025463165.1). Taxonomy (GTDB): domain Bacteria; phylum Acidobacteriota; class Thermoanaerobaculia; order Gp7-AA8; family Gp7-AA8; genus JAOBAU01. The sequence goes on along the minus strand of JAOBAU010000130.1, from coordinate 20,716 downwards.
TGGTGTCATCGATTCGCCGATCGTCGCGCGCGATCGACGGCGAGTCTCGCCAGGCGCTCGGAGACGCGGTCCGGGACGCCGCACTCTCGCGGCTGTAACACGAGGAAGACTGCGGCTCACGACGGGAGGGTGTTGCTCGGCCGCGTACTGCCCCCCATGCTAAATTGCCGCGCGCGCAGATGACAGAACGTCAGTGGCAGATCGGGATCGTCGGTACGTTCGACGTGCGCAACTTCGGTGACCTCCTTTTCCCTCTGATTGCTGAGGCGGAGTTGCGCGAGCGCCTTGGCGCGGTGAAGCTCCATCGCTTCTCCTATCACGCGAAGACGCCGCCGGACTGGCCTTACGCCGTCACCTCCGTCGCCGACCTGCCGCGGGTCGTCGCCGACCTCGATGCGATGCTGATCGGCGGCGGGTTCCTCATCCGTTTCGACAAGGAAGTCGCGCCCGGGTACGCACCGCCGAACCCGTCGATTCCGCATCCGACCGGCTACTGGCTTACACCCGCGCTGATCGCGTTGCAGCGCGGGATCCCGGTCGTGTGGAACGCACCCGGAATGCACATCAATGATGTTCCGCGATGGGCCCATCCTCTGCTGCGACTGGCACTCGGTCTCAGCTCGTACGTCGCCGTTCGCGACGAGCCTTCACGAGCGACGCTCGCGCAATTCGTGGAGGACGACCGCGTCACCGTCGTTCCCGACACCGCGTTCGGAATCACGCGCCTGCTCCCCGCGGAGCCGTCGGACGAGCTCAAACGACTGTGGCGTGCGGCCGGGATCACGAAGCCTTACGTCCTCGTGCAGGCCGCCGACTCGATGTCGTGGTTCCCGCGGTTCGTGGCGTCAGGCAAGCGCCGGTTTTCGGGATTGCAATTCGTCGCGCTGCCGATCGGTCCCGTCCTCGGCGATCACGCCTCCAATCTGCCGGGATTCCTGGCACTGACCACGTGGCCCGATCCGCTGCTGCTCGCGGAGTTCATCAGCCACGCATCGGCGGTCGTCGGTCACAGCTACCATCTGGCGATCACCGCGCTCACCTCCGGTGTGCCGGTGTTCACGTGGATGGATCTCTCTGTTGGAAAGTTCACGGCCCTGCTCGAGTTCGAAACGATCTATCCCCTGTCCGCCGTGCGCGAATCCGGCCCGGACTGGTTCGTATCACGCGTTGGAAAACGCAAGCCTCTTCCGGCGGTGGAAACGAAACTTCATCTCCTCGCCAATCATTGGGATCGCGCCGTCACTGCAATCCGCAACGGAACGGACGCGTCAACGCGCGCGGCGATCGCCACGTTCTGGCAGTCCCTTCCGCTCATTCTCGAAAAACAGTCGGCCGAGGGCCTTGCATGATCGATCCGGAGCGCCTTCGAAAAAGCAGGATGGAAACCGAGCCGTATCGATGGGCGGCCATCGATCGTCTCTTCAGTAACGCCGATGCCGAGCAGCTGGCGCGCTCATTTCCGTCGGATCACTACAAGCTCGTATCGGGCTACGGCGGAGAAAAGGATTACGAATACGAGGCGCGCGAGCTGATTGCCATGGGTGCGAGAACGATCTCAAACGCGTCGGCGCTCAGCGACGCGTGGCGAAGCCTGGCCGACGATTTCCTCTCGCCTTCCTATCGCAACGCATTGTCGGAACTGACCGGCTGCGACCTCTCGACGGCACCGCTCGAGGTCAATGTGTTCCATTACGGCCCGGGCGCCTCGCTCGGCGCGCACTCGGATCTGCCGGACAAGGTCGTCACGCACGTCCTCTATTTCAATGATTCGTGGGACCTGAAGGATGGCGGGTGCTTGTCGATCCTGAGCGCGAAAGATCCCACCGCCGTGGTCGCGCAGATCCTGCCCATCGTCGGGAACTCCGCCGTCCTGGTTCGGTCGGCCAATTCCTGGCACGCGGTGTCGCCCGTCGTGAACGACTGCCACACGTCCCGCCGCAGCCTCACGGCAACGTTCTACCGCCCCGGCTCGGTGAGCTCGATGTGGCCACCGGGAGAAACGCCTTCGCTGCACGACTACCGATCCTGACGAACGGTCAACGTGCGCGGTGTGGTTCCCAGCGCATGCCCCACTTCTTTTCGAAGTGCGCCTGATTGCGTTTCCAGAGGGCGTCGTACGCAGCAGGAACGAGCTTCGAGAATGAAGCCTGGCCGATGTGGTGTACGTACACATCCTCCATGCAGACGACGCGGAATCCGGCCAGGCGCATGCGGTGGGAGTAGTCGTCGTCTTCGAACATACCGATGGCGAACTCCTCATCGAGCGGGCCGATGAGCGCGCAGACATCGCGTCGCATCCCGACGCAGTACATGGCGGCGACGCGGATATCGAATCGCGCGCCTTCGTGCTCGCGCATGTACTGCTCCGCGAACGGATGCATCTCCTCGATCGTGGCGTACGGCACGGGGATGCGCGATTCGTTGCCGGAGAAGTTCGTCACCGCAACGGCCAGCCCGACCTGCGGATCCTCGAGGTGCTTCAGCATGCGCGGGAGCCAGCCGCGCGGAACGACCGTGTCGTTGTTGAGGAGCACCAGAAACTTTCCTGTCGCCAGGTGCAGGCCCTGATTGTTTGCGGCCGCGAAGCCGGCATTCTCACGATTGAGGATCAGCCGCACGCGATCGTCCACCATCGCGCTGAGCATTTCCGCGGAACCGTCGCTCGATGCGTTGTCGATGACGATCACTTCGATGCTCGGATACATCGAGTTGCGCAACACGCTCTCGATGCAGGCACGCGTCAGCTCCTGATTGTTGTACGAGACGATGATGATGCTGACCTTCGGGTGTACGTCGCGGATCACACTCCGCATGACGTCGGCTCGCGCGGTCCATGTGTTCGCGCGTGCAGCGTCGATGCGGCGCATGCGAAGAGCGTCGTCGCTCTCGGTCATTGCGGCGTCGAGCTTGCTGAGAAAGTCGCGTTCATCGCCCGCGAGATAGAGCAGATCGCCGAACGGCTCGAGCTCCGGCATGAACGTCGACACGACCGGTTTGCCGCGGGAGATGTACTCGTAGAACTTCACGGGATCGGTCGCGGCGGTGATCTCGTTGACGACGAACGGGATCAGGCAGACGTCGAAGTCGTTGAGGTACGCGGGCATGCGCGCGTAAGCCTGTTGCCCGAGGAGATGGACGTTCGGGAGATTCTCCAGCGGACGAACGTCGACGTCGAACACGCCGCCGATGACGACGAACGAATATTGCGGGCGCTCGGCAGCGAGGCGGGTCAGCAGCTCGACGTCGAACCATGGCGCGATGGCGCCGAAGTAGCCGGCGATCGGACGCTTCACATCGTCGAGGAGATGCTCGGATTGCGGCGCCGTGAAGTGCGCGAAGTCGGCAGCGTTGCGGACCAGCTCCACGCGCGGGTTGCGTCCACGCCATTTGTCGAGAAGGCGCTGCGCTGAGACAGTGACGACGTCTGCTTCCGCGACCAGGAGGTTCTCGGCGACGAGGAGTTGCGGCTTCATGCCGGGAAACGAGTCCCACTCGTCCATGCAGTCGTAAACGATCTTCCATCCGAAGCGCCGGCGCGCTTCCACGGCTGCTTCGCGCCACGTCGCGACCTGCACGATCGATACGGCGCAGACGATATCCAGCTCGCGCCTCATTTCATCGAGGAGCGAGGGAAACCACGCCATCGTGGCCGGATCGATCGCGCCGGCGTAGACGTCGATCATGACCGGCGGTGCGATCGTGATCTCCCATACGTTCTCGCGCATCTGCTGGATCGCGAACGTGGCCCTGCCCGGCGCAAGAAATTCGGTGGTCCTGAAGATAAACACGCGATGGCCCGCGTTCGCGAACTGCGACAGAAGCTGCTGCGGCCGCTGCCAGCGAAAGCCCCAGTCGATGATCGAGAAGCAGAGGACATCGAACGTCGTGCTGGTTGGGATGCCTCGCGTACGAGGCGTGATGGCGACTGGCGCGGAGATGCGCCGCGGCTGAGCCCACGGATCCCAGAAGCGCTTGATCCACCGTTTCGCGGGCCGGGGCAGCAACCTTCCGCCGACGAGCACCGCGGTTTTGCGGACGCGCTTCCGCCAGGAGAGAACAGGAAGCTGCAACCGGTCTTGCGGTAGTTCCCGCTGTTGCGCGCGAAGCCGCTCCTTCAGCCGTGCGTATTCTTCAACGGTGGCGTCGAGCGCGGCGGTCCGCGCCTCGAGTTGCCGCTCGAGTTTCACGATCCGGTCCGCCTGCGCTTCGATGGTTTGGTGAAGCGGGGTTTCCCGGTTGTCCGACATCAGCGCGACAGACTAACCGATGCCGTTCCGGCTGGCGAGTTCGTTCGACCAGGCTGTCTGTTCGCGGGTTAGGATCGTCGCGTGTCTGACATCGATTACGCGTCGCGCCTCGCCGCGGAGAGCCGCAAGTGGGGCGATCATCTCCGCGTCGAAGCGTCCGGCGAATGGCATGCGTGGCTCGACCATCCGCTGATCAATACCCACTACCGCGCGCGCGGCCTGATCGAGGGCCTGCCGTGGGAAACATGGGCTGGCCGCCGGCTCGGAGCGCCCGCGCATCGCAGTCTCGACCTCGGCTGCGGCGCGGGGCAGAAGAGCCTCGCCGTGTTCAGCGCCGGCAGCACTCGCGAGCTGCACGGCATCGACGTGAGTGAAGAGCGCATCGCGGAAGCCGAGCGGATGCGGATCGCGCACGGAATCCCGGGCGAGTTTCGCGTTGCCGACGTCAACACGTCGCTGCTGCCGCCGAACACCTACGACCTTGTTTTCTCCAGCCACAGCCTGCACCACTTTCTCGCGCTCGAGCATGTGATGGCACAGGTGCATGACGCGCTGACACCGAATGGCTTGTTCATTCTCGAGGAGTTCGTCGGGCCGACGCAGTTCCAGTGGACGGATCGACAGATCGACGTCGTCCGCACGCTCATGGAATTGTTGCCGGAGGATCTGCGCATGTTGCGGTGGGGCGCGGTGAAGCCGTATGAAGGCCGTCCGGAGGTGAGCGACGTGGTGGCCGCGTCACCGTTCGAATCGATTCGCTCGGCGGAGATCGTTCCTCTCTTCCGCCAATTCTTCCGCGTGGTCGAGATCCGCAATCTCGGCGGTACGATTCAGCACCTGCTCTACAACGGCATCGTCCACAACTTCACTCTCGATCGGCGCGACGCCATGGACCGCGTCCAGGCCATTCTCGACGTCGAAGATGCGCTGATCGACTCGGGGATGCTGGTGAGTGACTTCATGTTGCTCGTGGGGATGCGGCGCGACAGCGGTCGCTCAGCGTAGCCTCGAGCAGGACTTCCGCAATCCGCTCCGCAGCCTTCCCGTCTCCGAACGCCAGGCTCGGTTGACTCATCGCCGCACGATGCGCTGCATCGTGCAGCAGCAGCCTCGTCTCCGACACGATCGTCTCGCGGTCGGTACCGACGACGCGGGCGTTCCCTTCACTCACCGCCTCGGGTCGCTCCGTCGTTTCGCGCAGGATCAATACCGGCTTGCCGAGCGTCGACGCTTCCTCCTGCACGCCGCCGGAGTCGGTGAGGATGAATTCGCTGCGCGTCATCAGATACACGAACGACAGGTAGTCGATCGGCTCGATGAGATGAATGCGAGCGTTCCTGCCGAGAATGCGATGTACGGGTAGCATCACGTTCGGATTGAGATGCACTGGATAGACGATCTCGACGTCCTCGTGCTCGCCCGCGATCTCGGCAAGCGCGTCGCAGATCGACTCGAAACCGGAGCCGAAGCTCTCACGCCGATGGCCGGTGACGAGAATGAGTCGCCGCCGGCGATCGAGAAACGAGAATTCCGAGTCGAGCCTGGCGCGCAGCACGTCATCACCGTCGATGCGCGACGCTGCCTTCTTCAACGCGTCGATCACGGTGTTTCCGGTCACGAAAATCTGCGCCGGATCGGTTCCTTCGCGCAGAAGATTTGCGCGTGATTCCTCCGTCGGCGCGAAGTGGTAACGCGTGACGATGCTGAGCAGTTTGCGATTCACTTCCTCCGGCCACGGCGCGAGGGAATCGCCGCTGCGCAGGCCCGCTTCGACGTGGGCGACGTCGATGCCGGCATAGAACGCCGCCAGTCCCGCCGCGAACGCGCTCGTCGTATCGCCCTGAACGACGACGAGGTCAGGGCGCGTCGAGCGCAGCACGTCACGCATCCCCGCCAGAATCGCCGCGGTCATCTCACTGAGACCCTGATCGAGCGTCATCAGATCGAGATCGAACTCGGGAACGATGTCGAACAGCCGCAGCACCTGCGCGAGCATCTCGCGGTGCTGGCCGGTGACGCAGACGCGAACGTCAAACGAAGGATTGCGGCGGAGCTCCTCGATCAGGGGTGCGAGCTTGATCGCTTCGGGCCGGGTGCCAAACACGAACAGGACATGGGGCATGGAGCGCGGACGTTAACACGCGCCGGAATCAGACGTTTCAGTCCGCTCGCCTTTCAACCGCCTCGTTCGTCACCGATTGCAGTACTTCGAATCGCCGATTCCATGTGTGTTCGCGCGCGAAGGCACGACGCTCCTCCGCTGAGCCGGCGTCGTACGCGAGCGCGGCCGTGATCTCACGCTCGAATTCTTCCGCGCTCGATGCAAGACGAACGAGCGGCGCGAGCGCCGCGACTTCCGGGATCGGAACGGAGACGATCGGCTTTCCACCCGCAAGCATCTCGTACACCTTCACCGGATTCGTCGCCTCGGTCAGCTTCGTTCGTTTGAACGGGATGATCGCCACGTCGAAACGCCCGAGCCATTCCGGAAGCGATTCGTACGCCTCTTCGCCCGGCAGTGAGACATTCGGAAGATTCGCGAAAGGAGAGATGTCGGCGCCGTACGTCGATCCGACGAGGATGAAATCCCACTCCGGTCTGCGCTCGGCGAGCTCGGCGACAAGCGCGGAGTCGAACCAGTCGGCAATCGCGCCGTAGTAGCCGATCACCGGCCGTGCATTGTTCGCACTCGGCGTTTTCGCGAAATGCTCGAAGTCGCACGCGTTACGCAACAGGACGACTGCATCGCGCTTCGTCAACGCACGCTGCTCGAGCAGCGCGGAGCTGGCAACGACCACGTCCGCCTTCGCCAGCATCTCGTCTTCCTGAATCACCATCGCCTTGCGCACCGTCGCGAAGCCGGAGTGAAGATCCATGCAGTCGTAAAGAATCGGCCAGCCGAATCGCTCGCGCGCCTCGCGCGCCAGCGGCCACCAAAACGGCAGCTGCACGATCATCGCCGCCGCTTCGATCGAGACGTCGCGGCGGAGTGCGTCGAGGCCATCCATCAGAAGATCGCGCGCGCGATCGCGGAGACCGTGAGCATAGACATTGAGCACTTTGCCGCGGAACGTGACTTCGTAGACGTTGTGCCGCTTCCGCGCGATCGCCCAGCTCGGACCGTCGCGACGGAACTGCTGGCTGATGTAGAACACGCGATGCCCCGCCGCCGCGAAGAGCGACATCAGTTGTTGCGGCCGTTGAAAACGAGAATCCCAGTCACAGGTCGAGAAGCAAATGACGTCGTACGCATCCTGACGAGAACGCGGATACGACGACGGCTGGCCCGTCTCCGCCGGCGACGCGGCGGCGCGACGACGCGGCCACGCGATGCCGACGCGACCGAGCAGCGGGTCGACCAGACGATGCTTGAGCGAACGGAGTGCAGCGACGAGTCCCCAGGCGCGGGAGCGATGGATGTCCTGGACCTCGCGCTCCTTCGTCGCCAGCCGCTGCTGCGAATAGCGAGAACGCTCGCGCTCGCGCTGGAGCTCGGCTTCGAGCTCCTCGATTCTCCGTTCGGCCGCCGCGAGACGATCCGCGAGCGGCTCGTTCACTCGCGTCCGCCGGGACCGTCGATCCGTTCGCGCAGCGCTCGTACTTCGTCAGAGAGCTCGGTCAACTGCTCGCGTATGCGAACGCTCTCGTTACGGGACTCGCGACGCAGCGTGCGCATCGCGGCGAGCAGTGCTCGATCGACCGCGAGTTGCTGCACCCAGTAGACGCGGATGAAGCGCAGCACCAGGCGGCGCAACGGGGTCGCGAGTCGCTGCATCCTCGACGGAAGGTCCGGCCGCGGGACGCCGAGGAGCGACTCCACGGCTGAGGCGTCGGCTTCGAAAAGAGCGGTTGGTTCCACTGTCACCTCCATTGGCGGCATGAACGTCTCGCGTCTGCGACGATGCTCGTCCAGCAGCCGGCGCAGCAGCGGTCCGCGCGCCGACGGACCGTGCAGCGCCTCGATGTCGGCGCGCGCGCGGGCACCGACGGCTGCCGCTTCTTCGCGATTGGCGCAGACGCGAGCCATCTGTTGGGCGGCGATCGCGACATCGGGCTCCGCCCAGCGCGAGGAGGACGAATATGGCGGTGCGCCCTCGCCCACCTCGACCATCCGCGCCGGCACCGGAAAGCTGTTCGACTCGTTCGCAAACTCCAGCGTCGACGAATACGCAGTGCTGATCACCGGCTTGCCGAGCGCCATCGCCTCCGCGACCGTCAGGCCGAAACCTTCCGAACGATGGAGCGAAACGTAGCAGTCGCAGGCATCGAGCATCGAGAAGTAGTCGTCGCTCGTGACGTAGGCATCGCGAATGACGATGTTCGCGCAACCTCCGGCGGCGGTGCGCAGCGCTTCATCTTCCGCCGCGTGCCGCTCGGCGTTCGTAGTTTTGACGTAGAGCACGACGTCCGCGCGATCGGCAAACGCCTGCCGGAACGCGGCCACGATCGCGAGCGGGTTTTTGCGGCGAAAGACGCTGTCGTAATCGAAGCAGAAGAGAAAGAGGAAGCCTTCCGGCATCCCGAGCTCGGCGCGCGTGCGACGTCGCACTTCCGGCACCACGACCGGCAGCGGAAACGCGCGCACGGGCTTCGTGAGACGGCGAGCCAGCGCCGCTGCGGTGAAACTGCTGATGCCCCACACCTCGTCCAGATAGCGCTCGCTCGCGGCCATCGCTGCGGGAAGCTCTTCGATTTCCCACGCCCAGAGACCGATGTTGCGTGCGCCGGGCAGCAGTTGCTCGCGCATGCTCTCGAAGAACAGCGGCACCTGGTCGGCGTTGACGCAGATCAGATTCGTGTCAAATGACGGAGCGACCGCGCCGAGATCGGCAAACTCGCGTTGCTGCCGGCTGATCGTGCGCGTGAACGGCACGACCGCGTACGGAATCCCTTCCGCGGCGAGCGCGGCGACGACGGAGCGGACGATCTGTCCGGTACCGCTCTCCGCGAATGCATAGCCGTACACGTTGACACCGGCAGCAAGATTCTTGGCGCGCGCTGCCTGCAGCGCGATCTCGGGATTTGCGGCCGGAATGAGTTGCGGAGGAATGGCGTGTTCGCGAACACCCTGCGTCCGTACCCACTGAAGAAATCGCTCCGCGTCGGCGGAGTCGATGCGCGGAAACGCGATGCGCAGATCCGCCCGATCGTTCCAGATCTCGCCGAGCCAGATGGGAATGCCGGGTGCGTGCGGTGATGGGCGCAACAGACGCTGCACGACGTCGGCCGCGCCAGCGGACGAGAACGGATTCGGAAACGACGGCGCGCGCCCGCCCGCTTCATCCTCGAGATACGTGCGGCGGAGCACTCTACGCGTCCGCGCATCGAGCGGCAGTCCATCGGCGGTCGCTGCGAATCCATACGGCATCGCGCAGCAGTCGGCAAAGCCGGCCTCCTCCAGCGCGGCGGCGTAACGCTCGCAGAGCTCGGCAAGGAGCGGCCTTTCGCTCAGGCGGATGCGAAGCGATCCATGCTGATGCTTCGAGAGCACGTGCGGCGCACGCGGAGAAAAACCGCTGTAGTGAAAAAAGCGCAGCGGCTGCCCGTTCACCAGCATGCGATCGCCTTCACGTGCGAGCACGCGGTGAGCCAGATTCCAGTAAGCGACGTTGTATCCGGCGTCTTTGAGGATCGACGGCTCGAACAGCGCCGGTGCGAGATCGATCCAGCGCTGATCGACGAACAATCCGCCTGGCGGATCGTTGAGGCAATCGCGCCGCAGACGCTCGCGCCACCATGGCAGCATCGTCTTCGCCGCATCGGCGGAGAGCGCGAGGAAGCCGAGGTTGTAGACGCCGGACAGCAGCAGATCGCGCTCGTCGGGATGCTTCCCATCGCGCGGCAGCGGCTCGGTGATGTGAGGCGTGAGAACCATTCCCTGCTCGCGCGTCAACGACTCGAGCGGTGCGAGCGAGTCGAAAACCTCGATATCGGGATCGAGATAGATCACGACCGATGCGCCGCGCTCGAAGAAGTACTCGAACGCCCACGGCTTTACGGCCGTCGCAAGCTCGGTGACGTCGTAGATCGCGGCCATCGTGTAGAGATCCGATGGCGGCTCGAACGGAAGCTCGTCCACTGGAATGATCTCGAATGACGGCTCCGGCGCGAGGTCCGGATCGTCGAGCACGACGACGTGCAGACGAGCTCCGGGATTGTGACGCGCCAGACTCGCCGCGAGCACGCGCGCGTGAGCGAGATAGTTGCGGGCGATGATCGTGAAGACGCGCGTCGCGTCCGTCAGCGCATTCTCCGGCGACGCGACTGACGCTCGAGGCCGCAGCGAGGCCAGCTCTTCGTCGCGAGCTGCCAGCACGAACTTCACCGAGGCCAGTTCGGCATCGCGTGCCGCGACGATCTCCTGCAGCGCGGCGAGCTGCTCCCGCGTCCCGACCGCCAGCCGATCGATCTCCGCCTGAATGGCGTCGCGTGATGCGCGCATCGCTTCGGTATCTCGGAAGAGCGCGCGTCGCTCGACGTGCGCGGCGATGAGGATTTCGGCGGCGTGCGTCGATACGAGTTCGCGATGCTTCTCGTACAGACGGCGCAGCGTCGACGGGTAATCGTCGCGGCGGAGGAACCGCTGGTGCAGCGAATCGGGACGGATGCGATACTCGAACGTCGGCCGCGGCAGATGAACGAACCGCCACCCGCGCTCCGCCGCGCCAAGCCAGAAATCCCAATCCTCCCAGTCGGTGAACGCGACGTCGTAGCCGTTGCAGTCGCTCCAGACCGCGCGGCGAAACACGGCGCAGGCGTCGATGTAATTGCTCCAGAGCATCCGCGGCAGCTCGAGCTCCGGCACCGCGACGTCGCCGCTTCGCGCGCCGAACTCGCGGCGATCGCCGTAGACCACGCCGGCGGACGGATCGGCGTCCAGCAGCGCCACCGCGTCCGCGGCGAAGCCCGGCAGCAGGCGATTGTCAGCGTCGAGCGGCAGCACGTAATCGCCACTCGATGCAACGATTCCGGTGTTGCGCGCCGCCGACAAACCGGAGTGCGGTTGTTCGATGACGCGATGTCCCGCTTCGCGAAGCGCGGCGAGCACGTCGCGCGTGCGCGGCTGCGACGAGCCGTCATCGACGACGATCAGCTCCGTATCCGCGGGCGTGTTGCGCTCTACGCTGGCCACGGCATCGATCAGGTAATCGCCGTCGTCGTGGCAGGGAATGATGACGGAGAGACGCGGTCGCGTCGCCGTTCGATGCGCAGCTTTCGTTTCCCGCGCGCGATCGTTGCCGAGATCGGCGGCATCGTCGAGCGCCGCCAGCAGTTCCATCGCCTCAGGGTTCGTGGATCGCCACAGACGCGGCAGCGGATCGTCGTCCGGAAACGAGACGAACGAGCCCTCCGCGCGAAGACTCGCGATCGTCTTCGCATCGGCCTCAATGCCGAAGCGCTGGCGAATCAGGGCGGCGAATGCTTCCGGATCGCGCAGCAGACGATTGGTGCTGACGAGCAGCGTTCGATCGGCGTGACGCCGGTGAAAGTCGAGGAGGCTGCGGTTGTAATACGTCCAGATCCGTGCGGGGTAACTCGGATTGGTAAGCCAGATGTCGGCGCCTGTGCGCAGCATCGAATCGGCCACTTCCCACGGATGCCGATAGACAAGAAGAAAGCGCGCGTCCGCGCCGAGCAGGTCATCCCAGAAATCCAGGAGGAGTGAAGTGCGCGGATCCTTCCACCCCCACGAATGCCCTGCGCGATCGCGCGCGGCAATGAGTGCCGCTGCCGCATCGCGATGTGCGCGCAACGCTCCGGCATCGAACGTCTCGCTCTCCGTCCAGCCCCAGTCGCGATAGCCATCTTCCGGCGGAACAGCGGCGACAAGGAGGCGGCGGTTGAGCTCCAGAAAATCGACGTCCTCGAAATAGCCGGCGGGATTCCCGCGGTCGGCGGCGACCAACCGGTCGCCCATCCGAACGTTCCACGCCGCGAGCAGCGAGGCAACGAACGACGTGCCTGACCGGTGCATGCCGGCGACGATCAACCGAAACGGAACGGTCATTGGTGTTGCGGGTTTCCCGGGATGCTTTCCGGCGCGCGGCGGCCGGTGGCGATCTGCATATAGTACGCGGCGGCGGGACTCGACATCGCCTCGCAGGCGAACACGCAGCGGTCGCCGATGCGAGCGACCCGTCGCGTCGCGAACTCCGTCTCGCCGAGCATCTCCTCGACGCAGCGAACGTTCGGCCCCCAGTAGTTCGTCGGATCGCCGGCCCAGCTCGAGCCGGCGAAGAAACGCATCAGCGGCAACTCGTCGAGCTCACGTCCGAAATCGAGCACCAGCGTCTCGACGTACATCCGCTGCCGCGTGAGATTGCGCACGACGCGAAGTGCGCCGAGCGGATCGGGAAGGTGATAGAGCAGCCCGAGAAAAAGCACGATGTCGAACGTGCCGAGGTCCGCGGCCGTGAGCTCGTACAGATTGCGCTGGAGGTACGTGACGCCCGAGCCGAGCAGTTCCGCGGCGACGCCGAAACCGCTGTCGGTCATTGCCATGTAATCGACCGCCACGACCTCGGCGCCGCGGCGCTCCAGCTCGAACGCGAAGAAGCCGTCGCGCGTACCGAGATCGAGCGCGCGCATCCCGCGACAGTCGGCCGGAAGGTCGAGCAGCTCGAGCACGGTTCGCGCCGCGTTCGCGCCGGGCGTGATGATCCCCGGCCGTACTTCGATGGGGTGGTACCAGTGTGGAATGGCGGCAATCCGCGCGCGCACTTCGTCGTCCGTCATGCCGCTACGATAGTCGAGCGGCGGCGAGGATTGTAGTAGTCTCCGGCTTCGTTCCGTCGCCCTGCAAAAAGAGCCGGATGACGCAGGAAATCAGCACAAGTGACCACGACTCCATGACCCCGCCGCCCGATGGGCAGTCCGCGTCAGCTCTGCATTTCGAGACCGGATTCCGATACCGCGACGAACTGCGGGCCAGCATCCTGATCGGCCTGATGTGCATGCTGGTCTACAACGCCAACCTGCGCGCGATCACTGCCGGCGACACGTATCCGGCGCGATATCTCCCCTTCGCGATCGTGCAGTACCACACCGTTTTTTTCGAACCGATCGCCAGCGTCGCCGCGCAGGGTCGCGGCGATGGGGCGTTCTGGATGCTGCATCGGCCGGACGGCCACATCATCTCGTTGTATCCCATCGTCGTGCCGGTGATCGTCGCACCGCTTTACGTTCCCGCGGTTGCTTACCTGCATCTCCGCGGCTGGAGCAATCAGCGGCTGGATCACGTGGCGAAGGTCATGGAGAAACTGAGCGCCTCGTTCCTTGCGGCGCTCTCCGCATCGCTGCTTTACCTGCTGCTGCGCCGCCGCGCATCGGTGAAGATCGCACTGCTGCTCACCGCCGCGTATGCGTTCGGCACGACGACGTGGGTGATCAGCAGCCAGGCGTTGTGGCAGCACGGGCTCGCCGAGGTGCTGGTGATCGGCGTGCTGATGCTTCTCGCGGCGCGGTGTACGACGCCGCGAGTGCTTGCCGCCGGCTTGTTGTGCGGTCTCATCGCCTGCAACCGCCCGCCCGACGTCATCCTCGGCGCGGCCCTCGGCATCTGCGGACTTTTGTGGGCCGGCCGGCGCCGGGTTGTGCTGTTATCCGCGGCCGCCGCGCTGCCGATGTTCATCGTGCTGTTCTACAACCTGCGCATGGCCAACAACGTGGCCGGTGGTTACGGTGTCATCGGCAAGGCTGCTTTCTTTCGGCACGATCTGTTGACGGGAGTGGCCGGATTGCTGGTCAGCCCGACGCGCGGACTGTTCCTCTTCTCCCCTTTTCTGCTCTTCCTCGTGCTGGCGTGGCGTCATCTGCCGGACAGTCGCGAAGAGCGGCGACTCACTCTCGCGATGACGATCGCTGTCGTCATCCAGATCCTGCTCTACGCGAAAACCGACTGGCGCGGCGGTCTTTCCTTTGGACCGCGCTATATGACCGATCTCCTGCCGTTCCTCTTCTGGATGCTGGTGCCGGTCGTTACGGCATTGCGCGGCATCGCGCGGACGTGCTTTCTCATTGCCGTCGGTGCGGCAATCATCATCGAAGGCATCGGCGCCTTCTGCTACACCGGTTCGACCGACCTGCCGATCTACGCCGCTGACCGCGACTTGCAGGAGCAGGATATGCGCGCCGCGTTTCGCTGGCGGAACGTGCCGTTCATCGTCGCTTTGAATCAGGGCATCGCGCCGCCCGATCTGAAGAATTCAATGCGCGGAAGTTTCGATGGCGTCGTGACCAGCGCCGGCGTGACCTCCGCGGTTACGTCAGGCCAGCAGGCGGTCGTCGCCGGATGGACGCTGGCCGGCGACAGGACACCGGCGCAGGTTGCCGTCAGCATCGACGGACATCAGTACGTCGCCACGTCGGTCTTTACCGACCGGTCCGACGTTCGCGCGACGATGCACGTGGCCAGTCCCGCCGGCTGGAGCATTCCGCTCGACACGGCCGCTCTCACTCCCGGCGAGCACCGGCTCACTGCAATGGCCTGGGCTTACGGGAACGGCGAAGGCCAGTACCTCGACGAGCGCATGCTGACGGTGCGAGCCGGAGTCGGCGCGGCGCCGGCTCCGGCAATCGAAGCCGGCGAGCTAAACACCGAAGATCTCAGCGACGCATTCAGAAACGCTGCAGCGCGCATTCGCGAGCATCAGCAGCCGCAGGGTTACTGGCTCACCGCATACACGAGCGAGCCGCGTTTTCATCGGCCGCATCCGGAGATGAACACGTTTCTCACGTCGCTCCTCGTCGATCTGCTCGACCCTCTGAGCGCCGCGCGCGGTCTTGAAGAAAACCTGCAACGCGCCCGGCAACACCTCACCAGTCAGATCGAATCCGGCGGACTCGTTCGCTATCACGGCCTGCCCGACGCTCCCGGCATCGGTACCCTTGGCTGCGCGATTACTCCGGATACCGACAACACGGCTCTCGTCTGGCGAATCGCTCCCGCGCATGACCGCGCGCGCCTGACATCGGCACTATCGACCATCGATCGTTATCGAACGGCGGACGGTCTTTATCGCACGTGGCTCGCACCACGCGACGCGTATCAATGTCTCGATCCCGGTCGCGATCCGAACCCTGCCGACATCGCCATCCAGATGCATCTCCTGATGCTGCTCTCCGAAGTGCGTCCGGCGAGCGGTCGCGCGCTCTGCGATGCGCTTCGGCCGGTCATCGATGAGGAGCGCCTCTGGGTCTACTATCGAAAGACGCCGCTGGTCCCGATACTGCGGATTGCCGATCTCCGGCGCGCCGGCTGCGAACTGAAACTGCCCGAGTCACGGATGCGCACGGGCGTTTCCGGACAGCAGCTCTGGGTGTCGGTCGTCCGGATGATGATGGAGCCGGCGACCGGTGGCTCACCGCCCGATGCGATGCTCATCCGCGCCGTGCTGCGCGAGCTCGCGAGGGACGACTTTGCGCTCATAAGAACGAATCCGCCGCTCCTCTACCATAACGACCTCACGGCGAGCGTCGCCAGATATTACTGGTCCGAGGATGCCGGCTACGCGCTGTGGCTAAGACTCTATGACGAATATGAACGACTCGGTCGCGCCCATCCGACCGGCTAAAGCTTCCGCGCTTCGCTATCTTTCCTGGCTGCGACTGCAGGACGTCCTCGTGCTCCAGGGCTCGCCGCTGCTCGGCGCCGCGTTCGCGATCGGCCATCCGGGAGTAGAGAACCTGCGTCCACTGGCGATGCTCATCGTCGCCAATATTTTCCTGGTGACGCACATCTTCATGCTCAATGACTGGTCGGGATTAAAAGCCGATCTCGCCGATCCCAACAAAGCGGCCGGCGTATTTACGGCCCGAGGTGTCGGACGTGGTGAGATGGGCGTCCTCACGGCCGGCGTTCTGCTCGTAAGTCTCGTTCTCTTCAGCCGGCTTGGCGCGATCACGCTTTCACTGGCGCTGGCCATTGCGATCCTGAGCGCCCTTTACTCGTTACCGCTCTTCAATTGGAAAAGCAGACCGCTCCTCAACTCCGCGACGCATCTCGCCGGCGGCATCCTCCACTTCCTTCTCGGCTATTCCGTGGGACACGCGGCCGATCAGCGCGGCGTCGCCATCGCCACATTTTTCGCGCTGATCTTCGCCGCCGGGCATCTCACTCAGGAGATTCGCGACCATCAGGGCGACGCCGTCAGTGCCATAAGAACGAACGCGGTGATCTTCGGCGAGCGCCGCACGTTCGCCGCGAGCCTCGTCCTTTTTACGCTGGCGCAGATTCTTTTCCTCACGCTGGCACTGCGCGGAATTCTTCCGCGCTCCCTCGCGATCGTCGTCGTCCTCTATCCCATTCAATTGTGGTGGTCGTTCCAGACTCTCCGCGACGGCCTCACCTTCGCGAGCGTCTGCCGTCTGCAGGCGCGTTACCGCGTGCTGTACGCGGTCATCGGCCTGGCAATGGTGGCGGCGCTGTTCGTCGGATGACGATTACGTCGGCCGTCCGCGAGCGTGGACGCCAGTCGCATAGCGGCACTTCGTCATTCCATCCCGACAATTCGCGTATCCGGTCCCAACCAGTCGAGTTACAGCGTTCTCGCGAAGAGATACGCTGCCAGCTCCACAAAGTCGGCAGCGCCGATGAGAACAAACACGTGGTGCCGATCCGCCGCGGATTCGTTGGGAACGCCGGAGACGCGAACTGGACCGACGACATCTCGAAACCCGATCCCGAGCTCCTGCCTCAGTTGAACACCTACTACTTCCGCTGCCACAGCTCCGTGCGATTCCACGTCTTCCAGAAGCAGGTCGTGGTTCAGAAAAAGGGGTCGATCACCTCACGGCTGCAGACGCCTCCGCCGAGCAAGTTCCGCATGCCTCAGGATCGGATCCTCGGCGCCGATCTCATTCGCCAGGCTGGTCGCCCTCATGAACAAGCTCTGATGTGAACCGCCAACAGGCGCGGCGCGCTGCTGCGCGCCGTGCCCCTGCCGCGCGGGCTATCATCGCGAACACACGTGACACTCCCCAAAGGCACCTCTCTCGGTCCCTACGAAATCGACCAGCTCCTCGGCGCCGGTGGAATGGGCGAGGTTTATCGCGCGCGCGACACGCGTCTCGATCGCACCGTCGCAATCAAAGTCCTTCGCGCCGATCTCACCGCCGCTAGCGATCACCGCGCCCGCTTCGAGCGCGAAGCGCGCGCGATCTCCGCACTTTCGAATCCGCATATTTGCGCGCTCTACGACATCGGCCGTGCCGGCGACGCCGAATACCTCGTCATGGAGTATCTCGATGGCGAAACGCTCGCCGACAAACTCGCGCGCGGTCCGCTGCCGCTCACGCAGGTCCTTCGTTACGGAGCGCAGATCGCCGAGGCGTTGCAGCATGCGCATCGCGCGGGGATTACGCATCGCGATTTGAAACCGGGCAACGTCATCCTCTGCGCGTCCGGCGTGAAGCTGCTCGACTTCGGTCTCGCGAAGCTCGCGACGCAGCCCCGACTTTTCTCCGATGACTCCGCACCTGTCACCGCGCTGAATCCGATTACGGCCGAGGGGACGATCGTCGGGACGGTGATGTACATGTCGCCGGAGCAGTTGCAGGGAAAAGCGGTCGATCACCGCACCGACATCTTCGCGTTGGGTTGTGTGCTGTATGAGATGGTGACGGGGCAGCGCGCGTTTGGCGGAACGTCGCAGGCGAGCGTCATCGCCGCGATTCTGTCGGCCGACCCGATTCCTGTTCGATCGCTGCAGCCCGGCTGTCCGGCCGCGCTCGAACGAATCATTCTCACCGCGCTCGAAAAAGATCCCGACGATCGATGGCAGACCGCGCACGATCTCGCGCGGCAGCTGAAGTGGCTCGCGGAAGCGTCGACGTCGACCGAGACCGCACACGCGGCACCGGCCGCACCGCGACGCACGTTCGTCGGACTCGCGATCGCTGCCGTGATCGGCGGCCTGCTCGCCGCGGGCGCTTCGCGATACTTCGCGGCTCCCGTCGACGCGCCATCGCTCACGCGGCTCGATCTCGCGTTCACGGCCGGCGTCACGCTGTTGCCATCGTCGGAAACACCGAACTTCGCCATCTCGCCTGACGGACGCACACTCTGTTTCGCCGGCGCATCCGGAGACGAACGTGCGCTCTACCTTCGGAACCTCGATTCCCCCGTCATCACGAAAATCGAAGGCACGACGCGCGGCAGCGGACCGTTCTGGTCATCCGACGGAAAGTGGGTCGCCTTCAGTGCGCAGGGAAAGTTGTGGAAGACGAAAGTCACGGGCCGCGAAGTCGCGGAGCCGCTCTGCGAGGTTGCCGCGTCCGGCGCCGTCGGATCATGGGTCGGCAACACGATTCTTTTCGCTGATCGTTCGGGCGGCCGCACAGAGATCTATCGCGTCTCCGATCGCGGCGGAGCCGTCACCCGCGTAACGGAAAATACGAAAGATGACTGGCGGCACTCGCTCCCTCAGCTGCTCCCCGACGGAAAACACTTCCTCTACATGCTGGCAATCAGGAATTCGCTCGATCGGCGGCTGCTGCTCGCATCGCTCGATTCCGCGGCGACGAACGTGCTGCTTCGCAACGTCTCGCAGGTGAAGTTCGTTTCGGCAGATCAGCTCGTGTACGTTCGCGACGCGCGCCTGCTCGCGCAACGCGTCGACATCGCCAAAGGCGTGATGATCGGCGAGCCTTCGCTGCTCGCCGATGACGTCTCGTACTTTTACCCCGCGGCGCGCGGCGACTTCGACGCATCGAACGGCACGATCGTCTATCGCACCGACACGAGTCGCGGCCGGCTGCTCATGGGCGATCGAAAGGGAACACTCCGCGTCATCGACGAGCGCGGCCCTTTCCAGAACCTCAGTCTCGGCATCTCCAATGACGGTCGCCGCGCCGGCGTTACCGTGCTCGATCGTGCGACGGGACTGGGCGACATCTGGATCTACGATCTCGCGCGCGGCGTTCGCGATCGGTTCACCAGCGAGCCCGGATTGGCGCTGATGCCTGTCTGGTCGCCCGACGATCGCTCGATCATTTACTCAGCGGCGGCGGCGGGCTCGCTGCCGAATCTCGTTCGCCGCGCCGTCGGCTCGTCGACGTCCGAGCGACTGCATCCGGTCAACGAGTTTCAATTCGCGGGAAGCTTCACGCCTGATGCGACGACGATCTACTTCAGCACCGAATCGGCGAAATCCAGAGGCGACATCCTTCGGCTCGATCTCCGCACGCACAGGACCGAGCCCGTCCTGAATACCCCGTTTGCCGAAGACGATCCGCAGGTCTCGCCGGACGGCAGCTGGCTGGCTTTCGTTTCGGACGCGTCGGGTGTGGCCGAGGTGTATCTGCAGAATCTCGCGGACGCCGGGATGCCGCGCGTGCGCGTCTCGACGAACGGCGGAACATCTCCTCGCTGGCGCGGCGACGGCAACGAGCTTTTTTACGCGTCGTCGCAAAACGACATGATGAGCGTCGTGCCGCGTGCGCCGCACGACTGGACCGATCCGGTCGCGACCGCGCTCTTCCGCATTCCCGCGGAAACGCTCCGCTTCGCACCGACGCCGGACGGCCGGTCATTCCTCTTCATCGACGGATCGCCCGGTCCGGGAGACTCACTCCTGCACTTCGTCGTCGGCTGGCATTGACGCCTTCGGCGAATTTCTGAACTCTTCCCGAACCGCACAGGCAGGAAACCCCGCGTCCCAAACACTCCCAGGTAATCCAGCAGTTCAAAACAACGAGCGTCAATGCCGGACCAGCCGCTGAGTCTCTATGCCGTGCTGCGCGAGGAGTACATCCGCCTGCATCCGAGCCGCACACGGCGCTCTGCATTTCCGGCGGCGGCATCCGCAGCGCGACCTTCGCGCTCGGCGTCATTCAGCGACTCGCAGCCGTCGGCGTGCTGCCGAAATTCGATTTCATCTCCACCGTCTCCGGCGGCGGCTACATCGGCAGCTGGCTCTCCTCGTATGCCCGTCGCAACGCCGACGGGCATGACCGGCGTCGCCTCCGAGCTGACCGGCACTGGTGCGACGACGGATCCGCTCGAGCCCGAGGTGAAGCCGCTGACGTGGCTTCGAAAGTTCAGCAACTACCTCACGCCGCGCCTCGGTCTCAACAGCGGTGACACGTGGGCGTTCGCCGGTTCGTATCTTCGGAACCTGCTCCTCGTGTAGCTCATGCTGGTGCCGCTGCTGATCGCAATGCTCGGCGTACCGCGACTCGCGATTGCCTTGCTGCGCTCTCATGCGCACTCGTCGACATTCGCACTCGTCGCCGGCGCGATGATGCTCATCGCAACGCTCGTCCTCGCGTTCACGCGTCCCGTCTCCTGCAAAAGCGAAGGCTCACTGACGAACGGCCGCTTCATCCTCGCCGTCTTCCTGCTGTTCTTCATCGGCTCGATCAGCGCCGCGCTCTTCTGGTTCAGGCTCAACGTCGACAAAACGGCGGTCGACTGGAAACGCGTGCTCGTCCCGATGATCGCCATCAGCGCGTTCTCATCGCTCGTCTAC